>NZ_JCAIOM010000003.1:0-314011 GCF_059587025.1 Chryseobacterium sp. DZ-32
AAAGCAACGCTAAATTTTTCCTTTCTATACATAAAAAAATGCCCCTAAAAAGTGTCTAACTTTTTGGGGGCAGTCCAAATTGAAGCGGATTTTTTATTGGTAAGGAAGCTTGAGGCTGGAAGAGGGGAGTTTCTGTAAGTTTTCATAACTCTTGGATTTCCTTCGTTATTAGAGGCAATTTTACCTGCGTATGGTAATAATCAAACCTTATAGGTTTCTGAAACCTATAAGGTTTTGTTTATTCAGAAAAGTATAAATCAGTAATTTATTCCTAAATAAGAATTCTACCGGCTAGCACTTCCAGCATCATTCTTCCATCTTCCCGCCTTAAAACGTCACATCCAGTCCCACATAGAAGTTGGCCTTCATAATCGGAGCATATACCATTCCTCCGTCAAAATAGCTTCCGAAAGGATTTTTAAAATCTACAATCGCATTTTTCTGATAGTAAGAAGTAAGGTTTTCTCCTCCTGCATAAGCTCTGATCTTTTTATTGAAATTTCTTGAGATCTGAGCATTAAGAACTGCATAGGATTCTGAATACGTCGGTAACTGAAACTCTGCCGGATTCGTTGAAGTATCAGGAAGTCTTTGCTTTCCAACCCAGTTTAAAGTCGTATCAAAACTCCAGAATCCGCCATTATCATTTTTATTGGTTGAATAGGCCAGATTCACAAACCCTCTGTGCTTCGCCATAAAAGGAACTTCTCTTCTTCCACCGATATAATCTGCCTGTACGTCATAGTATTTATAAGCCAGTCTTACTTCAAGGTTTTTGACAGGCATGAAATCCCATTGGGTCTGGAATGAATTCGCAAAAGATTTTCCATCCAGATTATAAAATGTCAGCTGTTGAGGAGATCTGTCCAGATCTACCAATACCTGATCCTGGAAATCTGTTCTGAAGAAGTCTGCAACAATGCTCGATTTTCTTCCGAATAACTTAAATTCCTGTTGTAAACTCGCTCCATAATTCCATGCGATTTCAGGTCTTAATCCATAAATATTTCCTCCGTTAGGTAGAATATTAATCGCTCTGTTGGAAGCAAAATACTGCTGGCTTTCCGCAAATACATTTGCTGTTCTGAAACCTCTTCCCGCAGAAAGTCTTAAAATTGTCTGAGGTGTGAAGTCATATTTAAAGTTCAATCTTGGCGTAAACTGTGTTCCTGCCAGGTTGTGGAAATCAACTCTTGAACCTGCTACTAAACTATATTTTAAACCAGTTAAAGTATATTCAGCAAAAATGCCCGGCACAATTTCATTTCTTCTCATATCATCCAGCAAATACGTTTCTTTATAACCATCATATAAGAAACTTGCACCAGCCTTGTACTTGTGGTTGGTATTTCCGATGATGCTTTCAAAAATTAAATTGGAATAGTATGTATGCTGCTGTCCCGCATAATTTCTTAATCCAAAGAAGCTGTCCTGCTGATGGTAAACATACTGGTTCATCCATCCGATACTCTGGTAAGGTTTTCCTTTAAAAACATACCCTGTTTTATTCCAGACCTGGAATCTTGAAATATCGATTCCAACCCCATAAAAAGGCTGTTTGTCCTGACCCAGTTTTTTATCAAAACCAATTTGTCCTGCCGTTCTTTCATCTCTGATAAAATTAATTCCAAAATGAGACCCGAATCCTGACTTTTCAAGATCATTATAATTAAGCAAATAAGCTGCATTGATCTGTGTTCCTTTCGGTCTGTCCAGAAAACCATCATCATTCATATCCGTATTTCCAAATGTTCCGTTGCCGTGAAGAAGAAAGGTTTGCGACCATTTATCGTTGATAGGAGAAACATTGGTGATATTGATTTCCGCTCTTCCATTGAAGTCAGAAAAAAGGTTCAGTGATGTTTCAGGCGTCTTGGCATTTTTTAAAAGCTCAGTATTGATTTGTCCTGTGATACTTTCATAACCGTTTGTTACGGTACTTCCTCCTTTGGTAAGCTGAATACTTTCAATCCATCTTCCCGGGATAAAATTTAAGCCATAGGCAGAAGCCAGACCTCTGATCTCAGGTAGCTGTTCTTTTGTCAAACTCGTGTATTTCTGATCCAACCCAAGCATTTTCAACTGTTTTGTTCCCGTAACTGCATTGCTGAAAGAAACATCTACCGTTGCATTGGTTTCGAAGCTTTCAGACAGATTACAGCAAGCTGCCTTTAACAGCTCTTTTTTATCAATATTAAAAACAAGTCCGGCTTCTTTCTTACTTAAAGCTGTTGCTGCCTTAGAACCCGTTACCACAACACCATCAATACTTTTTTCGTGCTGGGAATGATCTTCTTTATCAGATGAAGTCTCATTGTCTTTACGATCTTCATGTTTTGTTTCTTCTTCGTAATGCATTTTTGGATTGGGTTCACCAAAAGTAAAATTCCTGTCATAGAGGCAGCATCCCGGAAGACTATTGTAAACAGCATCTGAAGCCTTATATTTTTCATTATCATGTCCTTCATCAGCAGTAGCCTTTAAAATCTTATCTGATGAAGTTTTTGAAGGATCAAAATGTAAAGTAACCGTTTGCTTTTCAGCATTCCATTCTGCAGTATCGGCACCGGCATCTTTGGATGCTTTTTCAATTCTGGCTTTACATGAAGCACAGTTTCCTCTTACGTAGAATTCATTTTCTTTTTTAGGGGAAATAGTAGCATCTGCATGGTGCTTATGATGGGTTTCTGTCTGGGAAGGCTGCAGATCTCTGTCGTAATGACAGCATCCCGGAAGTCCTTCATAGGTTGTATCAGAAGCTTTGAATTTCTCATTGTCATGTCCTACTTCTGCTACCTTTTTCAGAATATCATCAGAAGATACCTTATCTGTTTCTAGGGTTAGTGTTTGAAAATCAACAGAGTAAACGGCTGTTTTGGCACCCGCTTTTTTTGCTGCACTTTCAATTCTTGTTTTGCACATTTCACAGTTCCCTTTTACCTTGAACTGATTTTTTGAAAGTGTCTGAGCAGATATATATTGTGTAAATAGGAATAATGCACCAAGTATGAACCTGGAAATATATAATTTCATTTTGTTTAAAGTTTTAATTAATTAAAAAAACAGTTCATTATAAGGCATAATGAACCCATGCTATTTAATTAACCTATCTTGGGTGGTTGCCAGATTTCCTTCAAACGGTCTGAAAGATAAGGATCTGCATATTGAAACTGAGGATTCTTATTCGCTTTGTAATAAGACAGTTCCAGACGTAGATTTTTTGAAAAAGGGGTTTCAATAAAAGTATAGCAGGCAATGCATGATGAGCAGCAGTCGTCATTACATGATTTTGTGTTATCATGTTTGCTGTCTTTTTTTGAAGAATGATTTTTACAGCAGTCCATTTTCTTGGAAGATTCTGCTTTACAGCATGTTTCCTGCATTTCCTGCGCATAGAAATAGTCCTTGGGAATCAGAAAAACTCCCAGACAAAAAACTATGGCAAGTATGTGAAACAGCTTCATCTGTGCAAAAATACAAAATTTATGGTAAAGGATCACCAACTTTTAGAGAACAGCTGTGCCATGGCTCACCATGAGCGGGATTCAGTTTCGGTTTTTCTCCCATTGCGAGATTCTGTGCTGCAGGTGCAGGAGCCGGACTTGGAGCTGCTTGAACTGCATTTTGCACTGCCTGTGGCGCAGGAGCTGGCTTACTGTTTAAGGGCTGTCCTACAGGAATATCGCATCGGTGTCCAGGCTGTCCATGTGGAGGATTCATTCCTGGTGCGGTTTTTATCTGTTTCCCGTTATTATCAAGGGTGATTTTTCCCGGTGATATAGCATTTGGATCAATCTGGATGGTATTGCCCCCGCTCACATTTACATTTTGTGTTGCAGGAGCAGCTGCGGAAGGTTGCCCATTCAAAGGTTGTCCTACCGGAATATCGCATCGGTGCCCCGGTTGCCCGTGTGGAGGATTCATTCCCGGAGCTGTAGCCATAGGAGCAGGAGCAGCGTTGGACTGGATGCCTGCCTGTTCCATCAGAGCGGTTTTTGAGGTGGTATTTAGAGCTACGTTGGGCTGACCAGCGTTGGCTTCTTCTTTTAAGTAAGTAGCTCTTTCATCCTTTTTACAGGATGCGGCTAAGAGTGATACGGCAATCAAACCTATAAATGTATTCTTCATATCCATGGGTATGAAACAAAATTAGCAAAACATTTTCAATTGTTTTGCTAATTTTATACTTATAATTTGATTTTTGGATTAATTTTTTACCAAAAGTCTAAATCCTTCTCCGTGAACGTTGATGATTTCCAATCCTTCGTCGTCTTTTAACAACTTACGAAGCTTGGCAATATAAACGTCCATACTTCTTGCTGTAAAATAATTTTCTTTTTTCCAGATCTTTCTTAAAGCAAGGTCTCTCGGCATGAAATCATTTCTGTGGATGCAAAGAAGTTTTAATAATTCATTTTCTTTAGGAGAAAGTTTATATTCTTTATCACCTACTTTCAGCTGTCTCAGCATAGAATCAAAGAAAATATTGCTGATCTTGAACTGCTCCTGTTCTTCATTTTCCAAGGTAGAACTTCTCTGAAGAATTGCTTTTATTTTGTATAAAAGAAGCTCAGTATCAAAAGGTTTTGTAATATAATCATCAGCACCTAACTGATATCCCTTCAGGATATCTTCTCTCATGTTTCTTGCAGTAAGGAAAATGATAGGTGTATTTTTATCAATCTTTTTTACGTCTTCCGCTAATGAAAATCCGTCTTTTTTAGGCATCATTACGTCAAATATGCAGATATCGAATTCATTTTCTGTAAATTCTTTAAGTCCCTGCTCCCCGTCAGTGGCAAGAGTCACTTCAAAATTATTGATGGTCAAATAATCTTTAAGCACCGCCCCGAAACTCTGATCGTCCTCTACTAATAATATTCTGTTGCTCATAATTTTAATAATTAAAAATTAACAATTAAGAATGAACTTCCTCACTCTATCTTCTATATTTTGATATTTGGTTTAACTTTATAATTGATGAATGATCATTGATAACTGATGTGAAAGAGATCGGTATCATTTATCGCTTATCATCTATCATTTATTTTTCTAGCTCATCGGCAGTTTTATCGTAAACGTACTTCCTTTTCCTTTATGAGAGTCTACAATAATCTGTCCCTTGTGCAGTTCTACAATTTTCTTCACGTAAGAAAGACCTAATCCCTGGCCTTTTACGTTGTGAATATTTCCGGTTTCTTCCCTGAAGAATTTTTCGAAAATTTTGGTTTTATTCTGTGTATCCATTCCCATTCCTTTATCGGAAATTTCAATCACATACCAGTGTCCTTCATTTCTTGTTTCCACATGTATTTCCGGTGCTTCAGGAGAATATTTATTGGCATTATCCAGTAAGTTGACCAGCATATTGGAGATGTGGAATTCATCTATTTTAAAATTATACTGAGTGGCCGTGAACTTCTGCGTAAGGGTTCCGTTTCTTTGCTGTACAATCAGATTGAAAGATTCTGTTGTTTTTTTGATCAGCTCTCTTACGTTGGTCTCTTTTAAAAATAATTCCACTTCATTTCGCTCAAGCTTGGACATGTTAAGTACATTTTCCACCTGTTTTTTCATCCTTAAATTCTCCTGCTTGATCAGTTCGGAATAGTATTTTACTTTATCCGGATTGGTGGCAATTTTGTCATTAGCCAATGAATCCGTTGCAACAGAAATAGTTGCCAATGGCGTCTTAAACTCGTGGGACATGTTGTTGATGAAGTCTGTTTTTACTTCAGCAAGTTTTTTCTGCCTCATCATATAATTGATGGAAATAATATAAATCCCAAGAATGGTAAGGAGAGAAAGGAATGTTCCCAAAAGCATCGGCCAGTTATTCATCGCCAGGGAATATTCTTTTTTAGGAAATACCAGGGCAAGGCTGTATAAAGTATTTTTCTTATCGGCAAAAAGAGGAAAGCTGTAGGTATTACTGTCTTTCTTTTCTTTATAAGCCTTATTCGCAATGCTTGTAAGCTTATTATTACGATCCAGAACTCCATATCCGAACTTGGCAGTGATACCTCTTATTTTCAGTTCTTTGGCAATAACGGAGTCAAGAGTTTTCGGATCTACTCTTTTAGTAATAGGAAGGTTGTTTCCATATACTTTCACAAACTCTTTCATGGAATAATCTCCCGTCTCAATCTCCTGATTGATATCTTGCGTTAAAAGTTCGCGATTGGTGGTATCTCTTTTTATTTTATAAGCAGCTTCGTCTGTATACAATGTAGTCAGCTTGATAGAATCTCCTTTTTGAGAAATAGGCAGCTGCGTTTTTTCAATAATATTTTTGGAATAAATAATCTGTCTTTGAGTCCCGGAGTCTTCTACTTGCTGAATGGTAGTTAAAGATGGCTGTTTGCTGTTCGCAAGAATATTTTTTCTGAAATCTTTATAATCCTGATTCAGGTATTTGTCAGCTTCAATCTCTTCAATACTTTTTGAAGTACTTTCCAAAACCGCATACACTTTATTTGAAAAATCCTGTTCCAGTACGCCGTAATAGCCTTTCAACCAATAAAATTGGAGCGTTACAAAGACAATCAGTGAGATCGTCATAAACACTGAAATTATTGGGATGAATTTGTTATTCATTATTTAAAATATATATGTTTTGGAAAAATGAATGTTAAAATTAATTTTTTTAAGAGTACATAAACAAAAAACGAGCCAAAAAATTGTTTTTTTTTTCTTAAAAGAGTGTTTTTTAACAATTATTTATGAATTATCTTTTACTTGTCATATGAAAAGTCCTTTCAATAAATAAAATGCTAACTTTAATAAAAATAAATATATATGGAATCTACTATCATTTTCAACAAAGATTTTGATGCATCAAGTACTTATGTTATGAAGATTTTTAAGGCTGATGTTTCAACCGTATGGAACTATTTTACAGAAGCAAGATTATTGGATCAATGGTGGGGACCTAAACCGTGGAAATGTGAAACGGTAAGTCAGGATTTCAAGGAAGGAGGTATCTGGATGTACACAATGGTAGGTCCGAACGGTGAAAAAGGACCTATGTATGCTCAAACTCAATATGGAGAAATTACAGAACACAGAAGTCTTGACTGGATGAGTGCTTTCTGTGATGAAAAAGGGAATATCAATGAAGACTTCCCAAGGTCAAAATGGCTGATTGGCTTTACCGGAGTGGAGGAAGGAACTAAAGTAACCATCAATATCCATTACCATTCTCCTGAAGTGATGAAAAAGCTTATGGATATGGGATTTGAAGAAGGCTTTAAAATGGGACTGAATCAATTGGAAGAATTAATAGGTTAATGTAAAACAGTTTCCATCTGAAGATTTTGAAATGTAAAAGTAATGATAACAAAGATTTTTATACTATATAAAGAGGATGTTACAATGAACATCCTCTTTATTATTCTGTTATTGAATTACAGTTTTTCTATACTGATAAAAGTTCCGTCTGTAGGAACAATTTTATAGACATCAGCCACAGTCAGAATAGAAACTCCTCCTGAAACCTGAACTTTCAACTGATCTCCTTTGTCAAACATAGACAGAAACTCCATGGTTCCCACCCTGTTTGCTCCTGCAGTAATTAATATGGCTTCATTTAAAGCAATATCATTTCTCGCAAGCACATTTCCGTTCTTCAAAGCTCTGAAAGAAATGGTTGGCGGGCTGACATGTATCCCTGAAGTTTTTACTTTTAAACTAATCAGCACCCTGTAGAGCCCTGATTCTTTAAAAGTAAAGTTGTTGAAATTGCTATTTACGATCCCCTGCGGATTAATGATCCCAAGTTTATCCATATCCTGTGTATTGTCATAAAATCCGAACGGGACATCTTTTTCTCCACATCCGATAAGCACACAGGTTACAGAAGGGAAGTCGCTTTCTGCCATTGCAGGATTCATACTGGCGCGGGTTGTTCTTCCTCCGCTTTCATAAAAAGTGGGTTTCCACTTCTCACCATCATAGACAACCACTCTTTTGATGTCCTTTCTGTATAAGATCATTCCCTGCATGCCTGGGTCATCATTGAAGTGATCTGGCTGAATGGCATTGTAAAGAGGTAGTTCAGTTTCATAATTTACTGTCGGGATCATCATCCCTTTAGATTTTGCTGCATTATCTTCCTTATTGACTACACTGAACATTGCATTGGCACTTGAGCTTGCATTACTGCCTACTGTGACTTGAGAAAAGGATATTGATGCTATCAGTAAAAGTGTGAATATATATGTTTTCTTTATCATATTAGTTCAGTTTTTCGATATAGATATAAGTGTCTTTATCATTCATTTTAAAATTTACTCCGGTTCCGAGGTTCAAACCCGTGTCAGCCTGAATTCCGCCTCTTAGGCGGATCTGGTCACCTGCATGAAGATATTTGGTGGTAGAAAAGCTGTTCACAGAATTGGAGCTGCCTGCTGTAACCACCAATCCATAAAGTAAGAAACTGTTTTCATGAATTTTTTGCCAGCCATCTGCTAATGCATTTACATAGAGCGCCTGCAGGGATACAATTGTAGCTGCATTTCCTACAGAGAGACCGCCTGCACTGCTTGTTTTTACGGAAGGATTAATTCTGTAAAAACCATCAGAAGGAATGGTAATCTCGCCATTGCTATTTACAGTAAGCCCAAGGTTATTGATGTTATTTCTGTCAGCATCATTTAAAATGTTGAACTGTAGAGTGGGGCGTCCGGTAATTCCCAGTACATTGGCAACAGTCAGATCAGCTGCATTTGATCCCAGGATACTTAGATTTTTATAATTTTTAATACTCCTTTCGGTAACTGCCAGCCATCGGTAGCCGTCATATTTTACAACGTCTTTTATTTCTTTGTTATAAAATACCAGTCCATTATCACTAGGGTTGTTCTCATATAAATCCGGATGAGAGGCATTATAATTAGGCAATTCGGTATGATTTTCGACAACAGGAAGTATGATTCCCTTTGTCTTACTTTCTACCTGTAACTGGGCTCTTGTATGAATTTTTTCCGGGTTGTCACCCATTTTTACCTGAGCATATCCCAGGCTTCCCAGGGCTGTTAAAGTTAATATGTTGAGTGCAATTGCTTTCTTTGTCATCTTAATCACTTACTTTGGTAAATATTATTTCTCTTGGATAGAATGAGGCGATATTAGTATTTGTAGCAGCAGTTAAGGTAACAACTACAGATACTGTGGCAAGAGGAGATTGAATTCTGGAAACAATATAATCACCGGGATTCAATCGGATTCGGGTTGTTGTAAATGCCGCCGTGTTGGTATCTCCGCCAATTCCCAGGATTCCGTAATAATCAGGCGAAAAGGTGGTTAGTTTGACTTCATTAAAACTGTTGTCAGGCTGCTTAAGATAAGCTCTTAACTGATACTGCGGACCGCTGGTCAAAGAAACGGCACCTCCTGTTTTGGAGGGTACATTTAAGTAAATGTCATAAACACCTGCCTGATTAATAACGAATTTTGCATTGTCAAAACTCTGGTCTGTATAGAGTCCTCCTCCCGGAACAACCGCAGTTTCTCTTATTATACCGAGATTGTTGTAAGATTTCTGCCCGTCAACAGGCGCACTGAACCCAAGCCCCACATGTCTTCCACATCCGAGAAGAACACAAACGACACTGATTTCTTCATCAGCATTAGACAAAAACCTGGACTGCTTCATCTTGAAATCTGCAGCAGTAGGTTCATTGTTCCATTTTGCTCCGTCATAAGAGTAAAAAGTGGCATGTGTTTTTTCAAACATCATCATCCCTGTCATTTCTGGATCAGAGGCAGCTGGTGCATAGAGAGGAAGATTGTCTGGAGAAGATACTTCAGGAAGCATCATACCAAAATTTTTACCCCCATATTTCCCGTCTATCTGTAAAATAGCCTTGTTGTGAATTTCAACAGTGGGGTTTTTGGAAACCCCTACTTGTGAAAAGGCTAAATTAACAATGATCAACATCAAAGAGGTGTTAATTTTTTTCATGGTTTGATTTCTATTTAAATTTTAATCTGTTTTTTTTCAGAAGAATTTTTTCGAAATACATCGTTTTTCAATTGTTTGGTTTGTGTAGTTTTTATTCAAATTTTATCCTCCCCGACTCATTATGTGAACCGGAGTTATCATTTGCTTTGTTGTTTTTTCAGACTTATACATCTTGAAGAAATGACCATAATATCTGAGGGAAATTGGCCGCAGAAAAGGGCCAAAAGAATGTGGTCTTAGTGTGACTAAAATACAACTCTCATGTGGTACCATCCAATCAAAATGAGAAATATTATGTGAGAAACGTTCTATTTGTAAGAAAGGATTCTGATAATGACCTGGAAATGAATTGGTTTAAAATTTAAATAAGTGTTTAAATTTTTACTTAGAATTTAAATAGCCATATTGATTTTGTTTAAAAAAATAGAGGCAAGTTTTTGGCTTGTCTCTATTTCGTTAATAAAGTAATGTTATTTGGATAGGTTTTGATAATTATTACATGGAATTTTTATCAAAACTCTAAATTGATGCATTTACGGCTTAGATCAGTTCTTCTTCCTGAAAATACTGGATAATCGCCTTTTTCATAAGCAAAGTCTGCTCATTAGGTTTGAGTTCCGGAAGTTCTTCCACAGTTTCAAAGTGGGGCCATCCGTCTTCATAGTGGGTAAATTTATAATATCCAAAAGGCTCAAGCAATCTGCAGACTGCAATATGAATCAGGTTTACTTTGTCTTCTTTTGTATATTTTTGCTGGCCGCTTCCCAGCTCCTGCAACCCTATCAGAAATAAGAGGGTTTCAATGGGCGGATTCTTCTCAGTCTGAAAATTATCTTCGAAGAACTGTTCTATTTTTTTCCAATATTCGGATTCGTTCATAATATATTTAAATGATAAATGATAGTTGATCAATGATAAAGTTAGTTCTTTAGCATTTTTCTATAGGAAGAAGTTACTTTCAGTATTTCTTCAGTTTTTGTTTTTATATCTGCTATAATTTCTTTTTGAACATATTCCAGTTCCTCTAACATTTCAAGCCAAAACAAAGTTTCATCAGTTTCTTCAATCACGATAGATATTTTAGAAAACCGCTCAGCTTTTGATCTTGCTCTGCACATAGCTCTATAATTAGCAGCCATAGAAGTAGAAGACCGGAATATTTGTTTTCTGATCACAGAAAAGGCTTCATTAGGTGGAAGTTTAGAAAATTCTTTAATGATCATGATGGCTAGCTGCTTTGTTTTAAGAGCAAAAATTGTATTATAATCCGGGCTATCCATCATTTATCATTTATGAATTATTATTTATCTTTAACAGAAACGCATACTCCAGTGCATCTTCTTTCAGAGATTCAAATCTTCCGCTTGCCCCTCCGTGTCCGGAGCTCATGTCGGTTTTGAAGACTAAAATATTATTATCTGTTTTTAATTCTCTCAGTTTTGCCGTCCATTTTGCAGGTTCCCAATACTGTACCTGAGAATCATGAAATCCTGTCGTGATCAGCATGTGAGGATAATCTTTAGCCTCTACATTATCATAGGGAGAATAGTCTTTCATATAATGGTAATATTCCTCGTCATTTGGATTTCCCCATTCATCATATTCTCCGGTTGTCAAAGGGATTGTATCATCCAGCATCGTTGTAACAACATCTACAAAAGGTACCTGTGCCACAATTCCGTTGAATAACTGAGGTTCATAATTTACCACAGCACCTACCAGCAGTCCGCCGGCACTTCCTCCCATCGCATACATGTGTTTTGATGAAGTATAATTTTCTCTGATCAGGTATTTTCCTGCGTCAATAAAATCAAAGAATGTATTTTTCTTAAACAACATCTTTCCGTCTTCATACCATTCTCTTCCCAGATATTCTCCACCACGGATGTGAGCAATAGCATAAATAAATCCTCTATCCAGCAAAGACAATCTTACATTGGAAAAGCTGGCATCAACAGTATGTCCGTAGCTTCCATATCCATATAAAAGAAGGGGAGTGTCAGGTGATTTCTTAGTGTCTTTATGATAAACCAGGGAAATAGGAACTTTTGTCTTTCCATCTCTTGAATCTGCCCAGATTCTCTCCGAAATATAATTTTCAGGAGCAAACTTTCCACCCAAAACTTCCTGTTGTTTCAGAAGTTTTGTCGTCTTTTCCTTCATGTTGTACTCATATGTGGAACTAGGCTGTGTAAGAGAAGTATATCCATAGCGTAAAATTTCCGTATCAAATTCCAGATTGATCCCGATATAAGCCGTATAAGTAGGATCGGAGAAAGGTAAGTAGTAAGATTCCTGTGTTTTCTCATCAATGATTTTGATCTGAAGCAATCCTCTTTCTCTTTCCTCAAGAACCAGATAATCTTTAAAAATTTCAAAACCTTCCAGTAAAACTTCTGCACGGTGCGGAATCACGTCAACCCAGTTTTCCATACCGCAGTTATCAATCTTTGTCTTTACAATCTTGAAATTGATCGCATCATCCGCATTGGTAATGATATAAAATTCGTCTTTATAATGCTCTACTGAATATTCAAGATCATCTATTCTTGGCTGGATCACCTTCCATTCTGCAAATACATTGTCTGAAGGAATAAAACGATGTTCATCCGAAATAGTGCTTGAACTTGCAATGAAAATATACTCTAATGATTTTGTCTTAAATACATTGACATCAAAAGTCTCATCTTCTTCATGGAAGATCAGAACATCTTCCACTGAATCTGTTCCCAGCTGATGTCTGTATACCTGAAATGCCCGAAGACTTTTGTCTTTTCTGATGTAAAAAATATGCTGGTTATCATTCGCCCAAACAGCTTTCCCTGTGGTATTAGGGATCGTATCCGGCAAAATTTCTCCTGTCTTTAAATTTTTAAAATTAAGTGTATAAATTCTTCTTCCTACATCATCTGAAGAAAAAGAGGCCAGTTCGTTACTGGGGCTTACTGCTACACTTCCTACTTCAAAAAACTCTTTGCCGTCTGCCAGAATATTAACGTCGAGTACAATTTCCTCATCATTCTCAAGGCTTTTATACTTTCTGCAGAAGATAGGATATTCTTTGCCTTCTTCATAACGCACAATATACCAGTACTCATTAAAGAAATAAGGCAGAGACTCATCATCCTTTTTATAGCGGGCCTTCATCTCTTCGAAAAGCTCTTCCTGAAGAGTTTCCGTATCTTTCATGATGAATTCTTCGTAGGCATTTTCCTCCTCAATGTATCGGATGACTTCAGGGTTTTCCCTTTCATTCAGCCAAAAGTAATTATCAGTTCTTCTATCGCCGTGTTTTTCTAGTATTTTTTCAATTTTTTTTGCCTGTGGAGCTTTCATCCGGGGTATTTTTATTTTTTTATTGAATAGAATGTTCTTATACTTTTTTCTTCTGAAAGTAAGTAATTTAAGCAGAAATCCTTTCAATATTAATTTTTGTTCAAATTTAGGTAAAAAAAAACCATCTTTCCTTTATTGAAAAGATGGTTCATTGTATTTTTATAATTAAAGACTATTTGTGAAGTGCTTTAATATACTTTTCAAGGGCCATTGTCATAGAAGGAGTTTCCTTCGTAGGTGCCATTAAATCTACTTTTAATCCTGCTTCTTCTGCAGCTGCCAAAGTCGTGTTTCCGAAAACTCCGATCTTTGTTTCATCCTGCTTGAAGTCAGGGAAATTTTGTTGTAGCGATTTTATTCCCTGCGGACTGAAGAAAATCAGCATGTCATAATCTTTGACATTGATATCTGTAAGGTCGCTGCATACGGTACGGTACATAATTGCTCTTGTCCAGTCTACATTAGATGCATCCATGGTTTTTACAATATCCGGACTCAAAACATCTGAAGATGGCAGCAGATATTTTTCAGTCGGGAATTTTTTGAAAAGAGGAAGCAGGTCTGAGAAGTTCTTCTCCCCAAAGCTGATTTTTCTTTTTCTGTACACGATATGCTTTTGAAGATAGTTGGCAATTGCTTCCGACTGGCAGATGTATCTCATCGTATCCGGAACGGCAAAACGCAATTCCTCTGCTAGCCTGAAGTAATGGTCAATCGCATTTTTACTGGTAAAAATAATACCGGTATACTGCGTCAGATCTATTTTCTGTGTTCTGAGCTCTTTATTGTCAACCCCTTCGACGTGGATAAATGGACGGAAATCAATCTTTATTTTTTCCTTCTTCGCTATATCCAGATATGGAGAAGACTCACTAGGCGCTGGTTGAGAAACCAATATAGACTTTATTCTCATCATTGACTTTTATTAAAAAAATAACAACTTCCAAAGCAATAATAATGGTGCGATTTGGAGGGTGCAAATATACAAAAATTTATAATACCATTTTTCAGGAAGAATCTTGTTCTTGTGAAATAAATAGAAAAAAACTTTGAAAATGAATACAAAAGCGAAGAAGCAGAAATAATATAAAAACATTTTATTTCTGTCTATCGGGAAGTAATAATGGGCTACACAAAGAATTATTAGCAAAAATGAAAGAATGAAATAAAACTTTGTGGAGGTAAAATAAAAAATAGTCCATTTTTTTCCATCCCCTATACTTTGGTAAAATAAAAAGCCTAATGTTGATTTTATTACATAAAAAAGCAGCACTGCCAGCAAAGTATAACCCAATTTATTAAGCTGATATCCCAAAAGCTGAAGATCTGCAATATATTTCGGTACTACAGGTACATACTGTGAAATTAATACAGACAGAGTAAGTGTGGTCACACAGGAGGTGATGATCCAGCTGGGAAGATTATTGCTGGCATCAAAATATTTCTGAAGCAGAAAATCTCTGAGGCTGGCATCTCTTTCTATGACGTTCATCATAAAAACGTATAAAAAAATACAACCCACAAGGATAAAGATTACCCAATCATTATTTTCAGGTATTCTTACGTGATTGATGAAGTGTTGTGATGATGGCAAAATTTAATTTTTTTATTTATTATTTAACTTCAGATAACACAGCCGGCACAGATTTTCCTGTCACCAGATCCATGAATTTGCAGTTAAAATATTTGCTCTCATCGATTTTACGTATTGTTCAGATCTGTTGAATAAAAGGATCTGTTTCATCCGCTTAATCCCCGAGAAATATTTTTGCAAAATTATAGATTATTTTGTATAAAATAAAAAGGTTAAATAAACTATCTTTGCAAACTGAAATGAAAAAACTCGTCATCATCCCGACCTATAACGAAAAGGAAAATATTGAAAATATTATTTCCGCAGTTTTTGCATTGGAGGACGACTTTCATATCTTAGTAGTAGATGATTCTTCTCCCGACGGAACAGCAGAAGTTGTGAAAGAATTGCAGAAGAAATATCCACATTATCTCCACTTGTCGGTAAGACATGTGAAAGATGGACTGGGAAAAGCTTATATTCATGGATTTAAATGGGCCATCGAAAATAAATATGATTATATTTTTGAGATGGATGCCGATTTTTCACACAATCCTAACGATCTGCCGAAACTTTTTGAAGCCTGCAGAAATGCAGATATGGCCATTGGCTCCCGTTATTCAAAAGGAGTAAATGTAGTGAACTGGCCTATGGGAAGAGTATTGCTTTCTTACTTTGCCTCAAAATATGTAAGGTTTGTACTAGGCCTTCCAATTCATGATACTACAGCAGGATTTGTCTGCTTTTCAAGAAAAGTACTGGAAGAAATAGGATTGGATAACGTAAAACTGAAAGGATACGGATTCCAGATTGAAATGAAATTCAGAGCTTTTAAAAAAGGTTTCAGAATTGTAGAAGTTCCTATTATATTTACCAACAGGATTTTAGGAGAAAGTAAAATGAACGGCGGAATTATCCATGAAGCAGTTTTTGGAGTATTGAACTTAAAATGGAAATCACTCATCAACAGATTATGAAACTGATGAAAAAGTTAATCTTTATTTTCGTTTTGCTGAGCCTGTTTTCGTGTGGCGATTATATTGATAAGCCCAAAAATCTGGTCGATAAAGGTTTGATGGCTGAAATCATTGCCGATCTTGCCATCAACGATCAGGCTATCTTTATCTATCCTGACAAAAATATGGAAGCAGGGACAAGGGCTGTTTTGAAATCATATAAGGTAAAACCGGATGATTTTGTAGACAGTTTCAAATACTATGTAATTAAAGAAGAAATGGACGGGATCGCTAATGATGCACAGGAAATATTGCTGAAAAAAGATCCCAAAGCAGATAAATATGTGAAGGATAAGCTGAAACAGAATGGTGCTGTAATGCCTGTAGTAAGGTAAAATGGACACAGAAGTTTCTGCGATACAAAAAATCACTGGTAAAACAGTGTCTAAACAAGTATAGAGATGAAATTTTTTAATATAGAAAAGACCTCTGAAGGAAAAGCAAGAGCAGGGGAAATTACCACAGATCACGGGAAGATTCAAACTCCTATTTTTATGCCTGTGGGAACTGTAGCAAGTGTGAAAACAGTTCATCAGAGAGAATTAAAAGAAGACATTAAAGCTCAGATTATTCTGGGAAATACTTATCACCTTTACCTTCGTCCGGGCATGGAAACGATGCAGGATGCAGGTGGTTTGCACAAATTCATGAACTGGGATCTTCCTATCCTTACTGATTCTGGAGGTTTTCAGGTATTTTCATTGGCAAGCAACAGAAAGATGACAGAAGAAGGTGCGAGATTCAAATCTCACATCGACGGAAGTTACCACATGTTCTCTCCGGAAAGATCAATGGAAATTCAAAGACAGATCGGAGCCGATATTTTCATGGCTTTTGATGAATGTACACCTTACCCTTGCGATTATAATCAGGCAAAATCATCGATGGAGCTTACCCACCGCTGGCTGAAAAGATGTATTGACTGGACGAATGATAATCCTGAATTATACGGACATAAGCAAAGGCTTTTCCCGATTGTTCAGGGATCTACCTATTCTGATCTTAGAAAAATCTCTGCAGAAGTGATTTCCGAAGCAGGGGCAGAAGGGAACGCGATCGGAGGACTTTCGGTAGGAGAGCCTGAAGAAGAAATGTACAGAATCACTGACGAAGTGACAGATATCCTTCCAAAAGAGAAACCAAGATACCTGATGGGAGTAGGAACTCCGTGGAATATCCTTGAATCGATCGGGCTGGGAATTGATATGATGGATTGTGTGATGCCAACGAGAAATGCAAGAAATGCAATGCTTTTCACATGGCAAGGGGTAATGAACCTTAAAAATGAAAAATGGAAACGCGATTTTTCGCCTTTGGATGAATTTGGAACCAGTTTTGTAGATCGTGAATATTCAAAAGCGTATCTTCGCCACCTGTTTGTATCTAAAGAATATCTGGCAAAACAGATTGCTTCGATTCATAACCTTGCATTCTATCTTGATTTGGTAAAAGTAGCCCGAGAACATATTATTGCAGGTGATTTCTATGAATGGAAAAACGCTGTAGTACCGGTTCTTAGACAAAGACTGTAAGAGAATATGCTTAAAATTGTAGACAGATATATCATTAAAAAATACCTTGGGACTTTCAGTTTCATGTTGGTATTATTGTCTATAGTCGTATTGGTAATCGATGTTCAGCAGAAGATTCCAAGGATAGAAAATGCCAAGGCCATTGATCCGAAATTGGATCTGACCTATTTCCTTATCCATTTTTATCCTTTCTGGATCATCAATCTTGTGGTGACTTTCCTTTCCATTCTGGTATTTATATCGGTAATTTATTTTACCTCCAGGATGGCAAATAATACTGAAATTGTTGCTATTATCAGTAGTGGAGCCAGTTTCCACAGGTTTTCCAAACCTTATCTGGTTACTTCCATTTTTATTGGATTGATCGCCCTTGTGGTGTACCATATGGTGCTGCCATGGGCCAATATCAAGAAAAATGAACTGGAAGCGTATACGTATAATGCAGCCAATAAAGAAAAGATTTTAGGAACAGCACCTGCTTCTTCACAGCTGAGTAAAACGGAGTATATCTTTGTCGATTCATGGAATAAAAGAGAAAAAAGAGGGTCGAGTTTTGTCTATCAGAAATATGATAAAGACAGAAAAATGACCTATGAGCTGAAGGCAAGTGAAGTGTATTGGGATAAAGCTAAAAAACAGTTTGTTTTAAATAACTATCTGGAAAAAACAATCAATAAAGACAATACCGAAAAACTCGGTAACGGAATAGAATTAAGGAAAAATTACGGGCATTCTCCGGAAGAACTTTTCCCGAATGAGCTTTTGGGACAAAATAAAACCACTCCGGAACTTTTGAAATTTATTGAAAGGGAAAAAGAAAGAGGAAACAGCAACCTGAACTCTTACCTGAATGAACTTCACCAGAGAACTTCCATGCCTGTTTCAATTATTATTCTGACATTTCTGGCGCTTTCCCTGTCATCACAGAAGAAAAGAGGAGGATTAGGAGTCAATCTAGCCATCGGTATTTCATTGGCCTTCATTTTCGTGTTTTCATTCGAAGCCTTAAAAGTGGTTTCGGAAAATAAAAGTTTGTCTCCGGCTGTAGCCATGTGGCTGCCTAATATGGTGTTTTTGCCGCTTACCCTTTATTTGTATATCAAGAGAGCCAATCAGTAAAGTAATTTTACTTCTTTGTGATAAAAGGAATGCATTCCGTCTTCCAGTTCGATCCATAGTTCACCCTTTTCGTCTGCACGCCGGATAATGCCATTTTGTCGCGCTTTTTCAATTTCAAAGACCGATATCTGATCTTTTCTGAAAAGGTTTTTATTAAATCCATCCAGGATTTCCTGATCTGAAGGTATGTTTTTAAGCTTTTCACACAAATATTCATGAAGGTTTAAGGCAAGTTCTTCCAGGTCAAATTGCATCCCCGTCTGCGTCAGAAGTGACCCTGCATTGGATATTTCATCAAAATTTTCCTGCAGAATGTTGATTCCGGCTCCTATGATGAAATAATTATTTTGATTAATTTTTTTCTTTTCTATTAAAATTCCAACGATTTTTTTACCTTTAAGGATAATATCATTCGGCCATTTGATTTTTACCTCAGAGTCAGACAATTTGGCAAGGAAATCCCGGATCACCATTGCGGTATAATAATTGAACATAAAGTCGGAGCACAGGATGTTCTGAGTATTCACTGCCAGCGTATAAGCCAGATTTTTTCCGGCGGTCTGAGTCCAGATATTTCCATACTGACCACGGCCTTTAGTTTGATTAAAAGTATGAAGCCCTATAAAATTTGAATCTCCGTAAAGTAAAAACTTTGATATTTCGTCATTAGTAGAAGAACATTCTTTCAGGTAAAAGAGTTGGCTCATTTAAGAAAACTTTAAGAGATTAAGAGGGTAAAAGTAAGGTTAAAGTAAAGAAAAAACAATAAATTTGCAGATTATAGTATTTTTTTAATGAATAAAACAGCAGAAAAACAAGCGTTAATAGATAAAATCGTTGAAGCTATCCAGGATGTAAAAGGAGAAGACATTATGATCTTCGATCTTTCAAACATCGAAAACTCTGTAGCAGAAACGTTCGTGATATGTAGTGGAAACTCAAATACACAGGTAGCTGCATTGGCAGGAAGTGTAGAGAAGAAAGTAAGAAACGAACTGCAGGACAGACCTTGGCACGTAGAAGGTACTGAGAATGCGATGTGGGTATTGGTGGATTACGTTTCAGTGGTGGTGCATATATTCCAGAAACAGGTACGTGAGTACTACGATATAGAAGAGCTTTGGGGTGACGCAGTCATTACCAGAATTGAAAATGAATAATAAAAATTTTAAAAAGTCTAAATGAATAATAAAGGATTCAACTGGTTCTTTCCTATTGCAATCGTAGCTCTTTTGCTATTCTTTGGCTCCAACTTCCTTGGAGGTGATGCAGCAAAATCTATTGATGAAGATGGTTTCTTTAGAGAAATGCAGGCGGGCAAAGTCCAGAATATAATTATATACAAAGACATAGAGAAAGCTGATGTTTTCCTAACAAAAGAAGCAAAATCGGCAATGGTTTCCAAAGCCGGAAAAGAAAACAACCCCCTTTCTGCCTTCGAAATGGCTCCAAAAGCAGATTTTTCTGTGAAATACGGAGATCTTCAACTTTTCCTTCAGAAATTTGAACAGGTCAAAGCCAGCAATCCGGTTATTAAAACAACCAAAGATTACGGTACAGGGAAGAGCGCATTAATGGATATCTTAATCCCTGCGCTGGTTTGGATTTCAATTTTAGGATTATTCTACTTCCTTCTTTTCAGAAAGATGGGTGGAGGCGGAGGTCCTGGCGGACAAATTTTCTCTATCGGAAAATCCAAAGCGAAGCTTTTCGACGAAAAAGAAAGAATTCAGGTAACATTCAAGGATGTTGCAGGATTGGAAGGTGCTAAAGAAGAAGTTCAGGAAGTAGTAGACTTCTTGAAAAACTCCGAGAAATATACAAAACTGGGAGGTAAAATTCCTAAAGGAGTTCTTTTAGTAGGGCCTCCGGGAACTGGTAAAACCCTATTGGCGAAAGCTGTTGCAGGGGAAGCTAAAGTTCCGTTTTTCTCACTTTCAGGTTCCGATTTCGTTGAAATGTTTGTGGGAGTAGGAGCTTCCAGAGTAAGAGACCTTTTTGCTCAGGCTAAAGCAAAATCTCCGGCCATTATCTTCATTGATGAGATTGATGCTATCGGACGTGCCAGAGGGAAAAATAATTTCTCCGGCGGAAACGACGAAAGAGAAAATACCTTGAACCAGCTTCTTACTGAAATGGATGGTTTCGGAACAGATACCAACGTTATCGTAATGGCAGCAACCAACAGAGCGGATATCCTTGATAAAGCTTTGATGAGAGCAGGACGTTTTGACCGTTCTATCTATGTAGACCTTCCGGAACTTCACGAAAGAAGACAGATCTTTGATGTTCACTTGAAAAAGATCAAACTTGATGATAATGTAGACAGAGAGTTTCTTGCCAAACAAACCCCTGGTTTCAGTGGGGCAGATATTGCCAACGTTTGTAACGAAGCAGCACTTATCGCAGCAAGAAATAATCATACTTCAGTAACAAAACAGGATTTCCTTGATGCTGTAGACAGAATCATCGGCGGTCTTGAAAAGAAAAATAAGGCAATCAAACCTTCTGAAAAAAGAAGAGTTGCTTACCATGAAGCAGGACACGCTACGATCTCATGGTTGGTAGAACACGCATCTCCACTTTTAAAAGTGACGATCGTTCCTAGAGGACGTTCACTGGGAGCAGCATGGTACCTTCCTGAAGAAAGACAGCTTACCACTACTGAACAGATGCTGGACGAAATGTGTGCAACATTGGGAGGTAGAGCAGCAGAGCAGGTGATCTTCAATAATATTTCTACAGGAGCACTTTCTGATCTGGAAACCGTAACAAAGAGAGCTCAGGCAATGGTTACAATCTACGGATTAAGCCCGAATATCGGTAATATTTCTTACTATGACAGCTCAGGCCAGTCTGAATACAATTTCGGAAAGCCTTATTCTGAAGAAACCGCTACAAAAATTGATGCAGAGATCAAATCAATCATCGAAAATCAATATGAGAGAGCGGTAAGAATTCTTGACGAGAATAAAGATAAGCTTGACGCTTTAGCAAGTAAATTGCTTGAAAAAGAAGTGATCTTCCGTGAAGACCTTGAAGAGATTTTCGGAAAAAGAGCATGGGATCCTGAATTGACAGAGAAACCTGTAACCAATACTATTCCTGAAAAAGATCAGCCCATTGTAGAGGAAACACCTCAGATCAAAGAGAAAGAAGAAGAAAGCGAAATACAGGCTCCCGAAAGCCCGACACAGCTTTAAGATTCTTAAAAAATAGAATTAATAAAAACCTGATAATCGCAAAATTGTCAGGTTTTTTCATATTTAAGGAGATATTTTGGACACTATTGTAATTTATTTTCTATTTTTGTATAAAGTTGACTAAAAATAGATTAAGTTGAATTTATTCAAGAGGATTGTAAGCAAACTTACCAACCAGCCTGAAGAAGAGGACAAACAGAGCCTGGAGAAACTTGGGGATTCGCTGAAAAATGCGGATCTTGACTATAAGTTTGCGCAATTATTTACGCATTCGGGAGGATTTTTTAATTATTGTGCAGATGAAGCGGAAGCTCTACAAACTTTAAATCAAATTATTAAAATAGAAGGTGTTCACAACCTTTTCTGCTGGGATAAAGAACTTCAGAACTTTTTGAACGTTGTGAAGTCTTCATATACGTCAGAATTACAGCCATCTAATGACGCCGCATTCATCACCTGTGAATATCTCATTGCCTATGACGGCAGAATCATGCTTTCGCATAATAATATCCTGCATTATCATTCTTCAAGGCTTCCTGATAAAATTATCATCATTGCCAATGTTTCTCAGATTGTAAACAACCTGAATGATGCCATGGGTAAAATAAAAAGAAACGGAAATATCAAGAACCTTACTTCCATCAGCGGAAGCCAATCGAAAATGGATAGTTCTTCCAATTCCAATACAAAACTGTTTTTATTGCTGCTTGAAGATTAAGCAACCACTTCTAAATTTTAAATTTTGGACAAAAATCTCATTCAAAGAACCGTATCAGGTATCGTTTATGTAGCAATCATTATTCTTTGTTCTACTCCGTTGGGAGCGCAGCTGCTGAACAGTATTGCACCTGGTCTTGCCAAACAGCAGTATCTGTATCACGGTTTAATGAGTCTTCTGCTGATTGTAGGAACCTGGGAATGTGTTAAAATTATGAAGTTTGGAAACGGCTATGAAAAATGGGTCGTATATCCATTGGTCATTTTTATTTTCTACATGTTTTCCAAAAGGTATTTTAATCACGATTTCTTTTTTGATTTCAGACTTAGTGAAATATTAGCACTCGCCTTGATTGGAATAGCTGTAGTAACCTTATTCAAATATCCTAACGAATTATACTTTGACAGCGGAAAACTTATTTTTACCGTTATTTATGTGGCTCTCCCGTTCAGTTTTGCATTAGGACTGCCCAAATTCTCCAGTTATAATGAAAACTTCTCTCTGGAAGTTCTTTTCCTGTTTATCCTTATCTGGAGTAGTGATACTTTTGCCTATCTGGTAGGAAAATTCTTTGGAAAACATAAAATGGCTCCTAAGATTTCGCCTAAAAAAACATGGGAAGGTTATGCCGGAGGTGTTGTTTTAACATTGGTGTTGTCTTATTTTATTGAACACTATCAGCCCGAGCTGAGAGGAAACTGGATGATCGTAGGATTTCTGGTGGCAGCCTTTGCGCCATTAGGAGACCTGGTAGAAAGTCAATTGAAGAGAAACTTCGGTGTAAAGGATAGTGGAAACATCATTCCGGGACATGGAGGAGTTTTAGACAGGCTGGATAGTTTTATTATCTGCGTTCCTGTCGTATATTTGTACTTTATTTTAGAAAAATTTATTTAATCTCATGAAATTACATAGAGAATCAAAAGGAACGATTACCGTTGCGACCATACTTTTTATCATTCTGGGCGCTTTAGCAATTTATTTCCTTGAAATATGGTCCCTGCTGATCATTATGCCTTTGCTGGTTATTTACAGTTTAGTATTCTGGTTTTTCAGAGTTCCGGACCGTAATATTCTTGATCACAGAGAAAATGTGATCGCTCCGGTGGACGGAAAAGTGGTTATGATCAAAGAAGTGGAAGAGGATGAATTTATAAAAGGTAAAGCAATCCAGGTTTCTATTTTTATGTCTCCTCTGAATGTTCACATCTGCAGATATCCGGTTTCAGGAGAAGTGATTTACAAAAAATACCACCCGGGAAAGTATCTGGTAGCATGGCATGAAAAATCTTCTACAGAGAATGAAAGAACTACCGTAGCAGTTCAGACGATGACCAATCACAAAGTAGTCTTCAGACAGATTGCGGGATATGTAGCAAGAAGAATTGTATTCTACTGTAATGAAGGAGATAAAGCCAAAGCCGGGCATGAGTTCGGATTTATTAAATTCGGTTCCAGAATGGATGTATTCCTGCCTTTGGATACTGAGATTATATGTAAGATCGGAGATATTACAAAAGGTGGTTTGGATGTGATTGCCAAACTGAAAGAAAACTAAAATTCTTATCGTAGATAAAAAACCAAAAGAGAGCTTTTAAAGTTCTCTTTTTTATTTGGGGTATGAAGGGTATATTTTGTTATTTGAGTTTAATTACGCATGAGTATTATTGCGTATCGGAAGACTAATACCTTTCCGTTGGGATTGATAATTTTGCCTGCTTAAAAACACAGGCCCATGCTTTTTTAAGTGATTCAAGGTAAATGATTGTTAATTTATTGTCAAAAATGGCATTTCATTTGATAATTTTAACATCTAATTTTAGTAAATTGTAGCTAGAAAAACACCTTAATCATCTCCTTTTAATGCTGAAAAAGACTAATACATTTCGTTTTGTAGATTTCTATTTTGCATGAAAGGCTGTTAATATTGGAAAATTTATACTTTCAGGAGTACAAATGCCAACTTAAGCTTGTGAGAGCACAAAAAAACAACAAGATGATTTATAAGTTTTTCTTTAAGATGATTAACGACGAAACTGAGAAGATGGATGATGATTTTGAAAGTAGTTATCTTCATCTTATTAACCGGTATTTGCTTTTACTGTTTTTCATATTCCTGTTTTACTCCATTTTTATTATTACTTTTTTTGGGGATATGCTGATCTCCATATTTCTTACCGTTATTACCTTCTTCTGGCTGTTCCTCATGGCTATCAAAGGAAAAACGAAACGGTTCAAAAAGGTTTTAAAGCCTTTCATTATCGGTATATTTGTTTTACTCACATTTATAGTAAGCTTTTTTCATATTTATACTTACAAAAACGCAGGTGTAGAATACTTTTACTTTTGTCTTCTGTTTGCTGTTCCGTTCTTTCTGAAATACAAACAGGACTCCCTTACGATCTTTTTTATTACATTCATCATCAGTATCAATTTCATTGCATGTCTGTATTTTGATTTTGATTTCCTGCCAAAGAGCCGATTCATAGAAAAAGAAGATTTTAAAACAATCAAACTGCTGAATATTTTATTCTCCGTTGCTTCCTTTTTAATGGATATCGTATTTATTACACAGAAAGACGCATTGATTCATGGCTTAATTTCCGATAAAAAAGCCAAGGATTCCACCATCAAGGATCTGGTCAAAACGAATTCGGAATTGATGAAACACCAGATGTTGATTAACCATCTTTCAGAGGAAAATATTCAGGAAATACTGAATTTAGCGGAAAGCAATTCACCCATGTTTTTTGAGAAATTTCAGGTATTTTTTCCTCATTTTATTCCGGATATTTTACAAATAAATCCTAATCTGATCCATTCTGAGCTCTATTTCTGTGCACTGATGAAGCTGGATTTTGATACCAAAAAAATAGCACAGTGTACCAATAACAGTATCCGGGCTGTAGAAAGTAAAAAATACAGGATCCGGAAAAAACTTAATATTTCCTCAGAGATCAATATCAACAGCTTTTTGATTAAAATTTAAACAGAATTCCGATTTTTGTTACTCATGCGTAATCTTGAGTAGGCTCTGATGGTGTTTTTTGATTTTCTTGTCAATATTTTTATTTAAAAACATTGTGATGAATATTAAGAACATTCATATTGGAAGCCTGATCCAATCCAAAGTGGAAGAGTACCAGATTTCAATAGAAAGAATTTCCCGGTTTTTAAACAGTACGGAAGATGAAGTGGAGAGTATGTATCATGCAAAAAGTATGGATACTGATGTTCTTCTGAAATGGTGTAAACTTTTAAAATTCGATTTCTTCCGGTTTTATACCGGACATCTCATTTTATATGCTCCCCAGGCGATAATTGATAATGTCTTCACTCAAAAGGAAAATACCCTGGTTTTCAGAAAAAGCATTTATACGCAGGAGGTTAAGGATTTTATTCTTGATAAAATAAAGACAGGGAAAATGACGGCCAATGATGTGGTTAAAAGGTATAAAATACCCAAGACCACTTTATATAAATGGATGAAAAAGATATAAGATGATGCCAGATTATAAGCAGATTTATACCGACATTCTTGAAGAAAAATTTCCCGAGAAATTATCAGATACCGCCATCAGGCTTAAGCTGGAAACATTACATTCAGCTTTTGATATTCTGAAATTTAATCAACTGATTTTTGGAGAAACAGAATATACTATGGAACGTAAAAACCAGAGGCTCCGTTGTTATGATAAGGAATCAATTCTGAAAATTCTCAGTTATCAGAAAAGAAATGAACTGACTAATCTTCAGGTGAGTGATCATTTTAAGATAAGCCGAAATACCATTGCGAAATGGAAAAGAATTTTAAGTGATGACTGATATTGCGTTTTTTAAACCTACTGATTTTATTTTTTATGATAAATTAGAAGTAATGGTTCTTTTAAGTTGTTTTGCTTTTGATATTTGAATGTATGGTTGGGTTTTGTTAAAAAGCTCAACTTTTTATTTGAATTTTTACCAGGATAAATTAGTGACATTTTGTGAGTTTTACTACGCGTGAGTAGTATTGCGTAGCAAGGAATTATTTTCTAACCGTCTGTGGTTGATAATTTTGTGGAAGTTAAATGCCCGGATTATTATTATCAAACAATTATAACTTATACAATGATGGAAACAAAATTTACAATGCCCCCAATCAAAGTCCTGCTCATAGCAATGCTCTTTGTTTTTGGAAGATCTTTTTCTCAAACCAACAATGGTGCAGTAGGGATTAATACTACTACGCCGAACTCTAATTCCGTTTTGGATGTTATTTCAGGAAATAACAACAAAGGAGTACTTATTCCAAGGTTAACAGAAGCGCAGCGAAACGCAATTGTAATCAATCAATCCAATGATGATGGCTTGACGATTTACAACACCACAGAAGACTGTTTCAATTACTGGAGCTTTGTGGATAAAGAATGGAAAAGTGTGTGCGGACAGCTGGGTAAATCTGTTTTTACCATAGACTGTTCCGCTTCCAAAGCAATGGGAAGCTATGTAAAAGGAAAAGAACTTACCAATTCCAATTACCTGAAGATTGCTGTGAATGTAACTAAACCCGGTAATTATACCATTTCCGGAACGACAGCCAACGGATACAATTTTTATGGAACCGGAGTATTTTTAAACACCGGAACGCAAACAATACAGATTCCGGGACAGGGAATTCCTCAGAATATTCAGACAGATAATGTTGCTCTTGAAGCCAACGGAGTTGAAGTAACTTGTACTCCTGCTATTTCGATTACTGTTCTGAGTCCCGCAGGAACCTATACCATGAGCTGTGGAACTGCAACGGTAAATGGAGTATACAAGGTTGGAACAGCTCTTACTGCTTCGAATACAATTACCTTACCTGTAAATGTTTCAACATTGGGAAGTTATACTGTTTCCACTAATACTGTTGACGGAATTTCTTTCAGCGGATCAGGCACATTTACTTCTACGGGAAATCAGAATATTACATTAAGCGGAACAGGAACTCCAACTTCTACATCGGTGAAAACAATTACCATTACTTCCGATAGCCAGGGTGGGGTATCTACAACATGTTCTGTGAATGTAGTGGTTGTCATTCCTAAAAAAACGGTTCTCCATATCGGATTAGAAACAGCTTACGGGTATAGCGCCTATACCGGTCCGTCAAGAAGTCTGATGGATTCTCCAACAAACTTTGGTACCACTGCTTCCAGTATTGTTAAGTATGAAGGTTTTACACATACTTCTTTAGGGAACTCACCTTCTTCAGCAGCTCTTCAGACGGCTCTTAATAATAAGCCGGATATTGTTGTCATTGGATACAACTATACACCTAATGCTACAGATGCAGGTTATATTGCTTCCTATCTTAATAAAAAAGGAGTTGTCATTGCGATGACAGATGATACGGGCACTGCACAGAATTTATTCAGAGGAATATTCTCTGATCCTACCATTTCAGCATCTTATGGAGGCGGTGCAGGTTCAGTGTATGCTCTTACCAATTCTGATGATCCCATCCTTAACGGACCTTTTGGAGATGTAAGAGGGAAAAACTGGGGTGAAGATGCTTCTACCACAGTAAATATTTCGGGGTTGACAAGCGGATTTGTTCCTTACAGCTATGCGCAGCCTATCAACAGCACCACTGCCAGAACAGGAATTTCAGGATTAAGAAATACCAGCCTGAACTTTATATGGTTTGGTGACGGTGGCTTTTTAAGTAATGAAAATGCTAACGGAAACCAGTATCCAAGTAATACCATTGAGCCTTTTGTTGCCCCAAGTTCAGGAGGGTATTTCCCGGTTCAGAAGTCTTCTTACGGATACGCAGGAAACGGCTATACAACAGGAGGAATGCAGGTTCAGAATTCAATCCTCTTTGCGAATATGATTGCCTGGGCAATTAAGCAGGCAGAATTCAACGGAATAAACACACAATGATAAAAGGTTTTTAAAGATGACTCCGGCACGATTATTCGTGCCGGAGTTTTTTATTTTATATGTCTTTTAACTTCCTGTACAAGGTTTAATATGAATTCTACGGGAATATCCTCCTCCGTATCAATAAGAAGGATTTTAAACTTCTTTCTGCCGTCCTGGATCAATTCAGGATAATCAAGCCGGTCACCATGATAAAAACTCAGGTAGTGCTTTTTGTATTTTTTGCTGTAATAGAAGTAGCACAGCATTTTCTTCTTGTATTTGATAAACGGAAGTCCGAAACTGAATGTTTCTGTAATATTTTCCGGATCTGAAGCTAATATCATGTCACGTAAAAATAAAAGAGTACTTCTTTCAGGTTCTTCGATTCTGTAGAAATACTCTTGTATGGGGTTCATTGTAATTCAGTTATAAGATTAGTCGAAATTTTGAAGTTCGACAAGTTTATGATACATTCCTCTTTTTGCAATCAGGTCGTGGTGGGTTCCCTGTTCCACGATATCACCTTTTTCCATTACTACAATCCAGTCTGCTTTCTGGATGGTCGAAAGACGGTGGGCAATTACTAAAGAAGTTCTGTTTTCCATCATCTTCTCCAGCGCATCCTGTACGAATCTTTCAGATTCTGTATCCAGGGCAGAGGTGGCTTCATCAAGAATCATGATCGGTGGGTTCTTCAATACCGCTCTTGCAATAGAAACCCTTTGTTTCTGACCTCCGGAAAGCTTGTTTCCATCATCACCGATATTGGTATCATATCCTTCGGAAAGATTGGAAATAAAAGAATCTGCATTGGCAATTTTAGCAGCTGCAATTACCTCTTCTTTGGTGGCATCAGGTTTACCCATCAGGATATTGTTATATACAGAATCGTTGAATAATACAGATTCCTGTGTTACCATTCCCAGCAGCTGGCGGTATTCCTGTAATTTTAAATGTTTAATGTTTGTCCCGTCAATCAGAATTTCTCCTTCCGAAACATCATAAAATCTTGCTAAAAGATTAGCAATTGTTGTTTTACCACTTCCACTTTGTCCGACAAGAGCAACTGTTTTTCCTTTAGGAATGGTTAAATTGAAGTTTTTAAGAATAAGATTCGCTTTGTCATAATAGAATCCAATATCCTTGAATTCAATATTGTTCTGAAGCGTTGTAATAGAAACAGGTTCTGCAATTTCTTCAATTTTCACGTCCGCTTCAAGAATTTCCAATACTCTTTTCAGGGAAGCTTCTCCTTTCTGTACATTGGAAATAGATGTAGATAAACTTTTTGCAGGAGGAAGAATCTGGAAGAACATACCTAAAAATACAAGGAAGTCTGCCGGAGAAATGCTTTGCTCAACAATAATTTGTTTTCCGCCATACCAGGCAATAATCAGGAAGGTAATAGAACCTAAGAATTCGCTCATTGGAGATGCTAATTCTTTCTTCTTACCCAAATTAATAGAACTTGAGATCCATTTGTTCATAGAATGCATGAATCTGTTATTCATGATTTTCTCCCCATTGAATATTTTAATAACCTTTGAAGATTTCAATGTTTCATCCACAATAGAGAAGATGGTTCCCAGTTCGCTTTGTGCTTCGTGTGAGTCTTTTTTAAGGCTTTTTCCGATCAGTGCAATCATTGTTCCCATCACAGGAAGAACCAATAGTGAGAAAAGAGTCATTTCCGGGCTCAGGAAAAATAAGGTAACCAATGTACTGATCAGCATAAAAGGCGCATTAATCAGTTCAATCAAGCTTCCTAAAATGTTTCCTTCCACTTCTCCTACGTCATTGGACATACGGGACATCATATCTCCCTTTCTGCTCTCTGTAAAAAATGAAACAGGAAGGGAAAGTATTTTTCTGTACATCGCTCCACGCAGGTCTTTGGTTACTCCCACACGGTAATTGATCAGTAATAAAGAGCCGAAATAACGGAATGCGTTTCTTAAAAAGAACATAAATGCAGTAATGATACACAGCCAGGCAAGAACAGTAAGTGCCCCGTAATTGCTCACCAGTGTCTGTACATAATAATTGGAATATTCTTTTACATAAGAGAAAAAATCAACAATATCACCGGAATATACTGGTGCTTTCTCATATTTTTCAGGTTTTATAGTGCCAAAAAGCATTCCTAAAACCGGTAGAATAGTCCCCAGAGAAGCAATCTGAAATACAGAATACAGGATATTGAAAAATAAACTTCCGTAGATATATTTTTGATGCGGCCTCGCGAACTTTAAGATTTTTTTATATTCGTTCATTCAATTAAAAAATTGGATAGCAAAATTACGTAAAATTAAAAGATAAGACGTTCTTAATCCTGTTTTACTTTACCGGATAAGTTTCAAAAAATGTCTTTTTGTTACAACTTAGCATTGTTGAAAGGTATTTTTTAACAGATAAGCCTGAACGAGATTTGGAACAGTACATAAGAATGCTGTCTTGTTTAATGAAAAAAAACCGCTTAAACAGCGGTTTTATATGATTGTTTTCTTAGAACTTCACCTGGTCATTATATTTAGGCGCAAAATTTTTAGGACTCAGTTTATCCAGTGTTTTTCCCAAATTATTGATGATCTGCGTCATATTATCAAAATCTACAATATTGACATCATCATTTTCGTGGTGATAATGAGACGCTTTCGTCATATCAACAGTAGAAAATGAATGGGCAATGATTTTCTTTTTGACAAAGCTTACATTATCTGAACGGTAAAACAGCTGCTGTTTTGCATAAGGATCAGCATTGATTTTTAATCCGTTTACTGCATTTTGATTGAAAAGTTCATCAAGGTCAGAGAATCCGTCTCCCGTCATATATAATGCATTTTTTCCCCACTGAGATTCCGTAGCAACCATTTCGAAATTAAAAAGAGCTGTCATTTTATTATAAATATGATCCAGATTCTTATCAGTGGAAATCGCTCTTGAACCCAGCATTCCTTTCTCTTCTCCATTAAATGCCATGAACACCATAGAGAATTCCGGTTTTTTGTTTTTAAAATAATCGGCGATACCTACCAGAGTCGTGATTCCGCTGGCATCATCATCTGCTCCGTTATAAATATTATCTCCGCTTTTATCACTGGTTCCGATATGATCAAAATGTCCTGAAAAACCAAGGTACTGATCAGATTTTCCTTTTTTAATTCCACAGACATTGTATACGGTCTTTCCATTGTAATCAAAAGGTACCAGATAAGATTTTCCGGTACAGTATTCCAGATTATTTTCTTTGAAAAGTGCAGCGATGTAATTGGCTGCATTTTCATTTTCCAGGGTTCCGATTTCACGGCCTTTCATTTCATCTGAAGCGAGAGTGGAAAGAACTGTCTTTACTCTTTCTTTGGAAACCTCCTGAGCAAAAGTGAATATGGAGAATAGTGATAAAGTAAGATACGTTAGCTTTTTCATTGTCTTTTATTAAAGTTATAGGATCTGTCGTATTTTTAACTCAAAAGTTGCAATGAATTTACATAAAATAAATTAAGAGTGTACGACAAATAAAAAACAGCTCCTTAAAAGAAGCTGTTCTCACTCAAAAAATCGTTGTAAGGCTATCGAAGTCTGTCTACAGATTTTACGAGCCTCTCATCTTTACGGATATAAATGTTTGCTATGAACAAACAGATTACCGCAATCAATGGGAAAATCGGCTCAATACCCTTCTCAGGAATTTGAATTCCTCCGGATAAGTTTAGTAACCAGTACGCCAATACACCAATCAACAAAGCGTTTATAATGATGCTGATGGTATTCAGCAAAATTTGTCTTTTTCTGTTTTTGAAACTGAAAATACTTAATGCTCCGATAACAACAAGTACGATACAGCCTATATTAAGTAAAGGAATACTGTCTGAAATGACAACATCCTGTCCTGTTATAAAAAGGAAAACCGCAGCTAAAACTGCTAATAAGGTCCATATGGTTTGTATTCTCTGTAGCATTGAATATTAAATTCTTGGCAAAAATAATATAAATTTTGCACAATTCAAAAATAAGTGTAGATTTGCATTATACAATGTACTTGAAAACAAAAGTCACCGGACTTACTTTTCTTACTCACAATTAATTACATTTTTACATTAAATATGTTTAACATAGAAACGTTAAGGTCAAAATCCGTAACGGAACTGACTAAAATCTTGAAAGATTTGGGCGTTAAAGTTGCAAGAAACAGCAATGAAAATGACAAGATCTTTGCTATTCTTGACTTTCAGGCTTCTAACCCTAAAGTCGCAAAAGATTATTTCAACGCCACCGAAACCGCCAGTATAAATACTGAAGAGGCTCCAGCAGAAAAACCTGCCAAAGCCCCGGCAAAAAAAGCTGCCCCTAAAAAAACAGCAGCCAAGCCAAAAGCAAATGCAAAAGCTCCGGTAGAACCTAAAACAGAGGAAATAGTAGAAGAAAAGGTAGCTGCTCCTGAAGAAATTAAACCGGAAGAACCCAAAGTGGAAACCACAGCAGCCACGGTAACAGAAGAAACCGCAGCAGGCGCTCAGGCCAAAAAGAAAAGAAAAAGAGTTTCAACCAATGCCACAAACGCAGAAGTATCTCAGGAAAGAACTGAAACTCCAAAAAACACAGAACCTCAAGAGCCTGCCCAGGCTGAAGAAAAGCCTAACAATCCTCAACAACCACAGGCTAACAGACCTCAAAAAGGACACAACCATCCACAGAACGGTGGAAACCAACATAAAAACCAAAACCAGCAACATCAGCAGCACCAAAACCAAAATCAGAATCAAAACAGACATTCTGAAAAGGCTGAGGAGCAGAATGACCATAAAAAAGAATTCAATTTCGATGGATTGGTAAGCATTGAAGGGGTTTTGGAAATCTTACCGGATAACTACGGATTTTTACGTTCTTCAGATTTCAGCTATATCTCTTCTCCTGATGATGTGTATGTTTCTACAGCTCAGATCAGAAATTTCGGTTTGAAAACAGGAGATACAGTAAAAGGAATTGTAAGACTTCCGAAAGAAGGTGAGAAATACTTTTCATTATTAAGACCTACAGAAGTTAACGGACGTGATCTTGCATTTATCAAAGACCGTGTTGCTTTTGAATATCTTACCCCGCTTTTCCCTGAAGAGAAATTTAATCTCGCTGGAAGCGGTTCTACAGTGTCCACACGAATTGTAGATTTATTTGCACCTATCGGAAAAGGACAGAGAGCAATGATCGTTGCACAGCCTAAAACAGGTAAGACGATGCTGCTTAAAGATATTGCTAATTCTATTGCAGCCAACCACCCGGAAGTATACATGATGGTTCTTCTGATTGATGAACGTCCGGAGGAGGTTACTGACATGGAAAGAAGTGTGAATGCAGAAGTAATTGCTTCTACATTTGATGAAGCTGCTGAAAAACATGTAAAAGTAGCCAATCTTGTTCTTGCAAAAGCACAAAGAATGGTAGAATGCGGACATGATGTAGTCATCTTGCTGGATTCTATCACCAGATTGGCAAGAGCATATAACACGGTAACTCCGGCATCTGGAAAAGTACTTTCCGGTGGGGTAGATGCCAATGCACTTCACAAGCCGAAAAGATTCTTCGGAGCTGCAAGAAAGATTGAAGGTGGAGGATCTCTTACAATCATTGCAACAGCATTGATTGATACAGGATCCAAGATGGATGAAGTAATCTTTGAAGAATTCAAAGGTACCGGTAACATGGAACTTCAGCTAGACAGAAAAATTGCCAACAGAAGAATTTATCCTGCTATTGATCTTGTAGCATCAAGTACCCGTAGAGATGATCTTCTTCTTGATGAAGTAACTTCACAGAGAATGTGGATTCTTAGAAAATATCTTTCTGAGATGAACCCTGTGGAAGCGATGGAATTTGTAGATAAAAACATCAAAGGAACTCTTAATAATGAGGAATTCCTGATGTCAATGAATAAATAAATTAATTTAATTATTGTTAAATAGAAAGCACGGATCATCAGGTTCGTGCTTTTTGTTGATATTACATAAAAAAATAAAACTTAATTCATTCTAAATCAATATATCAATGTTAAAGATTTATTAAAGTAATCCAGAATCCTTGATAATCCCTTAAATATTGGCTAATTTTGAATTATAACATTAAAAATAAAGATTATGTCATTTGAATTACCAAAACTAGGATATGCATACGATGCATTAGAGCCAACGATCGATGCAAGAACTATGGAAATCCACCATACAAAACACCACCAGGCATATATTGACAATTTAAATAAAGCAATTGAAGGAACTGAATTAGCAGGAAAAACTATTGAAGAGATCTGCCAGACAGGAACTGATAAGCCAGCAGTAAGAAATAACGGAGGAGGTCACTTCAACCATTCTTTATTCTGGGAAATTTTAACTCCCGGAGGAAGCAAAGAACCGGTAGGAAATGTAAAAGCTGCTATTGAAAACTACGGAGGTTTTGATAAATTCAAAACTGATTTTTCTGAAGCTGCTAAAACAAGATTCGGTTCAGGATGGGCTTGGTTGGTAAAAAATGCTGACGGTTCCGTATCTGTTTCTTCTACGCCAAACCAGGACAACCCGTTAATGCCTGTAGCAGACGTTAAAGGAACTCCTGTTTTAGGATTAGATGTTTGGGAGCACGCTTATTACTTAAACTACCAAAACAGAAGACCTGACTATGTTTCTGCGTTCTTTGATGTAGTAAACTGGGATAAAGTAGAAGAATTATTCAATAAATAATTTTCAGCTATTATAAAAATGAAAAGGTTCAGAATTACTCTGAACCTTTTTTATTGACTATGCTTTAAAATTTACCTTATCTCATCACTTCCGGATAATCCATTTAATCTTAGCTTATACTTCCAGTTTACATAGACAAAAACCTGGTATAATTTATATTCAAATTTGATCCCGTAATTTTCCTTGGGATCATAATCTATCCCCGATTCTATAATATTTCTGTATCTGCCGGAATTATAATAACTGTTCCATTCGTTGACCAAAAAAGTATTTTTTGTCTTGAGATAAGATTCTGAGTACTGGCTGATCGGTTTGGCAACAGCATTTATAAAATAATCAAATTGGGTATCTATAACGGTAAGGTCCCATTCTCCGTCTTCATTTTTAGAAGGCTTCATTTCATGTTGCTCTTTATCTTTCTTCGGCGTTTCCTGAGAAAAGCAGCTGAAAGGTACCAATGCAATCATTACTAATAAAATAATATTTTTCATGACACAGATATTTATATAAAAAAAGCACTCCAATAAGAGTGCCTAAATTTTTTATGGTTCTTTCTGAAGAACTACAAATGCCGGGAAGTGATCACTGTAGCCTCCTGTGAACTGGTCTCCATTCCAGGATCTGAAAGGATATCCTTTATAATTTCCTTCTTTATTAACGAGATAAGCCGGGGCAAAGATTTCTGTTTTATACACAGAATATTCTTTAGTCACCTGATCTGAAATTACATTTTTAGAAACAATAATCTGGTCAAAAAGGTTAGGAGCGTCCTGATAAGCCAGAGAAGCAACTCCTTTCTTATATAAAGGATACATCAGATTAAGATAAGGTGTTTCCTCGCTTAAGTCTTTTGGATTCGCCTGAGCTTTCAGGTGGTTTTTTAAACTTGGGCTTACAGGGTCATCATTAAAGTCACCCATTGCGAAAAGCTTCGTCGTTGGGTCTGCAGCTCTTACACTGTCCATTTGTTGTTTTAATAAGGCTGCAGCTGCATTTCTTTTAGGTAGAGAAATGGCTTCACCACCTCTTCTTGAAGGCCAGTGGTTCATGAAAAATGCTACTTTTTCATTATCTAAAAATCCTGTTACCACAAGGATATCTCTTGTATATTCTCTTCTTCCGTTGTCACCGTAAATAACCAGTTCTTTTTTTAATGAATTGGTAGGGGTGAATCTTCTTTTCTGATAGATCAGTGCTACGTCGATTCCTCGGTAATCATAAGAATTGTAGTGTATAATTCCGTAATCATATTTTTTTAAGGCAGGTTCATTCACAAGATCCTGGATTACCTGTCTGTTTTCAACCTCAATCAAGCCTACTACTGCCGGAGCTGTTTTGGTATACTGAGCTCCCATTTCAGAAATTACCTTAGCTTCGTTAGCCAGTTTTGCTTTATAAATTTTACTTCCGTAATTCTTTGGGCTTTTTGGGGTAAATTCTTCAGAACCTCCTTGTTCTCTGACTACTTTTTTACCAATTAAAGCCCCGTCACTCCATGGCCCGTCATATTTTTCGGCTTCCAGAAATTTGATTGAATCTATAGGAATGCTTCTGTGGAAAGCAGGATTCTTAATGTCTTTGGTTCCGTCTATATAATCTGCTGAACGAATAGTATCCCAAAGGTTTTCTACATTTAAGAAACCTACGGTTGCTACTTTTCTCAGTTTTCCTTGTTGTTGGGAGAATGCCACGATCGAAATAAACAGGGCAAACAGACTCGAAAATCTCTTCATCTCTTTGGAGTTTTATTATTCTATTAATTACAAATTTACTTTTTTTTAACTCACTGCGTTTTAAATATTTGTAAATTTAAAAGCAGTAATTCGAATCTCTCTTTTATAATGATTCTTAAAAGATTGCAATGTTAAGAAAAAAATACGTTAAAAAAGTTCTGGATTGCAAAATTTGTTTAAATTTGTGCCCCCAACTTTTAAACTGTTGAAAATTAACAATAAAAGTATTAAAAAAATAAATATACTCATGATTAAAAAATTATCATTGATCTCTTTATTTACCTTGCTGCCTGCGTCATATTATTATGCGCAGACAACAGTGTTTGCGTATCTTAAGGATGCGGAAGGCAAGCCCGTTGAGCAGGCAAGTGTAGATTTAAAAGGAGCAGGAAATGATGCAAAGGCAGACAAAATCGGATATTTCCAATTTACGGATTTGATGCCCGGACATTATCAGATTATGGTTACAAAACCCAATTTTGAAACTAAAATTTTTGAATTTGACGTAACCAGTGATGAGAAAAGAAAAGATCTTGGAGTAATTACTCTTTATTCTGCATTAAATGGTGCAGATCAGGGGTTGGCTATCATAGAAGATTCTGGGGAAAGCGATAGCGGTGGTGCACAGCAGACTGCAACTGTGGGGCTATTACAGTCATCTCAGGATGTTTTCAACAGAATGGCAAGTTTTGATTTAGGTCCCTACTGGTTCCGTCCAAGAGGAATTGACAGCAGAACAGGTGAAAATATGATCAATGGAGTTTCTATGGCCGCTGCAGATAATGGAGATGTAGACTTCAGCACCTGGGGAGGATTGAACGAAATTACCCGTTACCCGGAAATTGCAGCTAATCATGCCCCTTCAGAATATGCTTTCGGAGGAACTACCGGAGTATTTTATAAGAATACAAAAGCCAGCGAATACAGAAAAGGAAGTCAGTTGACATACTCTCTGACCAACAGAAATTACAGGAACAGACTATCTTACAGATTCTCTTCCGGAATGAACAAGAACGGATGGGCATTTACCGGAATGATTGCCAGAAGATGGGCACAGGAAGGGATCCAGGATGGTACTGCTTATGATGCATACAGTGGATATCTTGGTATTGAAAAAAAATTCAGTGATAGCCATACCATGACTTTAAATGCCATTGGGTCCAAATATGCAAGAAGCTCTTCAAGTCCAAGTACTCAGGAAGTATATGATTTCAGAGGTGTTCATTACAACTCGTATTGGGGATGGCAAAACGGAGATAAAAGAAATGAAAGAGTGAAAAGAGGTTTCCAGCCGATGATTCAATTACAGGATTTCTGGAAAATTAATAAAAACTCTCAGCTATGGACATCTGTTTCTTACCAGTTTGGGAAAGAATACAGTTCAAGACTGGACTGGTACAGAGCCAACAACCCGTCTCCAACGTATTACCGTAATCTACCAAGTTATTGGTTAAACTATACAAATCCGTCTCCTGAGCAGGCTGCCAATATCGGAATCACAAGAGACTGGTGGACGAATGATGATCAGTCACACACACAGATCAACTGGGATAATCTTTATAATGCCAACCGAAACGTAGAATACAATGCGTTATTAGGGGGACGAAGAGCAGCTTATTATCTCGTTGATGATGTAAAAGACGATAAAGTATGGAATGTGTCTACGCACTATACCTATAACTTCACCGATACTTCCCGTTTTATTTTAAATTTATCTTATCAGAATTACAGATCTGAGCAGTACAGAGAAGTAAATGACCTTCTGGGTGCTGATTTTGCCCTGAATATGGATCCATTTGCATCCAACACCACTGCAGGAAGTGTTTGGGGAAAATTCAATACAAGAGAAAGCGATACTGATGTTGCCAAAAGAGAGGGTGATAAAATCGGGTACAGCTATATTTTCAGAAGACAGGAATTCAAAATAAACCCCGCTTTCAAATTCTCCACAGGAAAATTTGATGTTTTCATCTCGGGATTATTCGGTTACACGACAAACAGCAGAGAAGGATTGTTCCAACACTATCTGTATGAGTCTTCTTATGGTAAAGGTGCAGATCAGAATTTCTGGAATGCAGGCGTTAAAGGTCAGGTTACCTATAAAATCAATGGAAGAAACTTCCTGGTTTATAACGGAGCTTACTTCTCGCAGTCTCCTTTCCTGAATGATATTTACTTTAATACAAGAGTAAGTGGTGTTACCACTCCTGGGATCAAAAATGTTGTTGTTGATGCCAATGACCTGAGCTATGTAATCTCTACTCCGATTGTTAAACTTAGACTGACCGGTTATCTTGTTAACACCCAAAACGAAACAAGTGTACAACGATATTTCGCACAGGGAGTTAAACTGACAAACCTTACTGAGAGTGGTGATCAGGCTCCGGTTCAGGATGGTGCTTTCATTACGCAGGTACTGGCAGGAGCCAATAAGAGAAATATGGGGATTGAACTGGGTGCACAGGTAAAAGTGACGCCTACTTTAACGGCAAGTGGTTTATTAAGCTTAGGACAATACACTTATACTAATAATCCTACCGTTTATTTTGCATCTGATGCTGTTGGAACGTTCAGAGAGCTTGACGGGAACGGAAATATCGTATCAAGATCTTATACCAATATGGGGGAAGCAACGCTTAAAAATTACAGACAAGGAGGAACTCCTCAGGAGGCATATACTTTAGGTCTTCGTTACAGCAGTCCTCAATACTGGTGGGTAGGAGCAACATGGAATTATTTCGGGCATTCATTCTTAGACCCATCTCCGGTAACCAGAACCGCAAGATTCTATACCAATCCTAACACACCTGGAGTTCCTTATGATCAGGTAACTGATGAAGAACTTGCAAGAGTTCTTACACCTACAAAGCTTCCTTCAGCATTCTTCTTCAATGTCAATGCAGGGAAGTCCTGGATGATTGGTAAGTATTATGTATTGGTGTCTGCATCGGTTAATAACATCCTTAATAACAGAAATTATATTACAGGAGGATTTGAGCAGACCAGAAACGTTAACTATATTGATTATGCAAATGATTACGACAGCGGAAATATGGTATTCGCTCCAAAGTATTGGTATAATCAGGGTAGATCTTATTTTGTTAATCTTCAATTCAGATTCTAAAAAACTAAAATTAAAAATCGAAAACAATGAAAAATATATATTTTAAAGCGGCGATCTTTAGTGCTATTTCAATGCTGGCATTCTCGTCTTGTGTAAAAACTGATGATTATGAGGTACCGGAAATCAAATGTACCAACAAATTTGCTGCAGCTAATCACCCGTTATCAGAAATTGTAACTATTGCAAAGGCAAAACCAGGAGAAGCCGACATCATTAAGGAAGATTTCATCGTAGAAGCTTATGTCTCTTCAAGTGATGAGTCTTCAAATCTTTACAAAATGATGTTTCTTCAGGATAAACCTGAAAACCCGACACAAGGGATTGAAATTGATATCGATGGGGGAAATCAGTATCTTGATTATCCTATTGGAGCTTTAGTAAGAATCAACCTGAAAGGATTGATCGTTCAGGGAGTTAATGGAAACATTAAAGTAGGTTCTTATGACCCTAACTATCCTATTGGAAGAATCAACCCTAATAAACTATCCAATTACATGGCAAGAGTTTGTGATGGACAAAAGCCTGTAGTAGCTGCAATGAAGCCATTAGAGTTCAACTCTATCTCTGATGCTTTGAAAAACGGTGCTCATATCAATCAGCTTGTAAAAATTAAAAATGTTCAGTTTGAAGAGCCTGAACTGACCAAAAATTTTGCTGACGAATCTGCAACAGGTGATCGTTATATTACGGATAAAAAAGCAGGTAGATTAGATCTTCGTTTCAGCAACTATTCAACGTTTGCGAAATCTCCTATCTCTCCTAAATATGAAAAAAGTGGTGATATCGTTCTTCTTCTGAGCCGTTTTACAAGCTCAAATAACACAACGGTTTTTACAGATCAAGCTTATATAAGAGATCTTAATGATATTAATTTCCCGAATGCCAGATTTACTCCAGGTCAGCCGGAACTTCCATCTGCTAATGCTGTCAATCTTTTCCCGAGCTCTGATTTTGAGAACTGGCCATCTTTCCTGTCAAGTTTAAATAGCTTTGGGCTTATCTCTTATGCCTCTCAGGGTATTGGTTTGGGATATAATGATACAAACTCCCTTCAGATTAAAGGTACACCTGCCAATAATGATTATGTATTTACAGCAAATGCTGCGTCAGGAATACCAGCAGCTCCAAAGAGAATTACAATGTATATTAAAGGGACTGCATCAGGAAAATCACTTTCTTTCAACGTATATAGAGCAACACCATTAGCTCCTAATACCTCTGCTTTCTATACATTCAATTTAGCAACATTTTCTACAGGTGCTACTTTAAGCCCGGAAAGCACGAATTCATATAACGGATCTATCAATACGAACGGACAATGGAGACTGATTGAGCTTACGCTTACAGGTCTTACCGATCTTAATACTACTGCTGGAAAACCAATGTTTGCCCTTAAAACAGGAAAAGACGGTGTGTATGATCTTCAGATTGATAATATCAAAATTGAGTAATACATTAGGATAAAATATATTCTAATACACACTTTATAAAAATCGGGCAGCTTTCAAGCTGCCCGATTTTTATTTATACGAGATTTTACTTGTGTTTATTTAACCGTAATTGTTGGATCCCAGTAAAAGTAACCGTACAGAATCTGTTTGTTACTGTCATTCGGATCTAGAATATAAAGTCCAAACTGTACATAGAAATTCTCTGTTCCTGTAGCTTTTACTTTAGAATCGATACTCGCAAAAGTAATATCAGCGCTGGCAGCAGGAAGACCGTTTTGAGAGTTCAGATTAGGTACCGCAGCCTGTCTTCTTTCAACAGAATTGTACATAAAGCTGTTAAAAACCTGATCACCGGACCAGTATTTAATATTATAGATGATGACAGCATCATCAGAGTTTTGATAGATTGATGTTCCTCTGAAAGAAACTATATCTCCGGCTCTTGCACTGAAGTTCAGATCAGCTGTGCCCTGTCCGGAAATAGCGTTGGCATTTGAAACGATCATATGCTGGCTGTTATGATCAATTCCTGTAGGATTATTAGGATCCTTACTTGGATTTGGATAAGTAGATCTTACATAATCTGTGTCAATAACGATCAGGACATCAATTTCCTGACTGGATGATTTTAGTTCTATATCTTCCATGATATTTAGTTTTTGTCTGGTGTTTCTTACTCGTCTGGCTTTTCAGATTCCGCCCCGTTATTTAAGTGAATCCGGCTTCACTTTCCTGGTTGTAATTACAATACAAATGTACATTGCTGAAAATGAAAATAGTAGAGTGGAAATGCTGAAATTTTTGATTAGGTATTTGTACTTAATTAATCTCTTTGTAGTGATTTTTTGTCAGCCCAAAAAAATACCCTGAAAAATTTGACTTTCCAGGGTACCCATTTTATAATGGTTAAATCTAATTTTCGTTTAAAAAGAAACCTCGTTCACTTCTTTTCCTCTCTGAAAATTCATTGTTTTCTGGCTGCCTTTATAGGCAATGTTGACAATGTTGATCTGCTTAGGAAAAGCGCTTAAAAGGATCGTATTTTTAATCTTTAAGGTATTGATATCCGAAACACCTCCGGTTTCAAAATATACCCATACAGTTTCTCCGCTGACCTGACTTCCTGTGAAGGTAATCGTTTTAGGAGAGCCATTGACAAATACATCAAAATTATTGTTCACATATTTTTTTACCTCTGCTTCAAATCCTGCCGTATTAGGGTTGATTTTAATAGCGTCAGAGATATGGCTTGTATTCATTTTTGTGGTAAACTTCAATGTCTTGCTTCCATCAATATAGTCCACTTTGGTCATTGAAGAGAAAAAGTCTACATACATAAAACTCATTAACACAAAAAATGTTAAAATTCCTGATATATATAAAAGTTTTTTCATCTTAATTAATAGATTTACAATCATAGTTGTTCGTTATAAGTCACAAATAATATGCCAATTAAAAATTTACATTCACAGAATACTTGTCATAAAATGCTTTAATATGTGCTACAGCCTCATCAGCAGTATCTACCACACGATAAAGTTCAAGATCATCTTCGGCAATCATTCCTTCTTTTAACAGAGTTGCCTTAAACCAATCCAGTAATCCTCCCCAGAATTCGCTTCCCACTAAAACGATTGGAAATTTTCCAATTTTATTGGTCTGAATCAGAGTCATCGCTTCCGTGAGTTCATCCAGCGTTCCGAATCCTCCAGGCATTACTACGAATCCCTGAGAGTATTTTACAAACATTACTTTTCTCACGAAAAAGTAATCAAAATTCATGGAATAAGATTTATTGATATAAGGGTTGAAATGCTGTTCAAAAGGCAGATCAATATTAAGTCCTATGGATTTTCCTTTGGCATTAAAAGCCCCTTTATTCCCCGCTTCCATGATCCCCGGGCCGCCTCCGGTAATAATTCCGAAACCTAGCTTGGTGATCTTTTCAGCAATATCTACAGCCATTTCATAATATTTGTTCTCCGGCTTCAGTCGGGCAGAACCAAATATAGAAACACACGGACCGATTTTAGCCAGTTTTTCATAGCCGTCTACAAATTCAGCCATGACCTTAAAGACCATCCAGCTGTCCTTGGTGATTGTTTCATCCCAGGTTTTCTGTCTGAAACTGTTATGTAGTTTTGTTTCGTTAATATCAAGTTCTGGATTTATTAAGCTTTCATCTCTGGTTTCATCAATTTCCATTGCAAAATTTATTTAAAGTGTTTTTCGGCTTCTATTACGGATGATGGTCTTCCAACGTCAATAAGAATACTGTCATGTACAAAACCATGTATGTGCTCGGTTTGCATCAGATCCAGATATTCTTCCATAACAGAGAATTTGCCTGTTCTTTTTATTTTTTCAAAGATGACAGGATTGATACAATGAATTCCGCTGAAAGCAAGGGCTTTAAAACCTTTATTGAATTCAGCCAGTCTTTGCTCTCCAGTTTGCACATTCAGCCAGCCTCTCAAAACCATATCATCATTGAAAAGGAGTTTTCTCGAACTTTCCCTGTCCGAAACCGCTAAAGTAGCAAAATCTTTTATCTTTTTGTGGTATTCTACCAGAGCATTGATATTCAGGTCAGTTAGAATATCAGCGTTCATGATTAAAAAATCTTCTCCGTGATCAAGAAATTTTCTTGCAAATATCAAGCCGCCACCTGTTTCCAGCAGTTCGCTGGTCTCATCAGAGATTTCAATCCTGCACCCGAAATTATTGTTTTTCTTCAGAAAATCAACAATCTGTTCTCCGAAATGATGAATGTTGATAACAAAATCCTTTATTCCGAAGCTTTTAAGGTAATTAATATTTCTTTCGAGAAGCGGAACTTCATTCACTTTTGCCAATGCTTTCGGATGGTGATCTGTAAAAGGTTTCAATCTGGTACCTTTCCCTGCTGCGAAAATTAGAGCTTTCATAATAGTATAAGTAATGAGTGATGAATAATGAGTAATAGATAATTGTAATAAGAAAATTACTTATTACTCTTTACTGATTACTAATATTCAGTTGCGGTTGTTCATCGTGTTGAAGGGTGACCTCAGTACCTTCAGAATATTTTTCTTTGATAAATTCTGCAATTTTTATAGCACAATATACTGATCTGTGCTGTCCGCCAGTGCATCCGAAATTAATCTGCAGATGCTCAAAGCCTCTTTCCAAATAATTATCAATATTGATGGAAACGAGAGATTTTACCAGTTCTAAAAACTTTGGCATTTCCGTTTTTGTTTCCAGATATTCCTGAACTCCTATGTCATTTCCGGTCTGGATTTTATATTCTTCAACTCTTCCCGGATTTAAAATTCCACGGCAGTCGAAAGCGAACCCTCCGCCATTTCCTGAGTTGTCTTTAGGGATTCCTCCTTTTTTGTATGAAAAACTGTGTATCTCAATGTGTAGCATATTCTTTCTTTTAAATTTTTAAACCATTAAGGCTTATTTAGTTATCTTAAAATTGCTTCGTATTTGCTCAGATATTTCGATCTGTCAGTCTGAGCGGAGCCGAAGACTTACTTATTTATTATTTCTTCAATTTTTTGCTTTGCCTTCTCTGATGTCAGTTGCTGAATTACTTTCTGCAGTTCGGGGTAATTTTTCATTTCTTCCCATGAGTCTGCAAATTGGGTAATATTCTGAATTCCTTGCTCTAGGCTGGCCATGAAATGTTGTTTTCTCTGTATCAGCCCCCTGAATCCGTAGGCTCCCAAAACTTGCAGAAATCGCATCATTTGAACAGGCATCACTGCATTTCTTAACTGAACCTTTGTTTCGGGATTTTCAAACTGCTCAATATAATAATCCAGCATTTCCAGTTTAAAATCTTCCGGGAAATTAGCCTTAGCCTGAAAAAGAAAAGAAATGACATCATACATTAATGGTCCTTTCATTGCCGATTGGTAATCGATGAAAGAGACCTCATTTCTTTCATTCACCATGATATTTCTTGCCTGAAAATCGCGGATCATAATTCCTTTAGGTTCAAGATTTTCAATAAGTACAGCAATTTTTTTGAACTCTTTAAGGAGAGTCGACTTGTTGTATTCAAGCTCCAGAAAATCGGCGACAAAATTTTTAAAGTAATACAAATCATGAATCACAGGAAGCTCATCATAATTTTCATATTCAAAGGTCCTGGAAAAGTCGATTTTACCTTGCGTCTGCATCTGCAGTTGGTAAAGCTTTTCTAAGGTCTGCTTAACCAAAGATTTTACAGTGGGAGACAAGTGATCTTTTGCAATTACCTCAGAAAGGGTTTGCTGCCCCAAAAATTCCTGGATATACATCTTTCTGTCCTCTGAAACAGCAAGGATGGAAGGAGTATTAAGGCTCAGATCTGAGAATACCCGGGAATAGTAAAGAAAACTTTCATTTTCCGGAATGTTTTCATTGTACGTGATAATGTATTTCTCGGTACCGGCAGCGGCCAGAAAATTGACTCTCGCGGAGCCGCTTTGAGCTAATGTGACGAATTCGGAAGATTTTTTACCTAAATGGTTTTCAAAAAATCGTTTTGCGTTTTCAGAAGTCATAATATGGAACAAATATACTAAATTAACGTGAGTTGGAAATTATAGTGTAAAGAAGTGATTAAGATGGTGGAAGAGTATGAGAATGGTAGAGTGGAATTTTGATTTTATTGAATGTTTTTATGAAAAATTTTAATTCTTATAGGCTAAATCGGTTGTTTTTTACTTTTGGCTTTTAACTTTCTTTATTCAAATTCAGGATATTACAGGCTAATTTTTATCTTTGCAGTATGCTGAAAGACTTTAAACCTGTTTTAGGTATTTTATTGCGTTTTATTGTTATCTACCTGGTGTTGCTTTTCGCTTATCAGTTTTATCTGAATAGTGGGAAAGACTCCGGATTGGATTCATTTTCAAGAATGATTGCCGGTCAGGTAACAGCTCTTCAGAATTCGATAGGTTATCCTACAGAACTTTATGACGACGTAAAGAACGAGCAGGTTTGGTTTTATGTTAAACAGAATTATGTAACGAGAATGGTGGAAGGGTGCAATGCCGTTTCTGTTATCATTTTATTTGTATCTTTTGTTTTTGCCTTTTATAAGGGAATGAAAACTTTTGTTTTTGTGGGAGCAGGACTAGTGTTATTATACATGATCAACCTTTTGAGAATTGTAGGGTTAAATATCGTGATGTCCGACCATAAGGAATATGGAAAGATGTTTCACGATTTTATTTTTCCTGCTATTATTTATGGAAGTGTAGTTGTCCTTTGGCTGATCTGGATTAAATTTTTTGCCTTAAAACATGAAAATTCTTAGCTGGTTTCTGGTTATCGCAGGCGTATGCGGATTGATAGGAGTAAGAGCTTTGGAAGGAACTCTTTTTTATGACCCTTTTTTAGACTACTTTCACGAAGCCAATAAACATATTGAATTCCCTGCTTTCGAATGGGGAAGACTGATTGCTGGTCATGTTTTCAGGTTTATTTTAAATCTTTTTTTTTCCTGTCTGATTATTTACGGTTTATTCAGAAATAAAGACTGGACCATACAGGGAGCAGTGATGATGATTGTCGTTTTTGTCATTACATTACCGATTTATCTGTATTGCATTCATAGTAAATTTGAAATAGGATATCTTTTTTCCTTTTATATGAGGAGGTTCGTTATCCAGCCTTTGATTATAATGCTGATTGTTCCGATGTTTTATTACAGAAAGCAGATGATCATTAAAGAAAGCAGGAAAAGCTAATCTGAATTTTATTCTTCCTCAATAATTGTGTGTTTATCTACACTCGTTACATTTTCCGGAGTCCATTCTACACGTTTGATGAAATCTTTTTCGCGGACAGGGCAGTCCTTGATCTGGCATACCGGGCATGAAATCGGTTTACAGTCGTCCATATGAAAATTGAATTCAATCGTACGCTTAATGTTTTTGGCAAGGAGAATAATGACTTTTTCCATTTCATCATGAGCATCACGAAGGTCATAATACCACGGCAGGGTAATATGAGCATCAATATGCAGGGAAGACCCGAATTGCTGTATTTTCATATTGTGTATATCAATCCATTCAACATGTCTGTTTTCTTCAAGGATTTTAATGATCTGATTGAGAATTTCAGGATCCTGCTCATCCATAATGCCACTCAGAGATTTTCGAACGATTTTATAGCCTACAAATATGATGTAAAGTCCAAAATTTAATGCTACTACAGAATCCAGCCAATAGATTTTGGTGAAGTAAACAATAATTAAACTGGCAACTACTCCGAGAGTTGTAATGGTATCGGACTGAAGATGCTTTCCGGATGAAATAAGAACCAGAGAATTTTCTCTTTCTCCTTTTTTAATAGAGATATATCCCAGCAGATAATTAATAACTGCTGTGGCAGCAATAATCCAGATCCCAAGATCAATTTTGCTTAGCGTTTTCCCTACAATAAGACTATGAATCCCTTCATAAATGATCATAACACCGGCAATAGCGATAAGGGCGCCCTCTATACCCGAAGTTACAAATTCTACTTTCCCATGGCCATAAGGATGGTCTTCATCTTTAGGTTTAGCCGCTAAATGAAGTGAATATAATCCCATAAATGCACTGATGACATTAACGATGCTTTCCATGGCATCAGAAAAAACAGCATCAGAATTAGTCAGTTTCCAGGCAATGATCTTTCCGATAAAAAGGATGATTCCAAATGTGGCAATAAGCTTTTGAAATCCTATTTTCTCTTTGTGGGTACTTTTCTGGGTGTTCATATAAGTGTTTGATAAAAAAAAGAATCTCAATTCTGAGACTCTTTTTTATTTTGTTAGTTTATACTAAGTTGTTTGCTACCAGGTATTCTGCAATTTGTACAGCGTTTGTTGCTGCTCCTTTCCTCAGATTGTCTGCAACGATCCAGAGGTTGAGCGTTTTAGGCTGTGACAGATCTCTTCTGATCCTTCCAACGAAAACTTCGTCTTTTCCTTCTGAATAAAGAGGCATCGGGTAGTGGTTGTTTTTCACATCATCCATTACAATGACACCAGGAGTTTCAGATAAGATTTTTCTTACTTCATCCAGTTCGAATTCATTTTCGAATTCAATGTTTACACTTTCAGAATGTCCTCCCTGAACCGGAACTCTCACAGCAGTTGCTGTTAAGTTAAAGGTATCGTCTCCTAAAATTTTCTTAGGTTCCTTCATCAGTTTGATCTCTTCTTTCGTGTAATCATCATCAGCAAATACATCACAGTGTGGCAATGCATTTTTGAAGATCTGATATGGATATATTTTTTCAGTAGTTTCATCTCCGCTGATTTCACCGTTTAACTGGTCTACAGCAGCTTTACCCGTTCCTGTTACAGACTGGTAAGTAGAAACGATTACTCTTTTTAAATCATATTTTTTGTTCAATGGCCCAAGAACCATTACCAATTGAATGGTAGAACAATTCGGATTTGCGATGATTTTATCTTCTTTTGTTAAAACATCAGCATTGATTTCAGGAACGACTAATTTTTTGTCAGGGTCCATTCTCCATGCAGAAGAATTATCAATTACTGTTGTTCCTGCTTCTGCAAATAAAGGAGCGAATTCAAGAGAAGTAGATCCACCTGCAGAGAAAATAGCAATATCCGGTTTGGCAGCTATAGCGTCCTTCATGCTTACGATGGTAAATTCCTTCTGTTTATACTTCACCTTCTTGCCTACAGATCTTTCGGATGCTACCGGAATTAATTCTGTTACAGGGAAGTTTCTCTCCTCCAAAACTTTAAGCATAACTTGTCCAACCATTCCTGTTGAACCTACTACAGCTACTTTCATTGATTTAAATAAAAATTTAAGATTAAACTATTTATAAATTATAACGCATATAATTTTTTTGTCTTTTTATGCCCCAAAAACTCTTGTCCAAGGGAATGCAAATGCAAATAAACCTACTGCAATAAGTCCCATAATTACTACTCCTAAAGAAATAGTATCATTGGATTTTACTTTTTTGTTGACAATCGTCATCAAAACTGCCGCAATAAGCATAGAGAACGGATGTTCAACATATTGGAATCTCAATGCCGCATTTTTCATTACTTCTCCCATATTTAATCCTTTGCTGAACGTGGTGATCAGCATAATGATTCCCAATAAAAACTGAACGTGGAAGAAAATCATCGTGAAAAGCGTTGTTTTCTTCAAAAATTTGTTCACTTTTCCACTGAAACCGAACATGGTAGCCAAAAGTGCAATGACAAATAATGTTACCAAAAGAATTTCAAGATACCCGAAACCTTTATGGGCATTAAGTAAAATGTTGTAAAAATCCATAATCCTATTTTTTTGTACACAAAGATAACAAAAATCCCGGCTCAAAGCCGGGATTGATATTGAGAAAATCTAATATTGTGATATTATTAGAAATTGAATGATAATGTTGCTGCCCAGGTTCTTCCGAATCCGAATAGTACACGGTTATCAGTTGCTACACCTTTATACATATATCCCAATTCTTCATACGTTTTCTTAGCAGTATTGTTAGATCCATCGGCTAATTTTGAAGGAGCGTCAGATCCAAATACGTTTGTTGATGCATCAGAAATATAGAAGGTATCAAATAAGTTGTAAACATTTGCTCCGACTGTGAAATACTGAGAAGCATCTTTTAGTCTGATTTTATATGAAATACCTAAATCAAATAAGTTGAAGTCTGGTAATTGTAATACACCTCTTTCTTGTGCTGTCTGGTTAGAGAAAGTAGCAATATCAATAGAAGAATATACTTTTCCAACATATCTCCATGTTCCAAAAATGCTTAGGTCTTTTACTGGCTTAACAGTTGCTCCAAGTGAAGCTGTCATTTGAGGGATACTGTTATTGCTTGTTCCTCCTACTTTTACTTTATCTAAGTAAAGAGTTGTTGAAGTTGATGTTCCTGATAATGTAAGAGGATTGTTGTTGTCATCAAAAGCTGATCCGGTTGCATTTCCTTTGTAGTAATAATCACCCCAAGAGAACATACCTTGAAACTCTAGGAAATTTGTTGGTCTGTAAACTGCATCAAATTCTACTCCCTGGTGAATTTCAGTAATCCCGCTGATTTCCGCATATCCTGTAGTCGTTGTGTTATCAGCTAGTGTAAATGTTTGGTTGGTTCTTCTTAGCCATCTGTCTCTCCATTCAGTTCTGTATAAGTTAACATTTGCACTGAATTTTTGAGATCTGAAACCATATCCTACTTCGGCTGAGAAGATTTTCTCATTCGTTAAGCTAGGGTTTAGAACCTGGAAGTTACTTGGATAGACAGAGTTCATGAAAGGCTGCTTGCTGTAATAACCTACATTAGCAAATACATTGTTTTGACTATCAATGTTATAGTTGGCACCCCCTTTAATGTTATATCCAAATAGATTTTTGAATCCGGTTTTTGTATTAACAACCTGTCCTTGCTGCTTAGTCACACCATCTTTAACGAAGTTATCGATTCTTTGATATCCTTGGTTGGATACTGATCCCTGAAGGAATGCAGATAATTTATCTTTAGTATATTCAACTTGACCAAAAGCACTGTACCAGATAACTTCACCATCGTTACTATATCCGATTTGCTCATTTAAAGGTGCTGTTTTTCCTCCAAATGGGTTCCAAGCAAGCTTTTTGTAGTCGAATGTTCTCGTAACGTTATAAGGTGCTACATTATTATTAAGAATTTCCTGATAACCTTTTGCTCCATACAAATCAGAAACTACCTGATAGTGGTAACCATAATAGTATCTATCATCTGTACCGATTGAGAAATTCCAGTTATCATTAACTTTATGCTGGAAGTTAGCTAAGATACCGTACCAGTTATGAGAATTGATACTTGATCTTCTGATAATACCATCTCTTACCTGATATTGTTTTCCGTTAGCCGGGTTTGTCACCGTGTAAGGAGCACCTGCTGTTATACCATTGTTTAGTGCGAAAATCTTATCATAGTCATAGGTTCCGTCTGCTCTTCTGTAAGAGTTGATATTGTTTGTAGAAGGAGTTCCGTTACTGTTGAATTTCCCATTCCAGAAACTTCCAAGATCTCCTGTTCCACCACCTCTACCATTAGACATATATAAAACAGTACTTAATTTTGACTTCTCGCTCATTGTCCAGTCCCAGTTCAACATTAATACTGGTTTTGAGTAATAATTGGCTCTGTTTGCAATAGAAGTTCTGCTTCCGTCAGCATTGATACGGTACCCCCAGTCAGAATTATAGGTTCTGTCAGGTGTATTATCGTGGTCTGGGTTATACGTTATATAATCTTTGATGAAAGGAGAGTAAGTTCTTTGATTATGCCATTGTGGAGATCCGGTAATCGTAAACTGGAAATTATGTTTCTTGTTTGGTTCCCATCCTAAGGCAAAATAGTAAGCATAGGATTCGTAATCTGTGTTTTGAATATAGGTGCTTCCTGCTTGTCTGCTCATTAAGAATGAAGAAGACCAGCCTTTATCAGACTTACCCGTATTATATGCAAAAGATGTTTTTAAAAAGTCATTGTTACCAACTCCTAATCTAACTACACCTCCTTTTTTCATATCCGAAGATCTGGTTAAGAAGTTCATAGTCCCTCCAACGGATGCAATTGCTAATTTAGAAGAACCAAGTCCTCTTTGTACTTGCATAGTGCTAGTAACGTCAGCTAGTCCAGTCCAGTTTGAGAAATAAACAGTACCTCCTTCCATATCATTTACAGGCATACCGTTTACCATAACTGCGATGTTTCTGGATTCAAAACCACGCATAGTGATTTGGGAGTCTCCAAATCCACCACCACCTTTTGTAGCGTAAACAGATGGTGTTACGTTTAGAAGTTCAACAAGCTCCTGGTTTCCTTGCTTTTCAAGAATCTGAGCAGCTTTGATTGTAGATACTGCTACCGGTGTTTTTCTATCTTTAGCGATATCGGTAACACCTCTTAAGATTACCTCGTCAATATCTTTGGACTTTTGTACTGTGTCCTGAACTTGTTGAGCGTAATAAACACTAGCTGTAGATAAAGTAATTACTGCAGTTAGTATCGATTTGTTGATTAATTTCATAATCGTTAGTAATAATTAGATTTAATTTTCTGCAAAATTCGCAAAATTAAATTTAACTATTATTAACTCAATGTTAATTTTTACTCAGTCTTAATAATGTTAAAGTGTTAAAAATCAGTATTGTGGCTAAAAATTGAATTTTTGTATGAAAAAAGTCATGTTATTGAATTTTTAACAAACTGGGGGTGTTTTTGTTAAAAATTCAACGCTATTTCACTGCTTTGAGACTCAAATCTATATTCTCAGCAGAGTGGGTAAGGGCTCCTACAGAGATATAGGTAACACCTGTAGAGGCAATTTCTTTCAGCATATCGCGGGTAATTCCTCCTGATGCTTCAGATTCACAAGAACCGTTGATCATTTTTACAGCCTCCTTCATTGTTTTTACATCCATATTGTCTAACATGATTCTGTCAACTTTAGCATTGATAGCTTCCTGTACCTCTTCAAGATTTCTTGTTTCAACCTCTATTTTTAACTTTTTCTTATTCCTTTTAACATAGTCTTTCGCCATTGCCACAGCATTGGAGATACTTCCATTGTAATCAATGTGGTTGTCCTTCAGCATGATCATGTCATAAAGACCATACCTGTGATTGGTTCCTCCGCCAATAGCCACTGCCCATTTTTCACACATTCTGAAGTTGGGAGTTGTTTTTCTTGTATCTAAAAGTTTAGTTTTTGTGCCTACCAATCGAGAATCCCATTCATGAGTAAGGGTTGCAATCCCACTCATTCTCTGCATACAGTTAAGAACAAATCTCTCTGTGGAAAGGATAGATCTTGCACTTCCTGTAACTATAAGCGCTACATCTCCGAATTTACATGGACTTCCATCTTTAATGAAAACCTCTACTTTTAAATTCTTATCAAATGTTTTAAAGATGATTTCTGCCAGCTCAACGCCTGCAAGAATACAGTCCTGTTTTACCAAAAGTTTAGCACTTTGTACAAGATCCTGTGGAATAGTAGATAGGGTAGAGTGATCCCCATCCTGAATATCTTCTTCAAGAGCGTTTTTTATAAATGTCTTTAATGCTTTATCTGTTACGTATGCTGGTCTTTTCATTGTGTGATTTCTGTTAGGCTAAGTCTTTATTATAAAATGCTCCTTTATTCTCCGTCATTTCCATGGATTGGGTAATGATGAGATGGGCAACGGTTGTAAGGTTTCGTAATTCCGATAATTGTGGAGAAAGAATAGAATAGTGGTATATTTCATCTACAGCAGCGGCAATTTCCTGGTGCTTCTGTAATGCCATATTCAGACGTCTGTTGCTTCTGACAATTCCTACCAGATCACTCATCATTTCCTGAAGCTGCTTTCTGAGATAGCTTACGATGACCATTTCGTCCATGATTTTCATTCCTTCTTCATTCCATTCCGGAACGGCTTTCAGGTCATCAAAGTTGAAACTGTTTTCATTCAGAAGTTCTACTGTTTTCATTGCGGCATTATGCCCGAAAACCAAACCTTCAAGAAGAGAATTTGAAGCAAGCCTGTTGGCACCGTGTAGTCCTGAGTTGGTACATTCACCCACAGCAAAAAGATTTCTGATGGAGGATTGTCCGTCTCTGTCTACTTCGATACCTCCCATTAAATAGTGGCAGGCAGGTACAACAGGAATCAGCTGAGTGAAAGGATCAATTCCTTCATCTTTACATTTTTTATAAATATTAGGGAAATGTTCCAGGAATTTTTCATGGTTCATTTCCTTGCAATCCAAGCCGACAAATTCGTCTCCGGTAATTTTCATTTCGGCGTCAATGGCTCTTGCAACAATATCTCTGGAGGCTAATTCTTCACGTTCATCATATTTATACATGAATTTTTCGCCCCTTTTGGTTCTTAATTTTGCTCCGTCTCCACGAACGGCTTCTGAAATCAAAAACAACATTCCATCCATTTTGCTGTAGAGAGCTGTTGGGTGAAACTGGTAATACTGCATATTGGAAACCTTTCCTTTGGCACGGGCAACAAAAGCAATTCCGTCTCCTGTTGCAATCGTAGGATTGGTGGTGTTTTTATAAACATGTCCTGCGCCTCCTGTGGCAACAAGCGTTATTTTAGAAGTGATTTTTTTGATGGTTTTGGATTTCTCATCCAGAATGTAAGCACCGTAGCAGTGGATGTCTCCTTCGTTAAGTTCCTTTCCGGGAACATGGTGTTGTGTAATGATATCAATGACGTAATGATGATCCAGGATTTCAATATTCGGGCTGTTATTGGCCGTTTCCAATAAAGCTCTTTCGATTTCAAAACCTGTAATATCTTTATGATGTACGATCCTGTTTTCAGTATGGCCTCCTTCTCTTCCTAAAGCAAATTTACCGTTCTTCATGTCGAACTGTGCTCCCCATTCTACAATTTCATTGAATCTCGCAGGAGCTTCTCTTACTACCATTTCTACGACGTCACGTTTGTTTTCTCCGTCGCCGGCACGCATGGTATCGTCTATGTGTTTTTGGAAATTATCATTCTGAAAATCTGTAACGACGGCGAGACCGCCTTGTGCATACTTGGTATTGCTTTCGTCTTCATCAGACTTGGTTACAATAATAATTTTGGCATCAGGGTGCTGTTCAGAAACTTTAATGGCATAGGAAAGTCCGGAAATGCCGGAACCGATTACTAATACATCCGCTTTTATCATATGCTGGCTTTAGGTACAATCGTTTAAAATATTAAATAAATTTAAACAATTTTTCGTTTGGTTTTCTTACTTTTTTCATGTGCTGGAAGTGATCTTCTTCGGAACGGTAACCTAAAGCGAGGGTAACGGTTACTTTTTCTGTTTCAGGATTGACCTTCAGAATATCTTCTATAAGATCCTGGCGGAAACCTTCCATAGGACAGGAGTCAATATTTTCAATAGCTGCGGCATACATAAGATTGGCCAATACTATATAAGACTGTTTTTCTGCCCAGTTGAAAATTTCATCATGTGTTTTCTGGTTAATATGCTGATTAATGCTGTTTCTGAAAGGATCAAGTTTTTCCATTGGAGTATCCCTTACTTCAGAAATATGATTAAAATAGCCCCGGATATAGTTCTCTTCTATGAATTTTTTTGAGATAATAACAATAAGATGGGAACAGGTGGAAATCTGAGATGGATTATAAAAAGCAGGAATTAATTTCTGTTTCATCTCCTCGCTTTCAACAATCACAATTTTATAAGGCTGAAGTCCCAGCGAACTGGCAGACAGCTTTCCTGACTCAAGAATGTTGTGAAGGGTTTCCTGAGGAATAATCTGATGATTGAATTTTTTTACAGAATATCTTCTGCTTAAAGCTTCCAAATAATTCATAGGACAAATTTAAGCATTGAATATGAATAAAGAGTCTTTAAAATGAAATATCTCCTTCTTGTTAATACAAAAAATCACCCCGGCCGGGCGGGGTGATTCTTTTGATGTGTCGGAAAGTGTAATTATTCTCTGTTTTTTACAACAATCCAGCCTGAGAATTTTATCGGAGTACTGTTTTTATTATTTTCATTCCATGAAACAGAATACCAATAGTTTCCTGTAGGAACTTTTTTACTTCCATTGGTAGTTCCTGCCCATTTGTAACCGTTAGTTTTATCGGCCTGGAACATTTTGTAACCATACCTGTCGAAGATGGCTATTTCCAGGTTTTGTTTATTGGCCAAAGCTGAATAATCTATAAAATCATTCTTGCCGTCATCGTTAGGTGTAATGACATTGATAAGGTTAGGTACTGTAATATTGACTTCAACAGGAACGCAATTATAACCGTCTCTTACATATACTTTAGCTTCTCCTCTGGCAATATTGGTAAACACATTGGAATCCTGCCAGTTGATATTATCCATAGAATACTGATAAGGAGGAGTTCCGCCATTGGCATATACTGTTACCGTGCTTCCCGAAATGTCAACCGTTGTAATAACCGGATTGTCGGAAGGATATACTGTTACTTTCTGTGTTGCAACACAATCTCCGGTTTTAAGTTTTACCCAGTAAGTACCTACTCCTACATTTTTGATAGATTGAGTAGTAGCTCCTGTGCTCCATTCGTAGCTTTTGAAACCTGCTCCTGCATCTAAAGTAGTTGTATTTTCTATGCAAATGGTCTTGTCTAGCAAAGTTCTTGAATAAACAGGAGGGATGACAGTTAGTGTAACTTTAGCAATAGAATAACATCCGTTTGAGCTGAATACTTTAATATAAACCACACCGTTAGGAGCAATGTATGCTGCCGGAGTAGATATTGCATTGGTTCCACTGATAGCGTCTGCCAGGGACGGATAATATTCTTTTGTAAGTCCACCCTGAGAAACGACAGCTCCTGTAAGATTAAAGGATGCCATAGACGGATTGGTTTCGATAAAGCAGGATTTTATTTCAACATCATTCACAACCACAATAGGGTAAATGTTCAATGTGATTTTAGAAGTACTCACACATCCCTGAGGAGTCGTTACTTTTACATATATTGTTGCTGCTGCAGACGCATAGGCAGAAGGGTTTGTTATCTGGTTCGTACCGTTATTAAGGTCGTATAAGGTAGGGTAGAATTCTTTGGTAACTCCGGCAACAGTTGTTACAGCAGCCGTGTTGAGATCAAATGTTGCTGTCCCGGCATTGTTGTTATTACATCCGGTCAGACTGGCATCTGTTGCTGCAAATGGTGTAGGATTAAGCTGGATAACACCGTCACCATTATCACAAAGAGTAGAAGTAGGATCCTTAACTACCACTTTGATTGTCGTATTTCCTGAATATTGGAAACTTGAAGGATTTGCGATAGGCGTTGAGCTTCCTAATACATAATATGTAAAAATATAATTTCCGGGATTATTTACAAATTGGGAATTATAAGAAGTAAGGTCTACTGTACCATTTCCTGTAGCAGGATTTGTACATACAAAAGGCGTTATGGTATTGCTTAGGATAGGAACTTTATCCACAAATACCTTAACGTTTTTAATAGAATGTCTTGCGCTGGCACCTCCGGTTGCTGCAGAGAAGCCAAAATATCCCTGTGACATTCCCACGGCACCTCCGGAAGGAGCAAAAGACTGATCTACAATAAGAACACCGTTTATTCTCACTTTGATAATCCAGTTTGTCGGGTTGGTAAGATCTGTTTCTCCATTTACCTCAACATGTCTGTAAGTATCTCCTACAAACGGATTGGTAGCAATAAGATCCGGAGAGTGAAAAGTACTTCCCGGAGTCGTGTTGAACTCAATATTGTTCCCGGCTGTATTATTGGTACCATAAAGAATGTGAACTTTACTCATCTGGCCTTCAGTGGTATTGTTGAAGATATCAAAACCAACCATGAGCCCGGAAGCGTTGGCCGGAATTCCCAGACCTCCTCCTGATACAAAACCTGTTGGTGGATTAGCAAGATACCAGAAGGTAAAACCGTCTCCTTTTCCAAACTGAGTGGTTCCGTTTCCGTCAATTCTGAAATCGAATTCCACTTTCCACTTATCACAATAGCTCAGAGTGATAGGAGTGGATAACTTTACAGCCCCGTATCTGCTGGTCTGATCAGTTGTCAGTCTTACAAAGTCTCCGCTTACTACAGCATCAGAGACAAGATCCCAGCCCGTTGTATTTACAGGGTTTCCGGTAAGTTGATAGGTTTGCGAAAGAAACCTTCCCGGCAGGCATAATAAGATAGTCAGTAAAAAAATGAGTATATCTTTTTTCATAGTGGATGGATTATGATGTTATTGTTTTTTTGATATAAAATTGTTTTTAAATTTAAATTACCGTTGAGAAATCAATATCTGATCCCAATCTCTGTTTGGGCAAATTCTGTTTTTTAACACCGAAACTACCCCAAATGAGGTAGTTTCTGATAGTAATTTTATTCTCTGTTTTTAACCAATACCCAGCCTGAGTATTTTGTTTCAGTATTGTCTTTATTGTTTTCGTTCCATGAAATGGTGTACCAGTAAGTTCCTGTAAGAACCTTTTTACTGGAAGCTGTGCCGTCCCAGGTGAAATTTCTCATTTTTCCGGCTTCATACAATTTATTGCCATATCGGTCGTAAACGATGAATACAAGATTCTTTTTGTAAGCCAGCGCTGAATAGTCAATAACATCATTTACGTTGTCCCCGTTTGGAGTGATGGCGTTAATCAGGTTAGGAACGGTAATCTGAACTTCAACAGGGGTGCAGTTGTAAAAATCTTTTACATACACTCTTACTTCGCCTCTTGCTAAACCTGTGAATATATTGCCAGGCTGCCAGTTCACTCCATCCAGAGAAAACTGATATGGAGGTGTTCCTCCTGCTACATTGACAGTGATCGTATTGTTGTCAATATCGATGCTGGAGATTACAGGATTTGCAGATGCTTTTACATTAACAGTCTGCGTAGTGATGCAGTTGCCGGTTTTCAATTTTACCCAATAAGGACCTACTCCTACATCTTTAATCGATGAAGTTGTTGCTCCCGTGCTCCATTCATAGCCGTCAAATCCAGGTCCTGCATCCAGATCTGTTTTTTCTCCGATACAGATGGTTTTGTCTTTGAGGACAGAAGACGTTACAGGAGGTAATACAATAAGGTTTATTTTAGCAATATTAAAACAGCCGTTGGCATCCGTTACTTTAGCATACACGGCAGTAGTTGTAGATAAATACTGAAGAGGATTCATGATTTCATTGACTCCGTCCAGAGCATTCGCTATAGAGGTGTAATATTTTTTGGCAGCACCAGTACCTAAGGTTGTAACATCTGCGGCAGTCAGATTAAAAATAGCACTTGTAATATTATTTTCAATAAAACATGATCTTAAAGTAGCTTCTTTCACAGGGGTATCCGGATAGAATGCCAGTATAATTTTAGCTGTACCTGTACATCCCTGAGGGGTTGTTACTTTTACATATACTTCTCCGGGAGCAGAGAAGTAGTTGCCGGGATTTTGAATTTCATTCGTATCTGCATTAAGATCTGCCAACGTTTTGTAGTATTTTTTAACAGCACCGGGAACACCTGTAACATTTGCTGTATTCAGGTTGAAAGTGGCTGTTCCTGCTTTGTTATTGTTACATACCGTAATCGTTTTGTCTTCCGCTTTGAAAGGAGCTAGAACCAATAAAATTTTACCATCCGGGTTATCACAAAGTAGTCCTGCATTATCTTTAATAACCACTGTAACCGTTGTGTTGGCATTGAACTGGTAATTGGCAGGATTAGCAATAGGTGTAGAACTTCCAAACGGATAATAGGTAAATGTATAATTGGAAGGGTTGCTGACAAATTGTGAGTTGAAAGTAGTCAGGTTTACAGATCCATATCCGGTTGTAGGGTTGGGGCAGAATGACTGTGTTGCTGAATCCTGTAAAATAGGAACTTTATCCGTATAAATTTTTACATTTTTAATGGAATGTCTTGATCTTGCTCCTCCTGTAGATGCTGAAAAACCAAAATATCCTACTGTCATTGCAGCAGCAGTGCCTGAAGGCGCAAAAGACTGATTACAAATTACATTACCGTCTATTGTTATTTTTATGATCCAGCTGGTAGGAGCTGCGGGATCTACCTGTGCTGTCACTTCCACATGTTTAAAAGTGGTTCCCTGAAACGGTTGTGTAGTATTCAGATCCGGTGAATGGAAAGAACTTCCGGGAACGTTAAAGAACTCAACGTTATTGGTGTCTGTTGTATTTTGAACCTGCCCGTAAGCCACGTGAACCTTGCTCATGGTAGCAGTTGTGGTATTGTTGTAAGTGTCAAGCCCTACCACAAGACCCACTGCATTTTGAGATACCCCAAGTCCGGATCCTAATACGCTGGCAACAGGAGGGTTAGCGAGATACCAGAAGGCAATTCCATCACCGTTGGAGGTTTGGTTGGAGTCCATTCTGAAATCAAATTCTACTCTCCATTTGTCGCAATATTTTAAATTGATGGGGTCATTCAGCCTGATAGAACCGGACTGGTTGTTGGTATCCGGTGTAAGCTGAATAAAATCTGTGTTTACCTGGGTGGGAGAAACCATGGTCCATCCGGTTGTTGTTACCGGGTTTCCGATAAGCTGATAAGTCTGGGCAAAGGACTTCCCGGCTATACAGAGTAAAAAAACAGATAAATACAATAATAGATTTTTATTCATTTATAATGGGACTTAGATTAATATGTAAAGATATTAAATCCCAGTTAAATAATGTGTATTTAATGTTAATTTCGCTTAAATTTTAATAATATTTTAAAAAAATACTGCTAATTATGAGATAATGGTGAATATTGTAGTGTCTATTGAATATTTACATTAATTAAATTAAAATAACGAATTGTTGTCCAAACCTTCAAAATAAGTATCGATTTCAAGATCGGGAGAACTCGCTGCTGCAACGGCTAATTTGTCGCAAAGCTCGTTTTCAAAATGCCCGGCATGACCTTTTACCCAATGCATTTTTGGGGAGTGTTTGTTATACAGCTCTACAAATTTTTTCCATAGATCTGGATTTTTTACGTTTTTCCAGCCTCTTTTGATCCATCCGGCAATCCAGTTCTGGTTGATCGCATCAGATACATATTTGCTGTCTGTGTAAACGTGGATATCGTTTTCTGTAGATTTCAGTTTTTCCAATGCTGTAATGACCGCCAGAAGTTCCATTCTGTTGTTGGTCGTTTTCCGAAAACCTTTGGAAAATGTTTTCTGGTAATTTTTTTCAGGAACACGCATGAGAATTCCATATCCGCCTTTTCCCGGATTTCCGCTGCAAGCCCCGTCGGTATAAATTTCGATTCTCAAACCTGTTTTTTAAAAATGGATGTATTGACTACAATTAAACTGATCTAAACTTTAGTCTTTCTTAAAACGGGAAATCATCATCGTCATCAAAATCATTCATTGAAGAACCGGAAAGTTTTGAGTTGTCCGGAAGATCAAATGCTGCTCCTGGCTGAATCGTTGTTTTAATCTTGTCAAAGCCGCTTGGTTCTCCAAAGTTGGAAGGATATCCTCCTCCGGCACCACCATCAAATGCAGCTTCAATGTCACCGAATTTGGCAAAATGTTTTAAGAAAGATAATCTGACATCTGCTGTAGCACCATTTCTATGTTTTGCAATGATAAGTTCGGCCTGGTTTTCAGTAGAAGTTTCCTGTCCTTCTTCATCATTATCCCAAACGGTAATTTTATAATACTCCGGTCTGAAGATGAAAGATACGATATCCGCATCCTGCTCAATTGCTCCGGATTCCCTCAGATCTGAAAGCTGAGGTCTTTTTCCGGGACGGGCTTCCACACTTCTTGAAAGCTGGGAAAGAGCAATTACCGGTACGTTAAGTTCTTTTGCAATCGCTTTTAATGAACGTGAAATCATGGAGATCTCCTGTTCACGGTTTCCAACTCCTTTTCCACCGCCACCGGCTGTCATCAGCTGAAGGTAGTCAACCATGATAAGTCTTACTCCATGCTGCATCACCAATCTTCGGCATTTTGCACGGAAGTCGAATATGGAAAGGGAAGGTGTTTCATCAATATATAAAGGAGCGTTTTCCAGTTCAGATACATTGGAAAATAGTCTCTGCCATTCTTCATCATCCAGGGTTCCTTTTCTTAGTTTCTCTGAGGAAATTCTTGTTTCAGAAGCAATCATTCTGGTGATAAGCTGTACTGAGGCCATCTCGAGAGAGAACAGAGCCATAGGAATTTTGTGGCCTACTGCAATATTTCTTGCCATGGAAAGAAGAAAGGCTGTTTTACCCATCGCCGGACGGGCGGCAATAATGATGAGGTCAGAATTCTGCCATCCTCCGGTTTCCTTATCCACATCTCTGAATCCTGAAGGAACTCCGGAAAGTCCCTGCTTATCTTTTAACGATTTAATCGTGTCAATAGCTTGTTTTACCAATGAGTTGGCAGTATCGAATCCTTTCTTGATAGTTCCGTTGGTAATCTCAAAGAAAGACTGTTCTGCCTTGTCCAGAAGTTCAAAAACATCTGTAGATTCTTTGTAGGAAGAATCAATTACGTTAGCAGAAACATTGATAAGGCTTCTTAAAATATACTTTTCAAGAATAACACGTACGTGATATTCGATATGGGCGGATGAGCTTACTCCCATGGTGAGGTCAATAATGTAATGATCACCACCTGCCTGGCTCAGCTTGTCTTCTTTTTTTAAATCCTGAATGATTGTCATTAAGTCTACCGGGTGGTTGCCTTCATACAATTTTAGAATAGTAGAAAAAATGACCTGATGTCTGGGGTCATAAAATACCTCCGGGGTAAGAAGGTCAATGGAATGGTCAAGACCTTTTTTGTCAATCAAAAAAGTTCCGATAACCAGTCTTTCAAAGTCCACTGCATTGGGAGGCATTTTTCCATCCGCAATAGACAATTCTTTTGCAAAGTTTCCGTGTGTCAGGGATGATAATGTTTCTTTCTGCGCCATGGTGCAAAGATAGTTTATTTAAAAAATAATAAAAAAATAGTATTCAACAAATTATTAGCAGTCTTTCGTAAAATGCTGTAAACAGGAGGTTGGTCTTGTTGATAAAAAAAATCACCCCGGTCTGAGGTGATTTTTCAAAAAAGATGAAGTAGAACTTATTCTTTATTCTTTACCAATACCCATCCTGAATATTTAGTTTCGGTATTGTTTTTATTGTTTTCATTCCATGAGATCGTATACCAGTACGTTCCGGTTGGGATTTTCTTACCAAAGGCAGTTCCGTCCCATGTAAAGTTATTGAATTTCTTAGCTTCATGAAGTTTATTCCCATATCTGTCATATACAATGAAGATAAGGTTTTTCTTGTAAGCTAACGCTGAATAGTCGATAACATCATTTACGTTATCTCCGTTCGGAGTGATGGCGTTAATAAGATTAGGAACTGTTATCGTTACCTGGATAGGTGTACAGTTATAAGTATCTTTTACATATACCGTATTTTCTCCTCTTGGAAGTCCAGTGAATGTATTGGAATCCTGCCAGTTAACACCGTCTACAGAATATTGGTAAGGAGGAACTCCTCCTGTAGCTGTTACAGTAATATTGTTGTTGGTAATTTCGATTCCTGATACCACCGGCTGAAGGCTTGCATGTACACGTACTTCCTGAAGTGTGAAGCATTTTCCGGTCTGAAGCTTTACCCAATAAGCACCAACACCTACATTGCTGATAGATTGTGTAGTTTCACCAGTGCTCCATTCGTAGCTTACAAATCCAGGACCTGCATCCAGGGTAGTTTTGGCTTCAGCACAGATTGTTTTATCTTTTAATACCGCTGATTTTACAGGAGGTAATACTACCAGGTCTATTTTAGCAATTGAATAACACTGTTTGTCATTATCCACTCTTGCATATACTGTTTTGCTTTCTGAAAGATAGTTTAATGCCGCTATAATAGGGTTTGTCTGTGCTTTCGCATCAGCTACTGTTGTGTAATACTTAATAATAGTTCCGGTAGGGGTTGGAACAGGTACACCAATATCTGCTTTGGAAAGATCAAATGTCGAACGCGTCACATCATTATCGATGTAACAGTTTTGGAGTACAGCATCTTTCAGTACAACTGATGGGTAGAATAATAATCTGATGGTAGTAGTTGCGATACATCCGAAAGAAGAAATTACTTTTACATAGATGGTAGATTCAGCAGAAACATAGTTGGCAGGATCTGTAATTTCATTAATATCTGCATTCATATCTGCCGCCGTTTCATAATACTTGATCGTTGCTCCGGTTCCTCCAAATACATTGGCTGTTGTTAAGTCATATTTTGCAGTACCCGCTCCGTTGTTGTTACAGGAGTATAAAGTAGCTGAATTGGCAGAGATACCTACATTGACAAACTTGAATTTTCCGGTTATGAAACATCCGTTGATAGGATTGGTCGGATTGGTGGGATCCTGATACACAATTCTGTAATAATATGTTGTAACTCCGTCTACAGTAGTTACTGTAAGAGGATTCTGTCCTGTAAGGGCGTCGTTGGTTGTTTTGTGATAAGTAACCTTGAAGTTCGTGCTGTTACCATTAATAATAGCTGCAGATAATGTTGTAAAATCAAACTGGGTAGGCAGCGCACAAACCATTACCTGATTAGGATCATTAGGAGCCGCTCCCGGAATACCCGGCGCGATAAATGGGTTAGGCGAAAGAACAGGATCGTTAAATGCTGAACTTAAGCTTGCAGTCCCTGTCCATTCTAAAGAAAAACCATTAACAGATCTACTGAAGTTGTCAATAACCAGATAATAAGTCTGGCCAACCAATACATCCATATAAGGACTCCATTTACCATTGTTCATACTCGATGTAACACCCGGAGGATTGGTAGGGAATACGGCTGGTGGAGCAAGAGTCAGATCGAGACCTGTATCTCCTGAAGTACCGCTATAGTTACATCTTATGGGCTGTATGAAAACGTGATCCGCATTCTGTAACGAAGCACAGCCGTTAGCTGTTGGTCCGTAAACTGCAAAATCATAATCATCATCCTGATCGTTAGGTTTTATTGTAAATGCCAGTGTTCCTGGTGTGGATACTGTGAAAGTGTACCAAACTGTATATCTTTCATTGGTACTGAGGCATCCACCGTTTTGGTTAAGAATTTCTATTATATTCCCCGGGCCCGAAGGGGTGTATGAAATGTCAGAATTACCACAGATGGGAATTGCTGTGACACAATCTGACTGTGAAAAGGCCATTTGCGTTATCAATAAAATAAAAAGGAGTAATATTTTTTTCATTGTTAAAACTTTTTTTTGTTAAACAAACTTGAAATCAATAAATTTTTATCACTATTTGTAAAAGAAAAAGCCGCCAAAGCGGCTTTTTGTATTCTAAGGTGTTTTATTCTCTGTTTTTTACAACAATCCAACCTGAAAACTTGAAAGGAGTGTTCTTCTTGTCATTCTCGTTCCATGTTACAGAATACCAGTAGGTACCTGTTGGGATATTCTTGCCTCCAATTCGGCCATCCCATTTGTAACCATTGGATTTGTCTCCCTGGTGGATTTTTGTTCCGTATCTGTCAAAGATACTCAAAATAAGATTCTGTTTGTCTGCCATCGCAGAATAATCTACAACATCATTGATACCATCTCCGTTTGGAGTAATCATATTGATAAGATTAGGAACAACTACTGTAACTTCAATAGGCTCGCAGTCATAAGCATCCTTTACATACACTTTGTAAGTTCCTCTTGCTACATTAGAGAATGTATTGGAAGCCTGCCATAAAATTTTATCCATAGAGTACTGGTAATCCGGAGTTCCTCCAATAACATTGATCGTTAATGTAGTGTTGGAAATATCAACATTTGTTACTACCGGCTGTTCAGAAGGATATACCGTTACTTTTTGAGTGGCAACACATTCCCCTGTTTTTAATTTTACCCAGTAAACTCCTACGCCTACATCTTTGATAGACTGTGTTGTAGCTCCGGTACTCCATTCGTAGCTTTTGAATCCAGGTCCCGCATCCAAAGTGGTAGTATCTTCCATACAGATGATTTTGTCTTTCAATACACTGGATGTTACCGGGGCAATTACAGTTAAACCAATCTTTACCACTACATAACATCCTCTGGTGTCAGACACTCTTACATATACTAAACCGCTTGGTGCAATATAATTAGCATTTAAAATCTCATTGGTTCCGTCAATTGCATCTGTTAGTGAAGGAAAGTATTTTTTAGTGATACCTGCCTGTGGCGTGATAACAGCAGCATTATCAAGGTTGAATAAGGCTGTGGAAGGATTCGCTTCAATAAAGCATGATCTTAATTCTGCATCTTTTGCAATAATTTGCGGATAGAATTTAAGGGTAATTTCTGCAATATCACTACATCCGAATACAGAAGTTACTTTTACATATATTTTACCCTCTGCGGAAACAAACTGATAGATGTTGGTAATCTCATTAATTGAGTTATTCAGATCGTATAAAGTATAATAATATTTCTTGGTTGCGGTAGGGTCAGGGAAAACATCTGCAGTCGTAAGGTCATAAGTTGCCGTACCTGCATTATTATTGTTACAGCTTGTTAACGTTACGTCTGTTGCCTTGATGGTACCATCTTTAAATTTAAATTTACCGGTCTGTCTGCATTTATTAATAGGGCTGTTAGGGTTTGTCGGGTCAGTATAATTGATACTGTAGAAATAAACACCAACAGGAGTAACCGTTTGAGGACCAACAAGAGGGTTGTTGCCGGTTAAGGCATCATTTTGACTTGTATGATAGCTGATGCTGAAATTTGGATTGCCGTTAAGAATTCCTGCTGATAACGATGCAAAATCAAAAGTCGCCGGATTAGAACATATGATTACTTCTCTTGGGTCATTAGGGTTAGCCCCTGGAATTCCCGGAGGTACAAATGGGTGAGGCTGTATATTCGGATCGGTGAACGGAGACGATAAAGTAGCCGTTCCGCCCCATGATAATTTGAATCCGTTAGCTGTTTCTCTGTGGTTATTCACAATGATATAGTAAGTCTGGCCAGGCAATACATCCATGTATTTTACCCATTTGTCTCCTGTAGCGGTTTCACTAAGATCTGTAGAGGTCATGTTAAGACCTGTATTCCCACTTAGTCCGGAATAGGAACAACGTATTGGGGTACCAAGGTTTGAGCAGGATTTGTCAGGCCCATAAACACCAAAGTCATAATCATCACTCTGGTCGTTAGGGATGATTTCAAAGGTAAGGGTTCCGCCTGTAGCTATCGTAAAAGAATACCATACCGAGTACTTTTCGTCAGAAGTTAAACATCCGCCCAGATCTTCCGCAATGTCTCCGTGTCCGCCTGGTGTATATGAAATGTCAGAGTTACCGCAGACCGCCATTGCAGTACCACAATCTGACTGGGCAAATAAAATATGTGAAAATATGATTAAGAAAACAAGTAATGTTTTTTTCATGAGAATTAATTTTTAAAAACAAATATTAAAACTGTTTAATTACTAAAAATGCTCTTTTTATCTGATAATTTCGAAATCTTTCATAACAAAAAAACTGATCGTCCCAATTAGCTCAGGAGATCATGCATTTTACTTATTGTTAATTTGTTCCGATCAGTTGTTTTCCCCAGTTGGGTGAACTGGATGCAATGCCTGATGTTTCAAATTCTTTGGCTGCTTTTTGATATAGCTTTATAGCTTCAGTCTTGTTTCCCTGCTTTTCAGCAATTTCAGCTTTTAGAAAGGAAAGTCTTGGATTGTTCTTTAAAGTTGTTTCTGCCTTATTCATGAAACCTGCCACGGTTTTTAATTCCTTTTGTGGATCTGCCGCTGTTTTTATTCTGATTTTCTGAAAATGAATAAGCGCAAGAAGAAGATTTACTTCTCCATTGTTCTTTTCAGAAGCAAGGGATTGCATGGCCAGTTTTCTTGCAGTCTCATTAGGCTCTCCAAGAGGGCTGTTTGGACTGTTATTTAAAAGGAAATTCGTTTTAAGATACAATGCTGCTGCTGCATAATAATTAGCCTGCCATTTATCTGAAGTTTTAGCTTCTGAAAATCTGGAAAATAGCATATCGTAATCGTTTTCTGTTTTAGCGTTATCGAATTGTAAAACAGCTTGTTGTAAGGTTTGATCTGAAAAAAATTGAGCATTCATCAGAGAACCTGTCACGAGAAAACTCAAAATTAGTAAAAGTTTAGTCATAGGGGGATATTTTATGAAGCAAATATAAAAAATTATTAACGTTAAATTAAAGATTTTAGGATATATTTAATGAAAGTAATGTATTGGTTTTAAATGTGGTATTTTATTTTTGGGATTCAATAATGCATAGATCGCAAATATATGAGCGGTTTTAATAAATATTTGAGATTGAATTCTTTAATAATTTTTTAAAAAACAAGTATAAAACAAAAATCAGAATAGAAAACGTTCTATTCTGATTTTAAGTATTTCGGATTTTGATTTTTTTAATATCCGATTTTAAATAGGCTGGTAAACAATAAGTTAATATTGCATCTTTCTCAATTTAGGATTGGTGCTTCCTACAAGCATTGCAACTAAAACAGTCATACAGCCGCCAAATACAACAGAGCGTACTACTCCCAGTAATTTGGCCATAAGCCCGCTTTCGAACTGTCCCATTTCATTGCTGGACATAATGAAAATGGAGTTCACACTCAGAACACGTCCTCTGATATGATCAGGCGTTTTTAGCTGAACAATGGTACCGCGGATAACAACAGAAATCCCATCCAGCATTCCGCTCATCACCAGAAACATAAAAGACAGCCAGTATAGTTTTGATAACCCGAATCCAATAATACATAGTCCGAATCCGGTAACAACCGCAAGAAGTATTTTCCCTTGATTTTTCCGAAGAGGAACAATAGACAAAATAGTAATAATACACATGGAGCCAATATCTGAAGCAGCGTTCAGTAAGCCGAAACCTTCAGCACCCGACTGTAAAATATCAGTCGCAAATACAGGGATCATGGCTACCGCACCACCGAAAAGTACGGCAAACATATCAAGGCACAGCGCTCCCAGAATCTCTTTGGTTTTAAAAATATACGAAATCCCTTCACGCATACTTTCCACTACATTTACTGTTTCCTTTTTATATTCAGAATGCTGTTTGTGAAGCTGCCAGAAGAATAACGACGCAACAAATATTAATGTTAAAATAGCAACCAGGGTCCATTTTACCCCGATAAACCCAATAAGAACACCGCCAATAGCGTGGCCGCAAACTGAAGATATCAGGAAAGTTGCCTGGTTTAAGGTTACTGCATTCGGAAGGTTTTCTTTCTTTACGATTTTAGGAATCATGGAAGGAACAATAGGACCGATAAAGGCTCTTGCTATCCCTGTGAAAAAAATAACGCCATAAATATAATAGGTAATCTGATGACCTGTAAAGTGCATTTCCACATTAAAGAATGCAGGAATCAGCAGAAGCCCGATCAGAAAAATATAAGCATAATTACAAATAAGGAGCAGCCTCTTTTTTTCATTCATGTCAATAACATGTCCGGCATACAGGGCACAGCTTACCGCAGGAATTACCTCAGAAAGTCCGATAAGGCCTATGGAAAAAGGATCTTTTGTTAATTGATACACCCACCATCCTAATAAAGTGGCAAGCATTCTGAAAGCTAAAACAATAAAAAATCTCCCGGTGAGAAGATTTCTGAATTCAACATTTTGTAATGTTTGTAACGGGGTAAAGGAAATCATGAACAAAAATAGCCCTAAAAATTTATTTAGGGCCATTTATATGTCAGTTTTTGAAAGATATATTAAATAAGTCTCAAAAGATAATATCTATTTTAGTCAGCTCTTGTAGAACTTAGTACGATAGCGGCAACACCTGCTGCGCCAATGATGGTAGCTCCTGCAGCAATTCTTGCCTTTCTTCTGTCTTTTACAGCAGCCACATTGGCTTTAGGAATAATTACTTCTGTACTGTCTTTTTTACCGGCTGTACCTACCAGATTTTCACCAACAACGTTTCTGAATAAGATGGTCTGCTTTGGTGAGCCATCTCTCATCGTTACTTTATATATTTTTCCGGCTTCAAGATTAGAGTAGTTGTTTTTTGAAATATCTTCGCTGTATTTTGTAGTAGCACAAGATGTAATAACAAATAAAGATGTTAGTAAAGATGATTTCAACAGTACAGATGCTTTCATTATTTTCTTTTAGTTTTTCAAATTTATAATTTTTTTTGAATATACGTTTTTGGAATTGAAAAAATATGATTAAAATTTGTAAATTCCCAATAAATCTGCAATCTTTCTGTCATTAGCCAATCTTGGTGTCTTATTCTGGCCCCCTAATTTTCCCTGGGATTTGGCATATTCATGAAATGCTCCTTTCTTAAGTCTCGTAATCTGCAATTTCTGTAAAATATTCCCTGAAATCAAATCATCATAGTAAGTGTTTCTTTTACGAAGCTGTAGATCAAGTTCGTCCCTGAATGCTTCTGATTGCTCAGGTTCTTTTTCAAATTCAATCAGCCATTCGTGATAGGGAAGTCCTTCAGCCGGATTTACCTGCGGAGCCAGATGGAATTCTGTGATCTGTGCCGGATATTTTTCAAGGGCAGCTTTCATTGCTTCCTCTACTTCAAAAGCAATCACGTGCTCTCCAAATGCAGAAGTAAAATGTTTTGTTCTTCCACTTACCAAAACCCTGTAGGGATCTTTGCTGATAAATCTTACAACATCTCCTATAGAATAGGCCCACAAACCGGAATTGGTCGTAAGAATTAATGCGTAATCTTTATGAAGCTCAACTTCTTTTAAAGTTAATCGCCTTGCTCCGGGCTTACCGTATTCTTCCAAAGGAATAAATTCATAGAAAATCCCGTGATTGGTTAATAATAGTAATCCTTCTTGAGTATAATTATCCTGGAAAGCAAAAAAACCTTCAGAAGCTGGAAAGGTCTGAACAATATCTACTTTACCTCCCAATAGCTCCTCCATTTTATCACGGTAAGGTTCGTAATTAACACCTCCGGTTACAATAAGCTGAAGATTAGGGAAAAGCTGTTTGATCTTTTTACCATGTTTCTCTGTCAGTTTCTCAAAATACATGATCAGCCATGGCGGAATTCCTGAGATCAGCGTCATGTTTTCATGTTCCGTTTCTTCAATAATTTTATCTACCTTAGACTCCCAGTCTTCCATAATATTGGTTTCCCAACTTGGCAGACGGTTTTTCTGAAGATAATTAGGAATATGATGGGCTACAATACCGGAAAGTCTTCCTGTTTTTATCCCAAATACTTCTTCCAGTTCCGGGCTGCCCTGAAGAAAAATCATTTTCCCATTCACGAAATCAGCATTGTTTTTTCTGCTGATATAATGAAATAAGGCGCTTTGAGCTCCGGCAATCTGAAACGGCATTCCTTCTTTGGAGATCGGAATGTACTTAGAACCGGAAGTGGTTCCTGAAGTTTTGGCAAAATACTCCGGAGTTTCTGTCCATAGAATATTAGCCTGTCCTTTTTTTACCCTTTCAATATAAGGTTTCAGATCTTCATAATCAGCTACAGGAACTCTGTCCTGAAATTCTTTTACAGAATGAATATTTTCAAAATCATGTTCCCGCCCGAAAAGTGTTTTTTGAGCAGTATTCACCAGAGAAAGGAGTAAGTCTTCCTGGTTTTTCTCAGCATTTTTTTTGAAATCCTCTGCTTTTTGGACGTGTTTTTTTGCCCAGATCAGCGCTGCATTTTTCTTGAAGAAGTTTAACATGGGTCAAATTTATAAATAAGTAGAGAATATGAAATGATTTTTGTGAAGGTTCACATAAAAAAACCGATGGAACAGGTTCCACCGGCTTTTCGAAATTTGATTATGAAAATAACAACTATATGTTAATGTTATGCTTATTTGTTTGCTTTGTACCTTTTATCAGGAGTGCCGTCTTTTTTCAGGTGTTTGTTTTCTTTATATCTCTTATCCGGAGTACCGTCCTTTTTCATTTTGGCAGCCGGTTGTGCAGGCTTAGCTGCTTTTGCATCCATTGCTGGTTGGGCAGCTTTCACTTGAGCTGGTTTTGCAGCTGTAGTTGCTTTTACAGGCGGGTGCGCTGGAGCACTTTTAGCGGGAGCAGTCTGCTGAGCAGTAGCAAGTCCTAATCCCAGGATCAAAGACATTGCAGATAAGAATTTTTTCATAAGAATTATTGTTTGTTTTTTGTTGAATAAAGATATACAAAAAGCAGGCAAAAAAACGGGGATTCTCAAACTTAACTAAAGTTTATTACAGCTTAAAAAAAAATTAAAACACTTCATTTACAATGAAAAAGCCTGTCTCCGGAAATGGAAACAGGCTTGCATAATATATAAATAGACATGGCTAGCGCGTACAGTTGGCTGTCCACGTTTTACCATCCTTTGCGTATAGGATTTTTAAGACATTGTTATCAATTCTTATGTAAGAAGTTGCTGTGGATCCAACCATAACAAGGGTATGATCTCCTTCCTGATTAAACTCTATTCCGTTAAGATCCGGAATACTGTTGGAGAAAGCAAAATTATATTTGGTACCGCTGGCAATCTTTGTTACAAATACACTTCCGTCATCTGTGCTGATATTGGTGGATCCTCCGTCATTATAAGAAACTTTTCCTTTATAAGTTCCTGCGAAAAATTCATTGTTCACCGGATCATCATCTTTACTGCACGACGAAAAAGATAATGCTGTAAATACCAACAGCATCATAACTCCTAAGATTTTAATTGCTTTTTTCATAATATTATTCTTAAATGTTTGGTTATAGCTTAAAAGCCAAACTCTATGCCACGGAGAAAATAGTTGATTTTTTTTAACAGGTTATTAAATAAAATTGTAAAAAATTAAGAATTGTGGTGCTAAGTCCTTCATTTTAAACTATCAGTCTTTTCGTTTTTTAGAGGAAGATAAAAAATATGCGTACCTTTGTATATCATAAACGGTTTCGGAAAACTCCCGAAATCGCTTTGTCGTTTATACCATTACTTATTTATGCAGTTAAAATCCATCAATGAAAAGTTCCTTCCAGACCTTATGCAGAAAGAGTTTGGAAAAGAAATTTTTACCCACTTAGAAAACAATCAGCATATTGCCGTAAAAGGAAGTGCCGGATCCTCAGTTTCTATTTTTGTGGCGGAGCTATTTTTGGTTCAGAAGAAAAATATTCTTTATCTGGTAGATGATAAGGAGGATGCTTTGTATGCCAATACGGAGATGGAGGATCTTTTGGGTAAGGATAAAGTGTTATACTTTCCGGCAACCCACCTTGAACCTTACCAGGTAGAAAAAACACAGAATGCGAATCTGGTTTTAAGAACGGAGGTCCTCAATAAAATAAATTCCGGAAGATCTCCGAAAGTGATTGTTGCCTATGCAGGAGCTTTATCTGAAAAGGTATTGAAAAAGGAAGATTTTAAAGCAATTTCTCATCATATAAAAGTTGGGGATCAGCTTGATTTTGATTTTGTGGATGAACTGCTTAATCATTATCATTTCCAGCAGGCTGATTTCGTTTCAGAACCGGGAGAGTTTTCTGTAAGAGGAGGAATTGTAGATGTCTTTTCCTATTCATATGAAAAGCCGTACAGAATTACTTTCTTCGGTAATGAAGTGGAAAGTATTAAAACCTTTGATATCGAGACCCAGCTTTCGGTAGATAAAGTAAAAGATTTTCAGCTGGTGTCCAATATGAACTTTTCAGTGACGGGAACAAGAGTTTCTTTGCTGCAGTTATTGCCTGCGGAAAGTTTTGTAATTTCCAGAAACGGAATGGTGGGAATGCAGAAGATAAGAACGTTCTACGAAAAGTCTCTGGAAAAATATGATAGTTTAAGTAAAGATATTGCTCACAGGACTCCGCAGGAACTTTTTATTTCCGATCAGGAGTTTTTGTTCGATTATAAAAAATTCAAAACGGTTGATTTTGGAGGAATAGTTATTGACGGATTGAAAGAAGTAACCGAAGTAAAAATGGAACAGCTTCCACAGCCTTCTTTTCATAAAAACTTTGAACTGCTGATCGAAGATATTGAAGAAAAGCAGAATGACGGATTTGATACCTGGATTTCCTTTTCAACAGAAAAGCAGAAAGAAAGGCTGGAGTCTATTTTTGAAGAACTTGAGCATGAGCTCCCATTTAAAAGTTTTAGGTCCGAACTGCATGAAGGATTTGTCGATAATGGGCACAAACTGCTGGTTTATACGGATCATCAGATCTTTGACCGTTACCAGAGATATAAAACGAAAAATACTTTTGCAAAATCTGAACAGCTTACCCTGAAAGACCTGATGTCTCTGAAAATCGGGGATTATATTGCTCATATCGATCATGGAATCGGGAAGTTTATGGGATTGGTGAAAGTGAACAATGACGGAAAGATTCAGGAATGTTTCAAACTGACCTATAAAAACGGAGACTTATTATATGTAAGTATTCACTCTTTACATAAGATCTCAAAATATAATGGGCCGGATGGAAAAGAGATCGTTCTGAGTAAACTGGGATCTCCGACGTGGAAATCTTTAAAACAGAAAACAAAAGCGAAGGTAAAGCAGATTGCTTTTGACCTTATTCAGTTGTATGCCCAGAGAAAAACGGCAAAAGGGTTTGCGTATACTCCGGATTCCTATCTGCAGAATGAGCTGGAAGCCAGCTTTATTTATGAAGATACTCCGGATCAGGAAAAGGCTACCGTAGATGTAAAGAGAGATATGGAAGCTGATACGGTAATGGACAGGCTTGTGTGCGGAGATGTAGGTTTCGGTAAAACGGAAGTTGCAATCAGGGCGGCATTTAAAGCGGCTACGGACGGAAAACAGGTTGCAGTATTAGTGCCTACAACCATTCTTGCTTTTCAGCATTACAGAAGTTTTAAAGAAAGGCTAAAAGATTTTCCGGTAAATGTTGCTTATGTCAACAGATTCAGGACAGCCAAGCAGAAATCTGAGACTTTAGAGGCTTTAAAGAACGGAAAAGTAGATATCATCATCGGAACACATCAGTTGGTAAGCAGTTCTGTGAAATTTAAAGATCTTGGTTTATTGATTATTGATGAAGAACATAAATTCGGAGTTTCAGTAAAAGATAAATTGAAAACGCTGAAGAATAATGTTGATACCCTTACCCTTACAGCCACTCCTATTCCGAGGACTCTGCAGTTCTCATTGATGGCAGCGAGGGATTTATCCGTTATCAAAACACCGCCGCCGAACAGGCAGCCTGTGGATACACAGTTAATAGGATTCAATGAAGAAACACTTCGTGATGCGGTTTCTTACGAGCTGCAGAGAGATGGCCAGGTATATTTTATCAATAACAGAATCGAAAACCTGAAAGATATTGCAGGGCTTATTCAAAGGCTGGTTCCTGATGCGAGAGTAATTACAGGACATGGGCAGATGGAAGGAAAACAGCTTGAAAAGAATGTTCTGGATTTTATGGAAGGTAAGTATGATGTTCTTGTATCCACTACCATTGTAGAAAGTGGGGTAGATGTGCCGAATGCCAATACTATTTTTATCAATGATGCACATCGGTTTGGGATGGCGGATCTGCATCAGATGAGAGGAAGGGTAGGGCGAAGCAACAGAAAAGCATTCTGTTATCTGATCACTCCTCCTTATGATATGATGACCTCCGATGCCAGAAAACGTCTGGAAGCTATTGAGCAGTTTTCAGATCTCGGAAGTGGTTTCCAGATTGCGATGAAAGATCTGGAAATCCGTGGTGCCGGTGATCTTCTGGGTGCCGAACAGAGCGGGTTCATCAATGAAATGGGGTTCGAAACTTATCAGAAGCTAATGCAGGAAGCTTTGGAAGAGCTGAAAGATGATGCTGATTTTGAAAGTCTTTTTGAAAATGAAGAAGACAGACAAAAGCTTTTCAAATCTGTAAAGGATGTCAATATTGATACTGATTTAGAGTTGATGCTGCCGGATTTCTATATTTCCAATACTGAAGAAAGGCTGCTCCTGTATCAAAAAATTGCTGAAATTACCAACGAAGCAGATCTTCATCAGTTTGAACTGGAGCTGATTGACCGTTTTGGAGCTTTGCCGAAAGAAGCTGTCAATCTCTTAAAAAGTGTTTCCCTGAAATGGCTTGCTGCTGAAATTGGTTTTGAAAAGATTGTCATGAAAAACGGAGTATTTTTAGGCTACTTCCCGGGGAATCCTCAGGATAAGTTTTATCAGACAGACAGATTCAGACATATTATTAATTATCTGACCCGGAATCCTTCTGAGGCCCAGCTTAAAGAAAAGTCCGGAAAAGAAGGTAATCAGTTAATGATGAGAAAAGAAAAAGTTAAAAATGTAGATGAGGTTAATCTTTTGTTGAAAGCAATCATTGAACATGATTAAATTTTAATTCCTGGTTACTGGAAATAATATCATAAAAATTATTAGAAACGTGTAAAAAACTTAATTTTTTACACGTTTTTTTGTGATTCTTATCATGTTTTTATATTGTAATATTCCTGTTAAAGAGAATTAAGGCGGTTTTTGAGCATTTAAAATCACTTTTCAATGATTAAAAAAATTCTGTAAATCCCCGTACAGTAAGGGTTTGAGACGTTAAATGTTTTTTTGAGTTATGAAAAGTGGAGTTATGTAGAAATAATTCTACTTTTATGTGTGATTAATTCTATTCTGTAATGTGTTTATTTCTATAGGTTTATAGATGTATAACTGGAATTTTTTGGACTTCGTTGTGTAACTTTGCAGTCCTTAATTATGAAAACAATAATACATTGCTGCGTGGCTGGACTTCTTTCAATCTATGCCAACGCACAGGTGGGAATCGGTACTGCAAAGCCTAAATCCGTTCTTGACGTAAACGGAAAAACCACCTTAAGAAAAGAACTTAGAGTAGGAGGTACTTCAACTCAGGCTGGAGAGGCCGGGTTAAACGGCCAGGTTTTGGTTTCTCAGGGCGAGGGTTTGCCTCCTGTGTGGAAATCTTTGAATGTTTCCTTTATGGAAGAGGGACAGTATAAGCTGATTAATTCTTATCTGTCGTCGGATCAAACGGGTATTATTTCACTTACGGACGGTGTTGCCGGTGATGGTATCTACACCAACAAAGTTGGGGATAACATTTCTGATATCACAAAAGGGAATTGGAAAAAAATAGACGGGCTTAGCAATACTTTTACCATCAAAAACGGGAGGAACAGGCTTACTTACCAGTTCCAGACCGGTATTGAGATGAAGGCTTCCACAGCTACTACAATACAAAATGTCAGATTTACCTGCGGTGTTTTCAGAAACGGAGCACTGGTAGCCGTACGCCCGGATAGAATCGCTTCCAATAATAACAGCGGAAAAGCCGGACTTCAGGATTATATCTTTACCCTTAACTATACTGAGCAGAATGTTCCTGTAGGTGTTCATAATATTGACATTGCATGCAGAAAGATTGATACTTCAAGCACTGCTTCGCAATTTGCGATCGGACGTAATGTGCAGTCTTCAAATGGAGCTTCCAGTGCATTTACTCTGGAATCTACCATGAAAATGGATGTTATCGAATATGTGAGCTATAAAAACAACTAATGATGAAACAACTATTATCAACACTGCTTTTTAGCATAAGTCTTTTGGCAACAGCGCAGGTAGGAATAAAAACAGAGTCCCCAAAAGCAAAACTTGACGTAAACGGAGATGTGAATTTCAGAAATAAAATAGGGGTTTTTAATTCTGCTGATAATTCTGTTTTTCATGGAAATAATGACCAGATACTGGTTTCTCAGGGGGAAGGTTTTCCACCGATGTGGAAATCACTTCGGATTCCTGAATACGAACCTAATAAATTTTACCTGATTTATAACAACTCATTCTCGGATAATACAGGAATTACCTTTACCTCTTCCGAAAACTCTTCGGTAAGCATGACTTCGAGAGGAGGAACATTTACACAGGGAAAACAATATAGTACTCTTACGAACTTCAAGAAAATAGACGGGCTTTCACATGTAATCAGTGTATTCAGTACCCAAAGTAAAGCTTATTTTCAGTTTGAAACTGTTGTACAGGCAGATTTTGGGGCGGCAGGAAGTACAGACAACTCTATAGACTATGCTTGCGGAATTTTTGTGGATGACAAACTGGTCAACCTGAGACAGCGAAATTTGAAAGCCATTACTACGTCATATCCTTTCCTTACTCATACTCAGATCGGGATTGTAGACAATCTTTCCAAAGGAGACCATACGGTAAGTGTTGCATGTACAAGACTAGGTTCCTATGGTGCTTCAGGTACAGGAAATAAACTTACCATTGGAACTATGTGTATAGCAATATCAACAGCTTTATTTCACAGTCTTCCCTTAAAATAGATGTGTATGAAGTTCCGGAAGTATTTAACACGATTATAAATTAAGAAGGATTATGAAAAAAATATTATTTGTTACATCTCTTTTGTTAGCAGCTGCAACAAATGCCCAGGTGGGTATTAATACTCCTAATCCGACTAATATGCTGGATGTGAACGGAGATCTTAACGTAGGAAAAGAATTAAGAACAGGAGGCACTGATTTACTGAAAGGTTCCGCCGGTACAGCTGGTGATATATTTCACAATAATGCAGATTTAGGTACAAATGACTGGAAAGCTATTAAAATTGCTGACGGGCAGGGAAGTATGTCTCTTTTTTCTATCAACACCGTTGCGGATAAAACCGGAATCAGCTTTTCTGGTGCCAGTGGTGCTACCAGCCCCTATGGTAATGGAGATCCTCTGACGGGAGGCTGGACTGTAATCCCAGGAACAGTAGATACATTTTCTGTTACCAACGGTACAAACAAAGCTACTTTTTCATTTCAGACCACTGTTCAGAAGACAGGTACAAATTCTGCAAGTTTTGCCTGTGGTGTTTTTATAAATGATGCCCTTAGAGCAGTGAGAACGGATGTGTTATTGGGGGACAGCGGTGCTTATAAGATTTTTAACCTTAATGCTACTCTTACCAATCTTACTCCCCAAAATCAGTATTCCGTTAAAGTAGCCTGTATAAAAAGGGCTATTGCAGGAACAGTACTTGGAATAGGAACAGCGGTGGATACAGCTTTTCTCAACAGTGATATGTCGCAGTCTGTTTTGACGACATCCATATTGCAGCCTTATTAATTTTCACGATCATACAATAATAGGAAATCTAAAAACGTTATGTTTTTAGATTTTTTTTGTTTATTAACTCTATTTCTTGTGAATTTGTTCAGATAAAGTAAAGTGTATTATCAAAAATTGAATTATATTTGGACAAGCTAAAAAAATTCTATATGGTAAAAAACTATTTTTTTAAAATGTTTGCCGGTATTGCTTTTCTTGGGCTGCTGACAGCATGTACTACTACCTCTGATCCCACAGAATCCATCCCGAATCCGGATGACGGGCCACCTCCTAAAAAGATTTTATCGAAGGTTAGTTCGAATAATGTTTCTCAGGAGGAATATGCTACTACAGCGGTAACCGGAGATCTGCAGACTGCAGTATCCAAAGATGAGTCTTTTAGCGGAAGTGCTTATTATACAGCAACGGTAACATACACCAATAAAAATATCACTAAAGTTAAATATGTAAGTTCAGCTGCATCCAGCCTCACGTATGAATTTAATATTGTTCCTGATGCTACAGGTAAAAAGATTTATAATGCTACTTCTACAGCCACGGGAGCAACGCCTTCTGTATCTGTTGTAAGTGACTATGCATTTACCTATAGTGCAACGACCAATAAGCTTACCAAAATTCTTGAGAAGAGAAAAGAAGGAGGAATCAGTGCCTATAACAGATTTATTGACTACAGTTTTGTGTACAATGGTGATAATGTTATTCAGGTTGTTTGTTCCAAAGGTCTGCTGGATATCAACGGAAACCCGAATATGAGTACGGCCGTAATAAGCAAGTATAGTTTCCAGAACTATGATAGTCAGAAAAGCCCGTATTCTACCTTGCCATCAGTATATTTCATCACCCGAAGTCTGATCAATCCGGCACAATTCTATAAAATATCTCCGAATAATCCCACCTCTATGTTTATAGAATTACCATCACCGGCTGCGCCTGTTAATACGGCTCAAAGCTATTCTTATGATAATCAGGGGTATGTGGTTGTTGAGAAAAATCAGAATACAATTTTTACCTATAAAAATTTATAGTAGAAATATAGCTATTAATCTTACCAGAATATAAATAATATTACAAGTTTTAGGCAAAAAAAAATTATATTTGTCAAAAAAATAATCAATTACAAGGAAATGAAGCAAATTTTCTATTTTATTTTACTGATCGCAGGTTTCTCCTCAGTACATTCCTGCAAGGATATGCTGGATGAGGATGGAAATCCTTTGCTGGATCTTAACGAAACAGGAGGGTTAAGCGGTCCCAGAGCATTATACAGAGAAATTACAGATAAAGATACCATCGCAGAATATCGTTATAGCGGGCTTCTCGTGACTAAAGTAATCACAGACAGTGCTTCTATCACTGATATTATGTACAGTGGCGATAAAATCAGCCAGATTAATTTTAATGGTTTCCTTGATCTGGACGGAAACGGGAAACTGGATAAAGACAGTGTATCCTACACTCAATTATTCTCTTACGGAAACAACAGCAAACTTCAGACGATTTCTGAAAACCGTTCTATTTTCAGAAGACCTCCACCTGTAATACCTGGAGATCCTCCGGGACCACAGACTTTGTTGAGAAAAGAGAAAACATCTTATCAGGTTAAGTATAGCACTGCGACAGGAAAACTGGATTCAATCATTATGAGAAACGGTCCGGATGTTCCCGGGGCCCCACTTAATTTCACCGATTATTCTAAGACAGCTTATACTTACGTAGGAGATAATGTTTCTAAAGTAGTAAGACACTACGGAACAATGACAGGAGGTGCATTTGGTGCTGTTACCGGTAAATACAGCTACGAATACTACGCATATGATGAGCAGGTAAGCCCATTCACATTGTTACCGCATGTATATAAAATTTCAAGATTATTATCTACAATAATCAATGATAAAGAAAGCCTTATCTTGTCTCCGAACAACCCTAAGAGATGGTCGGTAACAGATCTTACGCCGCCAATTCCAACACCGGTTGTAAAGAGTACCAATTACGTTTATGATCCTCAGACTTACATGACAAAAGGATATGGCGTTAATTACATCTATAAACCACAATAGAAGAATTTTTTTAACAATATTCAAACTCAATCTTTCCTAAGATTGAGTTTTTTATTTTTTATACCTTAATTTTGCAAAAAATTTCTGATGAAATATTTAATTGTGGGGCTTGGTAATAAAGGCTCTGAATATGAAAATACACGACATAATATAGGATTTAAAGTAGCTGAGAAAATAGCGGAAACCCTTGAAGCATCATTCAATACCTCCAATTTTGGCTGGCTGGCAGAAGGAAAACATAAAGGAAGAAAAGTTTTTGTCCTTAAACCTGATACTTATATGAATCTTTCGGGAAATGCTGTGAAGTACTGGATGCAGAAAGAAAACATTCCTTTGGAGAATGTGCTCATTGTTACCGATGACCTTGCCCTTCCTTTCGGAACTTTAAGATTGAAAGGAAAAGGATCTGATGCGGGTCATAACGGACTTAAAAATATCAATGAAGTATTGCAGACTCAAAACTACGCCAGGCTTCGCTTTGGAATCTCTGCAGATTTTGCTGCCGGAAGACAGGTAGACTATGTATTAGGAACCTGGAATGAAGAAGAAGCTGAAAAGCTTACGGAAAGAATAGAAACCTTTGCAAAGGCCAGTCTTTCTTTTGTTTTTGCCGGATTGAATAATACGATGTCCACTTTTAACGGGAAATAATCTCAGAGGGAAAAAACTGTAATTACCATATAGTTTATAGAATAAATGACTGTCTTAAAAACAAGGCAGTCATTTATTTGAGTACTACTAAAATTTTTCTGCTGGTTTTATAATTAATTGATCGTCTTTCCTGATAAATAATATCCACATCCAAGGAATAAATGATAATAAAAAGGATAGAATAATATTCTGCATAAATATTTCATTTGCTGCAGGGTTTGTTTGGAATTCCAATATTGCCTGGTTAATGGTGAATCCCTGTTTTATCAATAAAGCGATTACAGTGATTATATTGGCTGCAAATATGCTTATAATGCTTGTGAAGAAGATGATGTATCTTGTCAGTTTTCCACGAAATCCTTTGAAATAATCATAACCTAAAAAACCAAGAAGGGCGATAACAAATGCCATTCCTGAGGAAATACCTCCTAAATATACTGCAAGTAAAACCCAAAGTATAATGGCAGGAACTGAGAAAACAACGGACCCTAAAAATCCTGTCAGATAGTTTTTCTCTTTTGAAATTCTTTCTTTTTCAACTTTATTGAACTTATTATCTGTCTGTTTAAAACAATCATCACAAAGCAGTATACCGGTATGGTTCAGATTGTAATAGGTAATTTTTCCATTTGTTTCACAACTATGACATCTGTTTTGCTCCGGTATGTTTAGTTTTTTTAATAAATCAACCACAAAATCAAAAAGGGCATAAACAGTCTCTATCTTAGTAGGCATTAAATTTTCAGTGAATTTAAAATAAATGGTATTTTCTCTGATTTCGAAGAGAGTGAATTTTAACCGTTTTCTATTGGTGGTTAGCTCTGTTTTGATTTGTTGTCTTTGCTCCTCCGTTAAATTGCCGGTTGTTACCGAAACATATTTGAATTGTGGAGTGTGTATGATACTTGCGTCCGAAACGTTGAAAAAATAACCTTTGTAAAGTCCGAACACCTTATTGTTTGTTTTATGCCATCCAAGGTCTTTGGCTATTTTTTTTGCTTTTGGAAAAATCATATTCTTTTGAGTTTGTGGTCATGGTTTATTGAATATATTATTTCAATTGCACCAATATATAATTATTTTCCGATAATGAAGGCAAACTCTTTTTAAAATGAAATATACTACTGTTTAAGACAGTCTACTAACAAGATAGGTTTATAATTATCTTATTTTATGATGATATATGATAAAAAATAAATGCCACCGGAATTCCGGTGACATTTTCTGTAAATTATAATTGAATTTTAAAAAAATATTACTTTTTACAACCAGGTTACTGCACCTGTTTCAACGTCATAATTGGCTCCCACGATTTTAATTTTACCCTCAGTTTCAAGATTTTTAAGTGTTGAACTTTGCTTACGGATATCTTCAATCGCACTTCTTACGTTTTGCTGATTAAGCCTTTCAAGAAGCGAGCTGTTTTTTGATGAACGTTCTTCGTTTTCTTCAATGATTTCATTGATAATCGGGTTGAAATGGTTGATAAGGTGGTTTAGGTTATCCATTCCCAGTCCTTCAATTTGTGCGGCATCAAGGCCTCCTTTCAACGCCCCGCATTTGGTGTGTCCTAATACTACAATAAGCTTGGAACCGGCAACATTACAACCAAATTCCATGGATCCCAGAATGTCCTGATTCACAAAGTTACCGGCAATTCTGATACTAAAGATGTCTCCCAATCCCTGGTCGAAGATAAGTTCTGCAGAAGTACGGCTGTCTATACAGCTTAAAACTACTGCAAATGGCCACTGCCCCTCACGTGTTGCATTCACTTGTTCAAGAAGGTCTCTGTTTGCTTTAAGGTTGTTTACAAATCTCTGGTTTCCTTCTTTTAAGAATTCCAATGCTTTCTCAGGGGTAATAGTAGACTGGGTTTCGTATGTATGCGCTTTCATATTTTTTATTGTTTTCAAATTTAAAGTTAAAAAAATTAATTAATTATTGAGATTACATGGCTCTTTTGTGAGTCACAAGAATATGGGAATCCTGACTTCTTTCGTAATCTCTGTATGAAGTTTTAAAGCCTATCAGTTCTACATTGATGTCTTGTTCCTTTGCGCGGATATTGGCAAAATCCTGGATCATTTCCAGTACATCGGTGGCAATATAGGATGTACTTCTTGCATCAATGATTACTGTAGAATTGGGTTTTATATTTTTAAGAGTTTTTTTGATGGCTGCCTTATTTAAAAATGATACTTCTTCAGCAAGCTTGATATTGATTCCATCAGCGTCATCCAATCTTTCTCTGCTTAAATAATAAGCTCTTTTCATATTTCCCTGAAGAATATAGAAAACGGAGATGGCAAGACCAATTCCTACTCCTTTTAGCAGATCTGTTGCCACTACAGCTACAACGGTTGCTACAAATGGAATAAACTGGAATTTTCCTAAGTGCCAGAAATGTTTGAACGTAGCCGGCTTTGCCAGTTTATATCCTACTAAAATTAATACCGCAGCCAGTGTAGCTAATGGAATTAAATTGAGAACAACAGGAATGGAGAGAACACAGATCAATAAGAAGACTCCATGAATGATTGCCGAGATTTTTGAGGTGGCCCCTGCATTGGCATTCGCAGAACTTCTTACCACAACAGAAGTCATTGGAAGTCCGCCAATAAAAGAACTTACAAGGTTCCCGATTCCCTGGGCCTTAAGCTCAAGATTGGTATCTGTAATTCTTCTCTGTCTGTCTAACCGGTCTGAGGCTTCAATACAAAGTAACGTTTCAATAGAGGCCACAATCGCAATTGTTGCTCCTACGATCCATACTTTTGGATTAGTGAAACCATTAAAGTCCGGAGTCGTGATCAGATTTTTAAAATCATCAAAAGACTGTGGAACCGGCAAGGAAACCAAATGCTGGGTTTCGATAGCCAGAGAGCTTCCGGACATCTTAAAGAGTTGATTCAAAAGAATACTTATAATTACGGCAACCAACGCTCCCGGAAGCATTTTCATTCTTTTCAGTACATGGATTTTGTCCCATGCGATAAGGATTGCTACAGAAACCAGTGTAATAACAATGGCTCCCGGATGGATCGCTCCCAATAATTCTGTAAAATATCCGAAGTTTAAACCGTTATCAAAAATAGATTCATGGCCTTCATAATCTTTATCGAATCCTAAAGCATGCGGAATCTGTTTTAAAATAATAATGATTCCTATGGCTGCCAGCATTCCTTCAATAACATTATTAGGGAAATAGTTGGAAATACTTCCGGCTCTTACAAACCCTAAAACCAATTGAATAAGTCCTGCAATGATCCCTGCACAAAGGAAAAGTTCAAATGCGCCAAGATCTGTAATTGCTGTTAAAACGATAGCTGTCAGACCTGCAGCGGGCCCGGAAACTGAAATATTTGAATTACTGATTGTTCCTACTACCAGGCCGCCTACGATACCGGCAATAATACCGGATAATGGTGGAGCACCTGATGCTAAAGCAATTCCTAAACACAACGGAAGTGCTACTAAAAATACCACGAGTCCTGAAGGAAAATTTTCCTTGATTCCTCCTATTAATGATGTCTTTTTCATAATGTGAAGCTGTAAGGTATAGCCGGCTTATTTTTTTTAAATAAGTCAGTTATAAAAAGTTGAGAAAAAATAATTTTTAATGTACATGAGTCTCCGATATCAAAAATGATATGGAAATGGTATCAAAAAAATCTAACTATAGGAGTTACGCTTCCGGAGGGGGAGAAAATATAGTAAGTAAAGGTGAAAGATGAAAAGAATCATCAATCAGAACAAAAGACATACCCTGAACATCAGGTTCTGAAAACTTCAGATAATCGAACACATCTAAAGGTTTCGGAATGGTCTTTTCGTAAACAATGAATGAGGATGGGTGAGAATGAGGCTCTTCTTCATTGATTATTACATTCGTTCTTGCAATATCCCAGCCCGCCACCGCAGCAATGCCCGGCAGCGCTGTAAAATTCAGAAAAAACGTTAATACAATAATACTCCAGAATTTCATTTTACCTTCTTTTTAGAAAAACTATTTAGTCTTTCTGCTCATTACCCAATCTGAACCTGTAAGATTATAGATCTTTTGGATATCTTTTAAGATTTTCTCAAAATCAATCTCCAGATCAATGATTTTACCTGTTCTAAGGTCAAATACCCAGCCGTGAACAATAGGATACTCTTCTAAAATGTATCTTTCCTGTACACAGGCCATTTTGATCACATTGATGCACTGCTCCTGAACATTGAGTTCTACAAGTCTGTCATAACGCTTGTTTTCATCCTCAATAGAATCCAGTTCTGCCTGATGAAGTCTGTACACATCACGAATGGTTCTCAGCCATGGATTCAATAATCCCAGATCCTGAGGTGTCATCGCTGCTTTTACACCGCCACAGTTGTAATGTCCGCAGACAATAATATGTTTTACTTTCAGATGTTCTACAGCGTATTGAATAACTGCTGTGGAACTCATATCTAAAGTATTAACAACATTGGCGATGTTTCTGTAAACAAAAACTTCTCCGGGTTTTGCTCCCATCAACTCTTCTGCGGTAGCCCGGCTATCTGAACAGCCGATGTACAGATAATCCGGATGCTGAGTTTTGGCAAGTTCATGGAAGAAATCCGGATTTTCAGCTACTTTGGACTCTACCCATTTTTTATTGTTTTCGAAAATAACCTCGTACGATTGTGACATAATTTTAAAATGTGTAATTATTTATTTCGTTTAAATTATTTCCAAAATCAATAGATCAAATCAATAATTATGCAAAAATATAATTTTTGTTAAATAATAAATCACTTTTAACAAAGTTTAATATTAAAATATGCTTAAAATCATATTCACTATTCCAATATTATTTGTAGTACAGCTATTGAGGAAATCCAAACGTTTAAAAAGCAGGATAAAATTACGAAGTATAATTTAAAATTTGTGATTTATGAATTAAAATATTCTTAATTCTTGAGGCAATATGAATTGTTTTTGCTGAAATAGTTAATAAAAAGACTTTGTATATGTCAAAAAATAAATAATTTAAAGCTCTGATTAATTTATCTATCTAATGTCTGATTTTGGTCTGCAGTCTTTACCATCGGCTTTTTATCTGGCAGGAGTATTCATTGCCTGTTTCTCTTCATTTCTGATTGCAGGGAAACGTAAGAAGATAATGGCTGATTATATTCTGGCAGCATGGTTTCTGATTATAGGAATACATCTTATTTTATTTTTGTTATTTTTTTCCGGCAGCTATATAAAGTTTCCTTATTTTCTGGGCTATGAAGTTATCTTTCCCTTTATTCATGGCCCAATGTTATATCTGTATGTTTTGTGTGTTACAGGAAAAGCACCGGGCAACAAGATCTGGTTTCTGCACTTTGTTCCTATTTTGATCGTCTTGGTAATGCTGTTCAAATTATTGATTTTGTCTCCATGGGACAGGCTTGCCATTTATCAAAGCGGAAGCAGCCAATACAAAATGATAAGCAGTATTCTCAAATATATGATGATACTATCCGGAATAGTATATATTGCATTAAGTTTTTTTGCCGTCAGAAGGTATACAAGAGAAATTACTGACCAATTTTCAAATACAGAGAAAATTAATCTTAAATGGCTGTATTATCTTATTGCCGGATTAGCTTTGATATGGATTGCCGTGATGATCAGAAATGATATTCTTATTTTTTTCATCGTTGTTCTGTTTATCGTTGCCGCCGCATATTTTGGGATCAGCCGTGTTGGAATTCTGAACTTACCTGTAATAGAAGTCAATGTAAATGGAGTAGAGATGGATAATGAAGCGGTAAAGTATCAGAAGAATTCTCCGGGAGAGGAGGTGATCATAGCTGTTTATGAAAAGCTTGTTTATCAAATGGAGAAAGAAAGGCTTTATAAAGATCCTGAGCTGAATCTGAATCATACTGCCGAATTACTGAAAGTTCATCCTAATATACTCTCTCAGGCAATTAATTCGATTGAAAATAAAAATTTTTATGATTATATCAATCGTCAGAGGATTGAAGAATTTAAAAGGATAGCAGTACTTCCTGAAAACAGAAAATATACCATTCTTTCATTAGCATTTGAGAGTGGATTTAATTCTAAAACGTCGTTTAACCGGAATTTTAAAAAGTATATGAACTGTTCGCCCAGAGATTTTTTAAAGAGCCAAAGCATAGAGATTGAGATGTGATGATTGGTCTGATGATAAGATATATCGTTTAATCATAATGGTTTACAAATATGTTCCACCTTTCATTTTGGGACAATCGATGCTTTTATATTCCTCATTTTTACAGAAAAAAGAAATAAGGTATTATGAAAAAATTATTATTTGTAGTGATGGGTGTACTGGCTTTGCTGATCGGAGCCTATCCTCTTATTTATGCTTTCGTTGAATCTAAAAATACTTTTCTGGGTTCAAAATCTCCCGAATTACTCCACAGCATGATTTGGACAACAGCATTTTTTGCCCACATTACCTTTGGAGGACTTGCTCTTTTTATAGGCTGGCGTCAGTTTGGAAGTTCATTCCGGAATAAATACCTGAAGATTCATCGGATCATTGGTACTTTTTACGTAATTGCTGTGATGATAAGTTCTGTCTCAGCTATTTATATGGGGTTTTATGCCAATGGAGGTCTGGTTTCAGCAATTGGGTTTATATGTTTGGGATTGATCTGGTTCATAACAACTCTCGCTGCCTTGGTAGAAATCAGAAAAGGTGATATCATCAGACATCAGCAATTGATGACTTACAGTTATGCCTGTACCTTTGCTGCTGTAACGTTGAGGTTGTGGTTTCCTTTGCTGAAAAATATTACAGGAAATCCTACAGATTCCTATATTGCTGTAGCGTGGTTGTGCTGGGTTCCTAATGTATTAATTGCCTATCTTATTAACAGAAAAGTAGCTGTTGCGTAAGTTGAGCGTTGATAAGGAATTTGATCTGTTTGATTTCAAGTATTGTGTGGAACCGTCATAACAGCTCAGTTCTTTGAATTTCAATCAGATATAATCTGTTGCTAGGTTCGGGTGGCTTCCATGATGTGAAGAACTACAAATTTACTCTCTTTTCAAATGTATTCGGAATTTTTACAATAAGTACTGTGTTTACTACACCTTACGGTTGATATAATCCTTTGTTGCATCTGCTGTAGGGATTATTTTTGCAGGATTTCCAATGACAACAGAACCGGAGGGAACATCAAAATTGACATAAGAATTGGGAACAATCAATACATCATTTCCGATCGTGATATTTCCTACAATGACAGCATTGGTACCAATCCAGACTTCATCTCCAATAACCGGATATCCTTCATTTTTTCCGCGGTTTTGCTGGCCTATAGTGACTCCATGAGCGATATTGCAGTTTTTCCCGATCACTGTTTTCGGGTTGATGACAAGGCTTCCAAAATGTCCTAAATAAAAACCTTCACCAATCTGCGTTTCAGGATAAATCTGAAAACCGTATTTGATCTGGTAATGTCTTAGTACAATTCTCCAGAAAATATTCAAAAGAGGAGTTTTCTGATACTTCTGTGCTTTTCTCAGAATGTAAACAAAGTGAAGATTGGGATTGATGCATTTTTTCCAGATCTGAAACGTTGAAAGCCACTTTCCGCTTTCCCGGTAAAAGTCTTTTTGAATGATTGAATAATCTGCCATCGTCAATATTTTTATACTTCGTCAATTATTTTCTGAAGATGTTCCACAGATTTTTCCAGAACAAACGGAAGCTCTGTTTCCGAAATTCGTTTTTTATATTCTTCAGTGATATCTTTATCCGTAAGAAACTTTTTCATTCCTTCATAGATTCCTTCTTCGGAATTTGCAGTGATATTTCCAAGCTTTCCATCCTGCAGAAGATCTCTGATGCCGGAAATATCCGTAGCAGAAATAGGTTTGTTGAGGATAAGAGCTTCGGCAATAATCGTGGGGAATCCTTCATGTCTTGAGGACATAATATAGAAATCCGCCTTTTTCATATAAGGATAAGGATTACTGCTGAAGCCAAGCATTTTTGCAGTATCCTGAAGCCCCAGCTGATTAAGCTGATCCTGAATAGTATTAAAATCATACCCGTCGCCAATGATTAAAAGCTGATGCTTCAGCCCTTCGTCAATAAGTTTTTTGTGAACATTGAGTAATCTGTCGTATCCTTTCTGAGGATATACGGTTCCTACCGTTACAAAAGTGGGAAGATCATTGCTGAAAGGAAAATCATCAACTTTAATATCTGCCTTTCTTAACGTATCATTTTTGTCAATAGGGTTGAAGATCTTAATCACAGATGCTTTTTCAGCTTCATTTTTAGCCAGATTGTGCATCCCTTCCTGAAGCTTGTTGGAGATGACCAGAATTCTGTCAAACCTGAAAAATTGTCTGATCACTTCAGGAGTGTATTCTTTTAAATTGAAAATATCATTCTGTACCCAGATAATCTTTTTCGAATCTTTTTGAGGACTGGAGAGAATTTCCTGATGCATCGCATGGATAGCAGCAATCTCTACATCATATTTTTTATTCTTTAAAACAAATTTGTAAAGAAGGAAAGGGAACCAAAGAAACATTTTCTGATAAAGAACCCTGTAAGCTTTCACAGGAATATCCTGCAGCCTGTTGGTGGTGATCATTTCTCCTTTTGTCAAATAGTACAGTGTCACCCATGATGGGACCTCTTTAATGTATAACCCCGAATAGAGATTGAGCAGAAGATCAACTTCATACTTATCAGCAGGCAGATTCTTCAAAAAGTTGATTAATACTTTCTCAGCACCACCATGACGTAATGAACCTATACGAATGAGGAGTTTTTTCTTTTTCAATTTGTTTTTTTCTATTTTATGATTTTACAAGATAAATTTATTTAATTTTTCTTGCTTTCTTATACTTGTGAGGAAGATTTTCTTTGATATAGGCATCCAGCTTTTTTCTGTCTTTCTCCAGTTCACGGGGATATTCCGGGTTGTTTTTAAGAACAATGTCACCATAGTCTTCAATAGTGCACAAAAATTGAGCCGGGTTTCCAATAAAGACCGTATTGTCTGGCATAGACTGTGACAATACAGAGTTGGCACCCAAAATACAGTTGTTTCCAATTTGTACATCCTGCATAATAACAGCATTAAGACCAATAGTACAGTTATTTCCGATTTTTATTCTTCCCAGTATTCTTGCATCTTCATAGCCCGGAAGTTTTCTGAGTAGAGTAGTCGTTCCGCCATGGTTTACAAATCTTACATCTCCGGCAATGTTGACATTATCACCAATTTCAATAAGGTAAGGTTCAGTTCCGAAATACACTTTATCAGGCATATTAAAGTTTTTTCCTACTTTCATACCTCTGTATTTTGCCACTTCAAGGCTGGCTCTATTCAAAAAAGAATGATAGAGAGAGTCTATTTTTAATAAGATTCTGAATATAAAAATCATCACAAGTGTAAATTTGTTTTCGTTACTTTTGCAAAGAAAGAGAATTTATTAATATGATGAAAATTTCAAAAATAGAATATTATCTTCCTCAGCAGGTGTTAACTAACGAGGATCTTGAAAAGCAGTTCCCTGAATGGAGCTCCGAACGTATCCAGGAGAAAGTAGGTATTTCCCAGCGCCATATTTCTTCTGACAGCGAAACCGTACTGGATATGGCTGTGCAATCTTCAGAAAAAATTTTCGAAAACTATGACAGAAACAAGGTAGATTTTATTTTGTTCTGCACTCAGAGTCCGGAGTATTTCCTTCCTACTACGGCCTGTATTTTGCAGGACAGATTGGGGCTTAGAAAAAATATCGGAGCTATAGATTTTAACCTAGGCTGTTCAGGATTTGTTTATGGATTAGCGTTTGCAAAAGGATTGATTGCTGCTGGAATTGCAAAAAGTATTCTCTTGGTTACTTCAGAAACGTACACCAAACATATTCATCCTGATGATAAAGGAAACCGAAGCATATTCGGAGATGCCTCTGCCTCTGCTATTATTGAAAAGGCCGAGGGTAACGATTATCAGTTCTGCCTGGGAACAGACGGAAGCGGTGCAGAAAATCTTATGGTGAAAAAAGGAGCTTTTAAAAAAGACTTCGAACTGAATCCGGAACACGAATTCGGCCCCGAAAATATTTATATGAATGGCCCTGAAATTTTTAATTTTACAATTGAAAATATTCCGGGACTGGTCAAGGAAACATTGGAAGTGAACGGAATGACCATGGATGATATCGATCATTTTGTTTTTCACCAGGCCAATTCTTTTATGCTGAATTATTTAAGAAAGAAAACAAAAATACCGGCAGAAAAGTTTTATATTGACATGGAAAAAACCGGGAATACTGTTTCTGCAACAATTCCTATTGCTCTTAAAAATATGATGGATAAAGGAATGCTGAAAGAAGGAGATAAGGTTTTAATGGCAGGATTTGGAGTTGGATATTCATGGGGTGCCACTATTATGGAAATTTAAAAGAACAAACATTTAAAATTATAAAATATGAAAACATCCGTTTTTTTAGAAAAACTACAGGAAGAATTGGAAGAAGATGAAACATTGACTACAGAAACGAACCTGAAATCTTTAGAAAGCTATGATTCTATCAGTTTACTTTCTGTTATTGCTTTTGTAGACGAAAATTTCAGCAAAAAAATTGATACCAAGCATTTTAAAGATATTGAAACCGTTTCAGATCTGATGAATGTTATAGGAAAAGAAAATTTTGAGGATTAATGGATGCTTTCTCATTAAAAAATAAAATTATTCTCATTACAGGGGCTTCTTCCGGAATCGGGAGAAGCTGTTCTGTAGAATGCAGCAAAAGCGGTGCTGATCTGATTCTTCTAGGAAGAAACCGGGAAGAACTGATGAAAACCGTTTCTATGCTCAATCCGGAAACAAAAGTTGAAATTATCACTGAAGATATTACCCAATCTGAAAATCTTGAAGCAATTATTGCAGATAAAGTTTCAATTTTAGGTAAAATATCAGGATTTATACACTGTGCCGGTATCGAAAAAACGTTACCATTAAAAAAACACAATGCTCAGCTATATCAGGACATATTTGCTGTCAATGTCATTGCAGGACTTGAAATTGCAAAAATTTTATCTTTAAAAAAATACAAAGACGAAAACTCCAGTTTTGTATTTATTTCTTCTGTGGCAGCGATGATAGGAGAGGCAGGGAAGGCCGCTTATTCTGCCAGTAAAGGCGCAGTCATTTCCGGAGCCCGTTCTTTGGCTATGGAGCTTTCAAGAAGTAATATCCGGGTCAACAGCATTAGTCCGGCAATGGTCAATACCCCGATTTTAGAGAAAATGTTTGAAAGTATCGGAGAAGAAGCTTCATCAGAAATCATAAAAAAACATCCACTGGGAATAGGTGAACCTAAAGATGTAGCGAATGCCTGTATTTTTCTGTTGTCTGATGCCTCAAGATGGGTTACAGGCAGCAACCTTGTGATAGACGGAGGCTATTCTGCACAGTAACTTACTTTTTGTGTAGAGTTTCTATAATATTTTCTACGCTGTCAAATATTTTCTTGTTATCGAATTGATCTTCAATGGTTTTTAGATTGTTTCTGATATGGGCTATCAGTTCGTGGTCTGTCAGAAATGTTTTCATGGCTTCATACATTTCATCTACTTCATAACTGATGAGGTATCCTGTCTCACGGTCTTTGATCATAAGGCCTACATCACCTACTTCTGTTGCAATAATGGGTTTCTGAAGAATTAAAGCTTCAGCAATGACCAATGGCCATGCTTCAGATTCCGAAGGAAGAATAAAATAATCCGCTTTTTTGATATAAGGATAAGGATTCATTTGGTTTCCAACCAGAATAAATGTTTTTTCAACATTATTTTTGGCTGCCTGTGCCCTGAGGTTGTTCATTTCATCACCATCACCGATGACAATAATGTTGTGATGAAACCCTTCATCCATGAGCTTTTTATGAGCGTCAATAAGCTTGTGATATCCCTTTCTTGAATGAAGTCTTCCTATAGACGCAAAAACAGGGCCTTCGGGAAAATTGTCAAGCTTTTCTTCTGCCTTATATTTAATTTCTTCAATAGGAATAGGATTAATGATAACGCTTTCAGCGGGATATTTGAGATTCGGGTAATGCTGGTGCATCATATCTTTTATCTTGTGGGAGCAGTATACCATATGGTCGAACTGCGGAAAGCTCTTTAAAATATCCGGAACCAGAGGCTGGAATTTAGGGACATTAATTTCAGAGTGAAACCATCCGATTTTTTTTGAATTCTTATTGGTTGAATTCAGAATGGCATCATAGTCTCTGTAATCCATCCCGATCTCAATGTCAAAAGTATCGTTGATAAGACGGTCTGCAATGGCAGGGGTATTTTTCAGTTTTCTCAGCCTTATTCTTCTTTTAACGAGCTGAAGTTTCTGTAAAATAGAATTGTTGGAAAAATCTTCTTTTCCATCGGTAAGGTATATTTTTCTGATATGCTTCGGAAGTTCATCACGCAGTTTCCCCTGATTAAGAGTGAGACATACGGTGATATCAAATTTATCAGGGTTAAGATTATTGAGAATACTTAACATCACTTTTTCTACACCACCCATTTCCATTGAGCGGTGCCTGAAAAGAATTTTTATTTTCCTGTTTTCCGACATTATCTGAAAATTTTTTGTAAAGTAAAGAGTTTTTTATTTGTTTATAAAATTTCGTTTTTGATATTCCGGAAGCACAAAATCTCTCTGATGCTTTTTCTTGTCCTGCAAAAGATCATCCGGAAAATCAGTTCCGTAATCCTGGCGGACAGGTTTAAACAAATAATTATAGTAATTCCTGTATAAAGCTTCAATGTTATAAGAATTTCTAAGTCCTGGAAACTTCATCCGATTTAAAGAGAGTCGAAAACCAGATCCTGTTTGTTGATGACACGTGTGTTAGCAGGGATGTCTTTATAAATAGTGCATCCGGCACCAATAATACAATTATCACCTATTGTCACCCCTTTCAGTACGGTTACATTACTTCCAAGCCAGCAATTGTTTCCTATTTTTATGGGAGCTTTTGAAAATTCGGAAGGGTATATTTTTATTGCAGGGGACGTCTCATAGGCATGATTATGATCATAGAGTTTCACATTTTCACCGAATAAAGTATTGTTGCCTATTGATATATGTTCTAAACAGTTTATAGAACAGAAATTGTTCATAAAAAAGTGGTTTCCTATTTCCAGGACAGCATTTTTATTGATCAGGATACAGGTGTAATTTCTGAAGTCTGCAGCTGAGCCAATGCTTAGCTTTTTTAAATTGTTATCCAAAATAAAGCGGTTACCAACACCTAATCTGAGGTTTTCAAAAAAAACATTAGGATGTTTTTTCAGCAGAAACAGTTGTTTTTTCCTGTTTATTTTTTCAAAAAAATCATAGAACATATACTATCTTTTGATCATTTGGGTTATACAAATATACCTTTTTTATCTAATGTAAAAGCCATGTTTCTTTTATAAACATCCGTTTGCAGAAGTCATCCGGATTAAAACAAACAGAGGGTAATGCATTATACTTCCCTATAAAAGTTATCTATTGTTCTGGTTATTTTTCTAAAAAACCTGGATATTAATGTATTTTGCTTTTTAAAAATAAAATCGGGAAGTCTCGAAATCTGTTGAATATCTGTGTTATAAAGAACTTTAATTCCTCTTCTTGTAAGGGTGTTATATAATACCTGATGCCAGTTCCTGTAAAGCTTTTCTTTTTTACCTTTATTTTGAGAAACCCCCTGTGAATGGATTCTATATAAATACAGGCTTTTATTGATAAAGACAAGTTCGCCCCTTTCATAAAGTTTCAGGTAAAGATCCTGGTCTACAGAAGAGGACAGACTTTCATCAATCGTATTCCAATTGATAAATTGATCTCTTTTAAAAGTAAAAAAATGGGCGATTTCAAAATTGATATTAAAAAAAAATTTGCTTCCGTTCTTTATTCTTCCCGAGTGGGGAAACAACTTCTTGACAGTCAGATGCTCATCACATATATAAAATCTTGAATAAGTTCCTATAATATTCTGATTTGAATAGGCTTTTATGCTTTTTTCGAGGGCATCATGGGTAAGTGCATCATCAGGGTCTACAAAGCCGCATAGATCACCGGTTGCAAGTTTTATACATTTGTTCTTGGTATATCCTACCCCCCGGTTCTTTTCATTTTCATATAAAAAAAAACGCTTATCGTTGCGGATAAGTTCCCTTAAGGCATCTTTTTCCTGCTTCTCTGAGCAGTCATCTACAATAATAACTTCCCAATCGGTGTATGTCTGTTGAATAATACTTTCATAACAATCTTTGAAATAGACTGCATTATTGAAGTGGGCAACTAATATTGAAAATTTCATCTTAGGTAATTTAAATTGAGCAGATTATTCTATAGTAACTCATTTGAGTTGCTGAATTGGTATACGTTTAACGATTTTTATCAAAGAATAATTTACTTCCGGTAAGCTCAAAAGGATTTTCAGACATGTTTTAAATTTTTTTCGTTGTGTATGCTGTAAATATAGCAAAATTTTAGACTTTGAAATTAATATTAAGAAAGGTTTATCAGTCTGTCTGTACAAGGTATGCTGTCTAATTGTGACAACGTGGTAGGTTTTACAATGAAAATAAAAAAAAAACTTTATTTTTGCCTCAATAAAAACAACACAGTGATTGAAATAGGTAGAGTTCTCAAAACTTTTATAGGGTTTTTAAGACGACCCGATCTTTATCCTGAATTATGCCGGAAAATTATTAAAAATACAGTCAGTCGAGGAAATGCCTTTAAAGGGAAGGATAAAACAAACTCCTGGGCTGCAGGAAGATGCATTTCACAGGAAGATGCGGTTTCCAAGCTTTTCGGACTTGAAATCAAGGCGTTCCGTAATGAATATCAGGTGGTTTTAGACGAAGCTGCACAGAAAGAAAAAAATTGCCCTGTGAAAATGGGAGGGGCGGGAGCGCTGGAAATTATTTACTATGCCTGCGAATTTACCCATGCACAGAATGTGGTGGAGACAGGCGTTGCCTACGGATGGTCTTCATTGGCATCTCTCTTATCTCTTACAAAGAGAGGCGGCACACTTTATAGTTCAGATATGCCTTATCTGGCTCTGGATGGGGATCAGTATGTAGGATGTGTAGTTCCTGAAAACCTGAAAAGCAACTGGAAGCTCTTCCGTTTTGCTGATAGAGAATCGCTTCCTAAGATTTTTACTGAAAATGCTGTATTTGATGTTCTTCACTATGATTCCGATAAAAGTTATGACGGGAGAATGTGGGCCTATGATGAACTTTATGCGCATTTAAAAAAAGGCGGGGTTTTTATCAGTGATGATATTGGTGATAATTCTGCCTATCAGGATTTCTGTGACAAGAAGAATATAGAAACAACAGTAGTAGAATACGAGGGAAAATACATCGGAATTTTTATCAAGTAAACCGCATAAATCTGTTGTTGGAAATCATTTAATTCTGGATCATGGAAAGTTTAAATATACTTATAATATGACTGTTTAGACCGTTCTTATGAAAATACCTCAGATTACATTTACGCGGTTTATTGCGGCAATGGCAATTGTCATTTCCCATTTTAACAAAGATATGTTCCTCTACAATATAGATTACATTTCAAATGTTTTTCTGAAGGCAAATGTTGGAGTAAGTTATTTCTTTATACTTTCGGGATTTATCATGGTGGTAGCCTATCATAAGAAAGAAAGGATAGATTATTTCGATTATTACAAAAACAGGTTCGCAAGAATTTATCCGCTTTATGTATTGGGTCTTTTGCTTTATCTGGTAACAAGGTATTCCAATTTCAGCTTTTATAAACTTTTTTTATATCTGTTTGGTCTTCAGAGCTGGATTCCGGGAGAAGCAATGATCCTGAATTTTCCAGGTTGGTCTATTTCTGTAGAATTTTTATTCTATTTGATTTTTCCTGTCCTTTATAATTATTTCTATGTCAAAGGGAATAAAAGTATTTGGGTAATTACCGTCATGCTATGGATTATAACACAGATATTTTCGGGGCTGTATGTGGAATCATCTTATTATGAAGGCCCGCATACACAAAGCCATGAACTGCTTTACTATTTTCCTTTAATGCATATCAACGAATTTTTAGCAGGAAATCTGGCGGGAATATTTTTTGTGAATCATCATCAGCGTAAGAATTATGATGTACCTGTGATGATCATTTTTATCCTTATCATATTGTCACTTATTTTTATTCCTCTTTTCTTTCACAATGGCTTAATGGCTATATTGTTTATCCCTTTTATTGTTCTTATATCTAAAAATAATGGATTGATTACCAGATTGTTTTCTTTAAAACAACTTGAATATCTGGGAGAAGCGAGTTATGCCGTTTATATTACCCATATTCCTGTATTATATATACTGAGGGAAGCCATACAATGGAGCGGCCGTAACATAGGTATCGATAAGGTATTTGGGATCTATATTATTGTTTTAACCTGTACTTCGGTTTTGTTTTATCAGTTTATTGAAAAACCTTTGAGAAATTCTTTGAAAAAGATACGAATAAGATAAAAATATACTAATTTACATCAATATACCTACACACAATTATGAAATCAAAATTTACCATTCCGTATATTTTCCGGACAAGTAGAAATAAGTGTATTTCTCTAAAAACCGTCAGGCAGCTATATGAAAAAGAAATGTATATTTATTTCCGGAAGAAATCCATAGTTTCAGGAGCCTGTATCTCATAACTTTTAAAAACACATTATGTTATTCAATTCAATAGGATTTCTTATTTTTTTACCTATAGTATTCTGTTTATACTGGTTTGTTTTTAATAAGAAATATCAGAATCAAAATAAGCTTTTGCTATTGGCAAGCTTTTATTTCTATGCGTGCTGGGATTGGAGATTTTTGTTTTTACTGATGTTTTCCATTGGTTTGGATTATTTTTCAGGTATTAAGATCGAAAATAGCAGGAATAAACGTGAAGCAAAATTCTGGCTTACTTTAAGTATTGTGATCAACCTGGGATTTCTGGGCTTTTTTAAATACTATAATTTTTTTATTGAAAGTTTTGCAGACCTCCTCGGTGGTATGGGATTTAAGGTGAATATCTGGCTGCTGAATGTGATTCTGCCGGTGGGGATTTCATTTTACACTTTTCACGGGCTCTCTTATGTAATTGATGTTTATAAGAAGAGGATCCGTGCTGAACGCAGTTTTATTGACTATGCAGTTTTTGTAAGTTATTTTCCCTTACTGGTGGCAGGACCTATAGAAAGGGCAACTCATCTGTTGCCCCAGATTCAGAAAAAAAGAACATTCAGCTACGAGCAGGCCGCAGACGGGATGCGTCAGATTCTTTGGGGTTTCTTCAAAAAAATGGTGATTGCTGATAATTGTGCACCATTAGTGAACGAGATTTTTACCCATTATCAAACCGAAAGTCCTGCCAATCTTTTAATCGGAGCTGTTTTGTTTGCTTTCCAGATTTATGGAGATTTTTCAGGGTATTCAGATATTGCGTTAGGGGTTTCAAGACTGTTTGGAATAGAACTTCTCAAGAATTTTGCTTTCCCTTATTTCTCAAGGGATATTGCTGAGTTTTGGAGAAGATGGCATATTTCATTGTCTTCCTGGTTCAGGGATTATCTTTATATTCCATTAGGGGGTAGTAAAGGAGGACTGGGCATGAAAATAAGAAATACCTTTATCATTTTTCTTGTCTCCGGATTCTGGCATGGTGCCAACTGGACGTTTATAATCTGGGGCGGCCTTAATGCCTTATTCTTTATGCCACTGCTGATTATGGAGAAAAACAGAACCAATATAGAAGTTGCAGCGCAGGGAAAATGGTTTCCATCTTTTAAGGAAATCCTGCAGATACTGATTACCTTTTCTGCTACCTGTATCGCCTGGATATTTTTCAGGTCAGAATCTGTACTTCAGGCATTTGAGTATATTAAACGTATCTTCAGCCTGGAACTGTTCTCCTTTCCGGCTCAGATGCCGGTGAAAGTTTTTGCTTTGACTGCCTGTATGCTGATTATAGAATGGATTAACAGGGAACAATTCCACGGGCTTCAGATAAGAAGATTCAATCCTTGGGTACGCCGTATTCTTTACGGAATCATCATCTATATCATTCTCCGGTATGCCAATTTCGGGAATAATGAATTTATTTATTTTCAGTTTTAATATGAAAAAATTTTTATTTAAAATATCATTTTATATCATCGGAATTCTGCTCGTATTCGGAGTTTTGGGGTGGTTTGCGGATGGAAATACAGATAATAATTATATGCATTTCGCAGTAAAAAAACCACAGAATATTATTCTGGGAGATTCAAGAGGAGCTCAGGCTGTTCTTCCCCGGCTTTTAAATCAAAAACTGGGAAGAGACTTTGATAATTTTGCATTGAACGTTGTTCAGTCTCCGTACGGAGCAATCTATTATAAGGCGTTACAAAGAAAACTGGACCCTGAAACTCGAAATGGATTATTTGTTATCACCGTAGATCCATGGAACCTATCCTTAGATAAGAATGTGAAAAAAGAAGAAGACTTTCCGGAAAATCATTCTCCGTTAAAGAATATGTATTTTTATGATCTCTCCCCGAATTATGAATATCTGCTGAGAAATTACGTTCGGAGTTGGTTTAAGATTTACACGGAGAGAGAAGAAGCAGGGAGATCAAGCACCTATCTGCATAAAGATGGTTGGATGGAAGTAACGGTAAACATGCAGAAAGATTCTGTAGCGAAAAGGGAAATTGAGAAAGTAAATTTCTACAAACAATTAGCTCAGAAACAGAATATTTCCCAAGCCAGGATTAATGCCTTAGAAGATATTATCAAATTTCTTAAAAGTAAGGGAACTGTTTATCTGGTAAGAATTCCTGCTTCAGAAAAAATTGTAGCACTGGAACAGTCTTATTCACCCAATTTTAATGAAAAAATGAAAGATATTTCTAAAAAATATGGCGTTTATTTCTTTGATTTCTCTTCCAAAGCCAGGGAATATCAATATACAGATGGAAATCATATGTATAAAGAATCCGGAAAAGTATTTACCTCACAAATAGCGGATTCTATTCTGTCTAAAACAAAAAGATAAGTACAATGTCCTGAATGTAGCGCAGTAGAATCTCCCAGATCCGGATCAGAATAAGTATTTCCTGAAATTAATATTATACAAGCCGGAACGGATGCTTGGATAATCTGTGACAAGATACTTTAAAATCATATTCCACTTTTTGAGGAGGGGAGCATTGGCAATTTCAAAACTACGGTGCATTCTTTTAATATGAAGTTTCATATGGGCGGGAATCGTACTTTCGTTTTCCGACCAGTCTTTCACCTCTTTCCAAAGCAAAACTCTTGTTGTAGCAGGTTTTATTTTCTTAGAATCTACCTTTGTGATCCTGTTGTCTTCATGCACACCTCTTACTGCAACCGCTTTGTCTAAAATACCCGGATAAAGATCAAGATAATAGGATAAACGGAATAAAAATTCAGTATCCTGATGCAATCTTAAACTTGTTTTGAATAAAGGATTCATCTTGCGAAGTAAAGATTCTTTCCTGATCGTCAAAGTATCAATACTAAATAAACCAAAGCTGCCCAACATATTCATTTGTCCCGGAAATACCTCTTTAGGCTCATGAATTTTGTACACCGTAGTTAAGCGATCCTGAAAAATTCTATAATACTGTTCTTTTGCCTTTTCCGAGTAATAATGTACACCCAATGCACCATAAACGCCTTCTACTTCGGGATTTTTAAATAATTCCCTTTCAGCATCAAATCTGTTGGGAAGGTAATAGTCATCAGCATCCAGAAAGGCAATGAAATCACCGGTAGCCTTTTCTATCCCAAGATTTCTGGTAGGGCCTGCACCATGATTGCCTTTGTCGGGGTGCTGATAAAGCTGAACTCTGCTGTATTTTTCAGCGAGTTGCTGACAGACCTTCAAAGCGTTGTCAGGAGACTTGTCTTCCACTAGAATAACCTCATGAACTTCATCAAATTGAAGCGCAGATTCTACTGCTTGGGAGACATATTTTTCTGCATTATAAACGGGAATGATGACTGAGATTTTCATTTTTCAATTAGAAATTATATTGTGTTTATGCGTTATCTTCTTACCAGGAGAATTTAAGCTTTTAATTTTATTTTTAGTAATGGATTATCTTTTTTCTGCAAAATTATTTAGAAATGCGGTCACCACAAGTATTTTAAATATAAAAGGAATATTGAATATCCTTCTGCTTTGAATTTTATGAAAAATATTTCTGCAGGTTATTAAACTTCATGAGCGCATGTACGTAAAGCGGTATTGCGTTTTCAGAATATCTGGATTTTTTAGAATAGCAGCCAATAGACTCATCATTTTGGAAATTCCTTTTTTCTCCGAAAGTTCAAATGCTTTTTTCCGTAAATAAAGTTGATTTGCAGCATCTTTATCCAGGGGCACAGATCGGGACCACTCGTATAAGGAATTCCAGAAAAGGAATTGTCTGCTGTTATACTGTGGCGAGTATCGGATAATCTTAGTAATTCTGTTATCATCATGTATTCCCCTTATCGCAACAGCCTGGTCTATATTACCCGATTTCAGATAGCAGTGATAAGCCAGTTTAATGATAAAATCAGAATCCTGATGTACGCGGAGAATATTATTAAACCTTAGCTTATTCTGATCCAGGGCAGATTTTCTGACGGTTAGTCCATTCAAATGAAAGAATGTACCGAAAGTTTTCGGTGTAAGCCCGAGAAGCCCTCTGAATACTTCTTTTCCTTCTGCCGGATAGTTTACTGTTGTCAATGTATTGTCACTGAATTTAGACTGAAATTCCTTTTTCCCTTTTTCAGTGAGATATTCAACCCCTATGGCATTGAAGATCCCGTCTACCTGCGGCTCTTTAAAAAGCTCTTTCTCCGCATCAAATCTATTGGGAAGATAATAATCATCAGCATCCAGGAATGTAATGAAACTTGAGGCGGCTTTTTCAATACCCAGATTTCTTGAAGCAGCAGCACCATGGTTTCCTTTGTCAGGGTGCTGGAGCAAATGAATTCTTCTATCTTCGCCAGCTAATTCTTTGCAAATTTCCAATGAATGATCAGAAGATTTATCTTCAACTAAAATAACTTCTTTCACTTCTTCAAATTGCAGGGCTGACTGTACTGATTTTTTTAGAAAATCAGCAGCATTATATACAGGGATAATGACAGAAATATCAAGCATCAGAGAACATATTTATTATTATGGGCCCAAAGAGCAAGCTGCAATAAATTCCAGTGCTTATGGTCTTTGTTCAGAAATTTTTGGGTAGTATCAAAATCAATATAGTTAAAAACCTTTTGAGACGAATCTCTTAGAAGATCGTCGGAGAGCTTAATAAGGTTTTCTTCATTAAACCAGTTCTTAACGCTGTGTCCGAAACCTTGTTTGTGACGTTTTCTGATTGTATCTGTCCAATAATTATTCATGGATTCACGAAGGATAATTTTATCATTTTCACTGGTGATTTTCAGCTGATCAGGAAGCTGAATACAGAATTCTGCAAAATCAATATCAAGAAAAGGAGTTCTTACTTCCAATGAATTAGCCATCGCCATTCTGTCTGATTTGACCATCATATTTCCAGGGACATAATTTTCCAGATCTACTCTCATAATGTCATTCAACGAATCATGATTCGGAGTAAAGCTGTATCCCTGCTGATAATCCTGTGAACATCCCAAAAGGGCACGTTCCGATTTATTAAAAACATTTCTGACGGAATTCAGATGAAAATCCAGAATGGAGTCGTACTTTAAATTCTGTTGGGTTACGAACGAAACCGTCTTTGCTTTTTTGTAAAGGTTAAGTCCGAATCTGGCGATTAGATTTTTATAACTGAAATGATTTTTCATCATATTTTCTACCGTATAAAAATGATATCCGCCAAACAGCTCGTCTCCAACATCACCTGAAAGGGCTACAGTCAGATTTTTTCTTGCATTTTTACAGATCTCATAATGCGGAAGGTAAGAGGTATCAGCAAAAGGTTCGTCAAAGAAAGGAGAAACATGCAGTAATGATTCAGCCAGATCTTTTTTTTGCTCATGAACTTCTATATGATTGGTGTTGTATTTATCTGCAATTTCTTTGGCATATTTGAGCTCGCTGTCTTTATGGTCATAACCGAAACTGATTGTCGTCTGATGAGGTAAGAACTCATCCACAAGAGCAACTATAGATGAAGAATCCAGGCCGCCACTCAGAAAACTACCAACCTGCACATCCGCAATAAGTTGTTTTTTAACAGCATTTTTCAGAAGGTACCGAAACTCCTCCTTAGCATCGGAGAGGCTGATCACCCTATCTTTTGACGGCAGGTTGTAATACCGTGAAACAATGACCTTTCCCTCTTTCCAGATCAGCTGATGAGCGGGCGGTAAAGTATATATATTGCTATAAATGCTCTGATAGGTGCTTACATACCCATATTGGAGATAGTTGGAAATGGCTTCAGGATTTACCTTAGGATGGATCAATCCGGATGCAAGAATCGCTTTGATCTCTGAAGCAAAAATAAATTCATTATTATTTCCGATGGCATAGTAAAATGGCTTTTCACCAAAACGGTCTCTTGCACAGAACAATTGCTGTTCACGGTCATCCCAGATGGCAAAAGCAAACATTCCCGGAAGATCATGGATGAGGTTCTGCTGCTTTTTCTGATACATCGCAAGAATGACTTCCGTGTCGGAACCTCCATGGTAAGGATATTCTGCATATTGTCTCTTAATATCCTGGTATCCATAGATTTCACCATTAAGGACAATACATTCATTTTTTGTATTGGAGAACATTGGCTGCTTCCCGTTTTCGGACAAGTCTATAATGGAAAGTCTGCGGTGGCCTAATATTGCATTATCATAGAATTCAAAGTCTGAAGAATCGGGTCCACGATGAATCAGAGAGTCTGTCATTTTTTTGATTTCCTCCTGATAATTTGCTGCATTATTGCTTATAATTCCGGCTATTCCGCACATATGCTTTTATTTTTCATCATTAATTTTATCATTTTGTAAAGCTAAATTACAATAAATTAAGGAAAGTTCGATCGGTTTAGATCAGCTGTCGACTCAAACTATTTGAATCGGCTATGTTCTGAATCATCTGTGTACAAGGGTCTGATAACTATGATTTTATTTTTGACGGATATTCATCAATATCAGCCATTGTAGATATTGATTATCTGGTGAAAGTATATTTTATAATTTTTAGTAGCTGGCTTATTCCCGTTCCGATATTTTTGGAAATGGAAAAGCGTTCAAAGATGGCTGCATAAAGCTTTCTGTTCCATACAGGAGAAACAAACTCCTTTTCGTAATAATATTTATTGATGAGCTGATCCAGGGTTTTTACTATCTGCTGGTCTGCTCTCTGATCATTATTAATCCTCTTAATATTTTTAAAGATATCAATAGAAGTTCGGTATTGTTTTTCTGTTTCTAATGAGCTGTAAACGCCACCGCTATGAAGCCGGTAAACTCCCACTACTTTATTAAAGCTTCTGCCTTTTCCAAATTCAAGGGCATGATAAAAATAGTAAAGATCCCTGTAATTGGGATAAATGTCAATCCACTTCTCATCAATACAGTCTTTTCTGATCAGATAAGTAAAAGTTTGGGTAGGGCGCTGTACAAAAAAGCTGTCCTGTGTATAATCAATATATTTCTGTCCGTTGAACATGGAGTCTTTTCCGTCTTCTGTCAGTTTATTTTCATCCTGATGGAACAGTAAATTTCTGGCGGTCACCATGACATATTCTGAATTGTTCTCAAGGAAATCATACTGAAACTGTAGCTTTTGCGGGTCAGTCCAGTAATCATCCCCTTCACAGTAGGCTAAGTATTTTCCTTGAGCCTGTGCGAATGCAAATCTTTGGTTTTCAACAAAACCGATATTAGTCTTATGATTAAAATATCGGATGATATCCGGATATTGCGTTGCAAATTCTGAAATAATAATGTCAGAATCATCCGGTGAATTATCATTGCAAATAATCAACTCAAACGGAAAGTTTGTTTTTTGGGATAGAACACCTTCAATAGCCTCCTTTAAATAGGGGGCGTGATTATAGGTGAGCATGATGACCGATATTTTAGGTTCCATTGCTAATAGTGAAATCTGTTAAGGAGGGATGGAATAATATCTTTCGATTTTAAATTGATCAATTCTTGAGGATTCTTTTTGAGATCCTGAAACGTGTAGGAAATAAACTGCCTGAAAAATTCAGTATCCAGCTCAAAATTCATAGGAAGATTATGTTTTTTCTGAATAATTCCGAGACCATAATCTGTGTCAATAACAAAAACCTCAAGATCGTTCGGATATTTTTTTAGCAGATAAAGGATAGATTTCCAGGTATCACCGTTCCACTCACCAGTCCATTCCGGATGTTTTTCTTTCGTAAAAAATTCTTCTGAGTTGTACGCTGTTGAGGCTGGCTCACTCACAGGAAAACAGTCATGCATGACAATAATTGATTTTTCATCCATGAAAGGGAGGATATTCAGAACATCTTTAAGTGCCTGGTGGTACGTATGCATACCATCAACCAGAGATATTTCAATACTGCCGAAATTTTTAAGAAACTCCTTTTTTTGCTCAAAAAAATCATCACTGGTCATTTCAAAATAATGCGTTTTTCTATTATTTTTAATGTCAAAGACTCTTCTTTTGAGTTTTTCCATTTTGGGTATTATGAAGTTGGGGTCTATTGCAATTTTGTTTTTACAGCTTATGGCATATAGCGATGTGCCACTTCGGGTACCAATTTCAAGATATTTTTTAAAATTAGCTTTCTGGATGATACTGTTGATAAGACGAATTCTATTCATTTTTAATGTTGGGTTTAGATTTATTCTGAATTATACTTGTTTTAAATTAAGAAATGCAGCCCCTTTATTTTTAATGATGGTTCTTGCGTTCATAATTTCATTAAACCGGGTCTTCAGATATTGATATTCTTTCAAAGTATCGGAAGCAGCAGAAAACTGCAGCTGGAGAGCTTGCTTTATCATTTTAGGAATGAAATCTCTGTTAAGTACTTTGGAATCAAACGGGAGTGCCGGATTCAGATAGCGTTGTTCCCGCTGTACTCTCAGAGCATTGATGTGGCTGGTTTTATGGAAATCCTGTTTGCCATCATGTACAACTCTGCTGGGCGGGCATACGATGATTTTTTTCCTGAAAAAAGAAATACGTTGTACGTATTCATAATCTTCGGAATAATGGAAGAAGTAAGGATTAAAGCCCCCGATTTCTTCAATGGTTGCTTTGGGAAGCAGCCAGTGAGCGGCATTCACAAAATCGATTTCATAATAATCTTTAAGACTATTGTTAAAGCTGTCTGAAAATATTCTGTTATCCGGAGTATTTCTTGCCAGGTAGCGTTCGAAAAAAATATCGAGCTTTTTCTCGCTGCCATCCATGTGTATCGGACTTAAAATCCCCAGTTGATTTTTGTCGGGGTATGCGTTGTACACATCCAATAGCTTTTGAAAACTATCCGGATAAATCCATGCATCCTGATTCATCAGGTAGAAAAAATCTGCTCCTTCTTTATACGCTTTTTCTATCCCTGCATTATTCGCTTTTCCAAAACCTAGATTTTGTGGAGATTGAATGAAGTCTACTTCAGGAAAATACTTTTTGATATATTCCTGAGTGCCGTCTGTTGATCCGTTATCTATTACAATACATTTTACAGGAACTGAAGAGGTTCTTAAGCTTGAAAAACATCTTTCTGCCCACTTCATGGCATTATAAGTAACAATGATTACGTGAATAGCCACCATCTTAAATATACTTTCGGGTTAACGTTTCAAGATAACTTTCAGGACTGATACCTGAGAAGAAGTCGTGAATTTCTTTATCAAAATCTACTCTGTAAAAGTCTCCTTCGTTCACTTCTGAATAATAAGCTTTTTGATGGGTTTCTTTTTCAATAGCACCTATAATTTCTTTTAAATCAAAATTATAGGGAAAAGAAAAATTAATAACTTTATTAGGAAGATGCAGACAGTAAGACTCTAAAAATTTAGAAATATCATCTATATCCAGCAATAGTCTCCTTGCCTTTGTATGAACTGTAAACTGGTGTGAATTTTTAATCTGATTTTTAAGAAAATTGAATAATGTATTTGGGTTTCCTCCGTTTCCTACAATATTTCCAATTCTGAGAATAAGGTAGTTTTTACACTTATTTTTGATATAATTTTCAATTTCCTTTTTATGTAAAACGTAAAGACTGTCTTGTTTTGATTGATCATGAATGCTTAGAGTAGAAAAATAAATTAATTTGTGATTGCTGTTACTCTCAATACATTTATCCAACAGAGTAAATTCTCTTTCAAACTCTGAACTTGTTGTTTCCAGAGAATTCGAAACACCAGAAGCGAAAAATAGATTTTCCTCTGAGTCTATATTTTTTAATGAATTGGCAATAAGTCCGTTTCCTATGATCATATCTTATTAAACAGTTTTAGATAAATTTTAATTCTTTGAGTTGTGTTTTTTATTGATACTTCCAGCGTATCTTATATAGCCGTAATACTTTTTTGCTATTTCCAAATGCTCATTAAAATTAAGTTTTTTGGGATAAAATTTTAATGTCAGAAATAGGTTTTTTTTATTAACAGGGTAGTATTTAAAAAAATTGTGCAAAAACCCTAGAAATATTTTCTTTTCAGCTTCGGTGTCGATTTCTTTTTGAAAATCAGATCCTATACTTTCCCTTACTTTAATATTGGCATCTAACCAAGTTTTATCCGGATTTCCACCAGAGAAATGTTGAATCAGTATATCGTTAACCACATAATTCTGTTTTTTTGTAGAAACTCTTAAACTAAAATCAAGATCATAGCCATGGAAACCTTTCAATAGATTTTCGTTGAATTTAAACTGATTAAATATTTCTTTTTTAATTCCAAGAAAAACACCGTCAACAGCAAAGACTTTATTTCTGTTTTCCTTCGTTGTTTGAATGGGAAAATACAGGGTATTCTCTTTATTTCCCTGTAAAATATTTACGAAATTATATTTCTCAGTAACGGTCCAGCTTGATGGAGCAGAAGGAACATAGGATGATCCTGCAAGCCCTATAATTCCTGTATTTTCCTGGTTTAAATGATTTATGAGTGTATTCCCCCAATTTTCATTTTTAAATAAGATGTCTTCATGGATGAAAAGCAAATAATCAAAACCAGCTTTTTCCGCGCCTTTGTTATAAGCTTCACAAATTCCCATCAATCCAGGATTGTCTATTTTAATGATTTCATAAGACACCCCAATTGTTTCTGCAATATTTTTTTCAAGTGCAGAAAAATAGTCAGGAAGGTATGATGAGATTATGATGGAGATCATCCTAAAGTAAGTTATCAATTATTGTAAAAATTTTACCTGCCAATTTCTTGTCAGAATATTCGTTTTCCAATCTCTGATAAATATTTTCACCATAACTTTCTCTTAGATTGGCATCCTGCATAAGTTTAACGGTCTCTTCAGCCATGGTATCCATATCCAGATAGGGAACAAGTACTCCATGATTGTTTTCCAGAAATTCAACAGCACCACCGCTTTTTTCAAAAGCTACGATGGGTTTTTTTAGTTTTGCAGCAGTCAGCATAACTAATGGGAAAGGATCTTCACGGGACATTAAAAGAAAAACATCAAAAATATTTATATAATCATTTGGCGTTTTGTTATGATCGATAAAAATGATGTCCTTTTCTACCCCTAATTTTTCAGCATCCAGTTTGGCACATCTTACAGCAGCACTTTTGGATGTTCCTCCAAGATTGATGAATTTAAAATTAAGATCAGTTTTCTGTTTTATTTTCTGAACCAAAACAGGAACCATCTCCGTACCTTTTCTTAATTCCTGAGAACTCGCAATTCCAACGATCAATTCTTCATTTTTAATATTCAATTCCTTTTTCAATAATTCTTTATCCTTCTGGAGGTTGAGAACATTGTCTACGAAAGAATGTATTGCTGTTACTTTTTGTGGGGCTGCATTGTACTTGTTGATAAGATTGTCGGCAACAGCTTGCGAACCTGCTATAATTTGGGTGATATTTGAAATGTTTTCTAAAACAAACTCTTTAGAGTAAGTACTTTCAATCCCAAAACTAAGCTCATGAATAGCAACAATTGTAGGAATGTTTTTTTTATAGAAAGGAAGCGTCCAAATCAATGATTCCATTGTGTTTCCATATACCAGATCGTATTTGTTTTCAAGAAGAGAGATGGTAATTTTATCAATTTTGTCTTGTTGAGTCTCTTTTTTTCTGAAAACAATTGATTGAACTCTTTTTAAATTTCTTTTTAAAAATGAAAAAGACTGTAAATGATAATGAGCAACAACAATATTGTTAGCTACTTTTGCAAATTCTTCATACAATTCTCCTCCTCTGATCAATAAAATATCGATCTGATAATTTTCTTTTTCTTTTTTTAATCTTTTTATTAAATCTAAAACAAGAATGGGAGCACCAGATAAAGAAGCTTCGTGCGAAATAAATAATATTTTTTTTGTACTCATTTTAGAGGGTTTGAGAAATTAAATTTTGACTATTTTTCATAATTGTGTTTTCCGGAACAGATTTGTGTATTACACAGCCGGCTCCAATAATAGAATTGTCTCCGATCGTAACCCCTTTTAATATTACAGTATTGCTTCCAATCCAGCAATTTTTACCAATTTTAATAGGAGACGTCATATATTTTTCTTTTTCTACAAAAAGTTTTTCACCTTTTTCAATAAGATGATTATGATCGTATAGCCTTACGCCTTCACCAAAAATGGTGTCATTACCAATTTCAATTTTATCTAAACAATTAATAGAACAATAATTGTTGAAAAAAACACTTTTTCCAATTCTAAGGTCAGCATTCGGAAAAACTACAATATTGCAGTATTCTCTCAGTAAAAAATTTTCACTAATTGTAATATTTCCTATTTGATTATTTTCACCTTTAAAAATATCTGCATCTTTTGGCGAAAAACTTGGATGAATATTTATATTAGGTTTGGACATGAAAATATTCCATTTTTCCTGTTTTTTTCTTTTATCATTATTCTCGACAAGAGTAATGATTTTTTGTGCGATATTATTTTTAAGCTTTGTAAACATTTTAGAAAAATTTATATTTCAGATAATATAATCTTACAGGCAGGTTATATTTCAGGCATAAATTCAGCCAACGTTCTTTCCCTTTATATTGAGAATATTGTTCAGACACTTTCCGGATTTCCTTTTTATCTTTAGATGTTATGTAGATCTTTTTGATGTCGTTATTTATTTTTGTCTTATTTTCAAGATTATGATCATATTTTAACCTTAAAAGTATTTCTTCTACAAAAACAATCCTTTCTTTTATTTTAGAAATGTTTTCACCATGCTTTCTATGATATGCAAGATTTTCAGGAATAAAATCAATAAAATAATTTTCATTAATTCTCAACCATCTGTCGTAATCTTCGATAAGAATATTTTTATCGTACGGACCTGTCTCAATTAAAACCGTTCTTTTAACCAACGTAGCAAGAGCCGGGATAAGGTTCATCTTTTTCAATGTACTTTTAAATTGATTTTCATCTTTATAAAAACTCAGATCATCAAGATAATTAATTAATGTTTTATCTTCTTGGATGATAAAGCAGCTTGAAAAAATCATTCCGAAATCATTCCCCTTTTTTTCTAAATTGGCTACGCATTTTTCAAGAAATGAAGGATGAAGGTAGTCATCGGCAGCTATAATATTTACATATTTTCCCTCAGTCATCTCAATACATTCATTAAGTGTTGCAGCGAATCCTATGTTTGTTTCATGAAAATTGGTTTTTGCAGAAATGTTGTTTTCGTTCAGCCAGTTTTTTGTGATCTCCACAGAATTGTCTGGTGAAGCATCATCAGCAATAATGAGTTCCCAGTTTTTATAAGTTTGATTTTTAATACTATTTAAACACTCAGGGATAAATTCTGAGTGTTTGTATGAAACAACAATAAAACTTACCAACGGATTCTCCATTAGAATTTGTTTAATAATTCAATAACTTTAGCTATTTCCTCTTTTTCCATTACCGGAGAAATAGGCAGGCTCAAAACTTCTTGATGAATCTTTTCACTGATCGGAAAAGATTGTGAATTCCAGTCTTTATAAGCTTCCTGTTTGTGGGGAGGAATCGGATAATGAATCAAAGTTTGGACACCGTTTTCTGTAAGGTAAGCCTGAAGTTCGTCTCTTTTTTCTGTTCTGATAAGGAAAATATGCCAAACATGCTCGTTCTCATTTTCAGGGTTTTCCGGTAGAATAATATTGGAATTTGAAATTTCGCTGATATATTGTCTTGCGATCTTTCTTCTCACCTCATTTTCTTCATCAATGTATTTTAGCTTAATATCTAAAACAGCAGCCTGAATTTCGTCTAGTCTGGAATTTAATCCTTGATAAATATTTACATATTTTTTATTTGAACCATAATTTGCCAAGGCTCTTATGGTTTTTGCCAATTCTTCATCATTAGTCGTAATTGCACCGGCATCGCCCAAAGCACCTAAATTTTTTCCGGGATAGAAACTAAAACCAGAGGCATCACCAAGATTTCCTGTTTTTTTTCCTTTCCATTCTGCTCCAATAGCCTGAGCATTATCTTCAATGATTTTTACATTATATTTTTGAGCCAATTGCTGCAATTCTTCAGAGAAAATAACTCTTCCGTAAAGATGCACAATTAAAATACCTTTTGTTTTTGGAGTGATTTTTTCTTCAATTTTTGATACGTCAATATTATAGTTGGCAATATCTGGTTCTACCAAAACGGGTACGAGTCCATTATCGGAAATGGCTAAAATAGAAGCAATATAAGTGTTGGATGGAACTAAAATTTCGTCTCCTTCTTTCATTAATCCCATTTCGATATATCCTCTAAGGATAAGACGAAGAGCGTCTAAACCATTGGCAACACCGATTGCGTGTTTTGTTCCGATATATTGAGAAAGATTTTTCTCAAATAGATTCAGTTCATTGCCCATAAGATACCATCCGGAACGGAAAACCTGCAAGAGCTTCGCCTCAATTTCTTCTTGGTGCTGTAGATTAATTTTTTGTAGATCGAGGAACTTAATCATGAGAATAAATTTTTTATTTTTTGTTGAAAGGTTTTTCTATTACTTTATATGAATGAATACTTGCAGTGAGCATAATGAAAAACATCACTAGTCATTTTGAATTTCATAGGAATTTCCTTCCTTGTCTTTCATATTCAGATCTAAAATCTTTCCGTCTAAAGTTATAAAACCCGTTTGTCTGGCAGGATTTCCATACCAAACTGTATTTGAAGGCACATTTTTCGTAATGACACTTCCGGCACCGATCAAAGCATTTTCTCCGATTATATTCCCGGCAATAATTGTAGAGTTAGCCCCAATTGAAGCACCTTTTTTCACAAGTGTTTTACTGAATTCTAAAGGATATTGTTTTGAACGCGGAATAAGATCATTCGTAAAAGTTACATTTGGACCGATAAATACATTGTCCTCCAATGTTACTCCGTCCCAAACCTGTACGCCGGGTTTAATGGTTACATTATCACCTATTTTCACGTCATTTTCAATAAAAACATTGCAATTTATATTGCAATTTTTACCAATTTCAGCACCTTTTAAAACAACGCAGAATTGCCAAATCATGGTGTCTTCTCCTATGTTTTCACTTTGGACATCGGCTAATGGATGAATTTTATTTTTCATTCTGTATTTTTAAAAATGTATCATAATCTCTGACATAGTCTTCTTCATTATAATGATGAGATGCCAGAACCAGACAAATTGCACCTGATGAAAAATTAATTTCTGAAGCCCAAATTCCTGGTGGAATATGAAGCCCAATATCCGGGCGGTTCAGAAAAACCTGTCTTTTAAACTTTCCATCATCCAGTGAAACCTCGAAACTTCCGCTAGCTGCAATCAAAAACTGATGACATTCTTTATGAGAATGAGCACCACGGCTTTCTCCACCCGCAATGTCGTATAAATAAAATATTCTTTTAACATCAAATGGGAAGGTTGAATTGTTTTCAACCACTGTAAGATTACCCTCATCAAAACTTATTTTTCCAAGGTCTATAACACTACAATCAAATACTGAAAGCTTATTTTTCATTTGCCAGCTTTTTAAATTCTTCAAAATCTCTGATATAATCATCCTGATTATAAGTATGATCAGAAACAATAAGAGCAAGTGAATTGGTAGAGAAATTCTCTAGTTTCCGCCAAAACATTTTCGGAATATATAATCCATAATAGGATCTGTTTAAGGAAAACCGCTGCTCTTCTTTACCATTATGAATCACTACATCAAAACTTCCTGAAAGAGCAATAATATACTCCTGCTGTTCTTTAAAAGCGTGACTTCCCCTTGTTTCCCCTCCCGGAACATCATAAATCCAATACGTTCTTTTAATTTCAAAGGGTAGTTGATTGGGGTGCTCAAAAAAGGAAAGATTTCCTCTTTTGTCATAAATTTTTGGAAGTTCTATTATTTTTGGAATCATGGAGTCTGTACTTTATAATCAAAATTCGGTCTTGTAATTCCCGGATACAAATGAAGTTTGCTGCCCACTTTTACATTTTCAACCTCAAAGCCTACAATACTGTCGACTGCAAATAATACTTCGGTTTGATTTTTTCCGAAAATTAATTTAAAATAGTAATTTCCTGCATTAATTAAACCTGCCGGAATATCAAATTCTACTGTATAATCCCCAATTTCAGAGTTATTATTTTCAGTAATAAGTTTTCCTACATGGAAGATAATAAGCTCTTCATAATTTCTTAGTTCAAAAGTAGCATCCAGATTGATATTAGCACAATTATTCTGGAAAACAAGCTTTACATGAATTCCGGAATCAATATCGATGAGATCTCCATGAATAGGATTTACATAAAATTCTTTTATTCTGATGTTATTATTTCCTAGAGCTTCATTAATATTTCCATTGTAATAATAAGAACTTGCTGTTGTACTGCTTTTTTGATATTCTATAATTGTATTTAGCATATCTCCTTCATAGGCTAAAGTTCCTTGGTTTAAAAGGATTCCTTTGTTGCAAAGTTCTTTTACGGCAGTCATATTATGACTTACAAAAAGAATGGTTCTTCCTTCTCCTTTTGCTACATCGTTCATTTTTCCCAGGCATTTTTTTTGAAAATCTGCATCACCCACAGCCAATACTTCATCTACAATTAGAATTTCAGATTCCAAGTGAGCTGCTACAGCGAAGGCCAGACGAACATACATTCCCGATGAATATCTTTTTACCGGAGTGTCAATATATCTTTCTACTCCTGAAAAAGCTACGATCTCATCAAATTTTCTTGAAATTTCCTTACGGGTCATTCCAAGAATTGCTCCATTTAAAAAAACATTTTCGCGTCCTGTCATTTCAGGATGAAACCCGGTTCCTACTTCCAATAAAGATGCAATTCTTCCGTTGGTGTATATTTTACCGGTTGTAGGTTTTGTTACCTTGCTTAAAAGTTTTAACAGGGTAGATTTTCCGGCTCCGTTTCGCCCAATAATCCCTACTGCAGTTCCTTGTTCAATCTCAAAATTAATATTCCGAAGTGACCAAACGTACTCAGAAGTTCCCTTGGTTGTTCTGTCATTTACCTCACCAATTTTAAGATATGGATCTTCTTTTCCTCTTACTTTGTGCCAGAATCGGTTTAAGTCATGAGATAAGGTACCCGTTCCGACTTGTCCGAGACGGTATTGTTTTGATATATTTTCTGCTTTTAAAGCTAGCATTTTTAAATTGTTTAGGGGAAGTTAATAAATTTTTAAACTGTGTCCATGAAGGATTTTTCCACCTTATTGAAAATGAAAGTACCTGTTACCAATAAAATAAGGATGATAAATGTACTGATAGTGAGCATTATTGGAGAGAAGTCCCCAACACCAAGCCAGGCATATTTAAAACATTCGAAAATCCCTGTTAAAGGATTGTAAAATGAAATGCTTTTAAAGAATCCCGGTAAAGCTGAGGTTGGATAAATAACTGGTGTTGCATACATATACAGACTCACTCCAAACCCCAACAACATACTTAAATCTTTATATTTTGTGGTTAACGCAGAAAATATCATTCCTACTCCCAATGCAAATAATGCCATTAGTAAAATTAAAAAGGGAGTTGCTAAGATCCAGATATTAGGATGAATCTGTCCTTTTGATAAATAATAACCCCAGCCGATAATAAATAGGAGAAACTGTACTCCAAAACGCATCAGGTTGGAAATTACAATGGATAAAGGAGAAACCAGTCTTGGAAAATATACTTTGCCGAAAATATTTGCATTACCAACAAAAGTTGAAGATGTTCCTAGTAAACAAGCTGAAAAATAATTCCAGAGAGTAACTCCTGCAAGGTAGAAAAGTAATGGTGGTGCTCCGTCAGTTGGAAGGTTGGCAATTCTTCCGAAAACAATTAAATAAACAATTGTCGTTAGAATTGGATTGATAAAAAACCAGATCGGGCCTAAAATAGTCTGCTTAAAGCTGGATACAAAATCTCTTTTTACAAACATATAAACAAGATCTTTGTATCTCCAGACTTCTTTTAGCTTCAAGTCAAATAACGAATGATCAGCATCAATCGTTTCTGTCCACTTTTGTTGTGGTTCATTCATCTGTGTAAGTTTTTGCAAATTTATAATAATTAATTCTTACCGTATGTATTAGTTTATAAATTTTCATAGTCCATAAAACTAAAAATCAACAACTAATATATTGATATTTGTCGGCATGAGCAAAAACTATTGGCCATAAAGCCAATAGTCTATGAATTTTATAAATTATAATTGTTATTTTCTGATAAGTTGTTTCAGGTATTCACCGTATCCGCTTTTACCATATTTGGTAGCCGTCTCAAGCAGTTTCTCCTCATCAATGAATTTGTTTCTGAATGCAATTTCTTCAATACAGCCGATTTTAAATCCTTGTCTTTTTTCAATAACACTTACAAATTCTGAAGCGTCATGAAGAGAATCAAAGGTTCCTGTATCCAGCCATGCCGTTCCTCTGTTAAGAACAGCTACTTCAAGTTTTCCATTGCTTAAATAAACATTGTTGATGTCTGTGATTTCCAGCTCACCTCTTGCAGAGGGCTTGATGTTTTTAGCAATTTCAACGACATTGTTATCATAAAAATAAAGGCCGGGAACAGCATAGTTTGACTTAGGGTTTAAAGGCTTTTCTTCAATAGAAACAGCTTTCAGGTTTTTGTCGAATTCTACTACACCATATCTTTCAGGGTCTGCTACGTGGTAAGCAAAAACAACTCCTCCCTGTGGATTGGTTTTGTTTTTCAATAAAGTTCCCATTTCGGAACCATAGAAAATATTATCTCCCAATACCAGCGCTGCGGGGTCGTTACCAATAAATTGCTCGCCCAGAATAAAAGCTTGCGCTAAACCATCTGGACTTGGCTGTACAACATATTCTATATTACAGCCGATTTGTGAGCCGTCGCCCAAAAGTTTGATGAAACCTTCCTGGTCATGTGGAGTGGTGATGATCAGAATATCCTTGATTCCTGCTAAAAGCAATGTGGAAAGCGGATAGTAAATCATAGGTTTGTCGTAAACAGGCATCAGCTGCTTGCTTACTGCAATGGTTAGAGGGTAAAGTCTTGTTCCGGAACCTCCGGCTAATATTATTCCTTTCATGTTTTGGTGCGTAAAGACGCTTATTTCTTTTGTGTTGTGAGTTGAATTTCTGTGGAAGATAAAGAGTTCCATTGCTCTGTTATCTCAAATAATATATTTAGCTGTATTGTTTGCTGTAATAATCCTGATAATTTCCGGAAGTTACATTCTCCAGCCATTCCTTATTTTCCAGATACCAGTCGATGGTTTTTGCTAATCCTTCTTCAAAGGTAACTGAAGGTTTCCAGCCTAAATCTTTATTCAGTTTTGTGGCATCAATAGCGTAACGTTTGTCGTGACCCGGTCTGTCTTTTACAAAAGTGATCAGCTTTTCTGAATAACCTTTCGGTCTTTCCAGCTTGGCATCCATTTGTTTGATCAGTTCTTTGACAAGATCAATATTCTGCCACTCGTTGAATCCTCCGATATTGTAAGTCTCACCGGTTTTTGCTTCTTTAAAGATCTGATGAATCGCCTTGGCATGGTCAATGACAAACAACCAGTCTCTGGTGTATTTTCCATCACCGTAAATAGGAAGTGGTTTCTCGTTGATAATATTCGAAATACAAAGTGGAATCAATTTTTCAGGGAAATGATTCGGACCGTAGTTGTTGGAACAGTTCGATACAATGAAAGGCATTCCATAGGTATTTCCGTAAGCTCTTACCAAATGGTCAGAGGCTGCTTTTGAAGCTGAATACGGAGATTGAGGGTCGTATGATGTGGTCTCCAGAAAGAAACCTGTTTCCCCTAAGCTTCCATATACTTCATCCGTGGAAATATGATAGAAAAGATTGTTTCTTTTTTCATCCGGGAATCTGCCGTGGGTATGATCAGGATTTAATGTCCAGAATTCTTTACAAAGGTTCAAAAGATTAGCAGTTCCGTTTACATTCGTATTGATGAATGCCATAGGATCTGTAATACTTCTGTCTACATGGCTTTCTGCTGCTAAATGTACAACAGCATCCGGGTTATATTTTTCGAAAACTTTTCTAAGCTCTTCCGGTTTTGTAATATCTGCTTTTTCGAAAACATAATTCGGTTCATTTTCAATGTCCTTTAAGTTTTCGAGATTTCCGGCGTAGGTAAGAGCATCAAGATTGATGATCGTAGTATCCGGATTGTTTTTTACAAACTCTCTTACAACATGGGAGCCGATAAATCCGGCACCTCCTGTAACGATAATATTTTTCATTGATTTATTTTGTAATGGTCTTTCTTCCTATACTTTTATAATGAAATCCGTTCTGTTCAGGGATTTCCAGCGGGTACATATTTCTGCCGTCAAAAATGACTTTGTTTTTCATTTTTCTAGCCATAAGGTCAAAATTAGGATTTTTGAATTCCGGCCATTCTGTAGCAATAAACAGTGCATCTACATCTTCGATTGCATCGTACATTCCTTTAGCATATTGTATTTTATCACCTAAAAGCTTCTTAACATTACTTTCTGCAACAGCGTCATAGGCTATGACCTCTGCTCCTTTCTCCAATAGAAGAGCGATGTTGTCTAATGATGAGGCTTCTCTGATGTCATCCGTATTGGCTTTGAAGGCAAGCCCCCACATAGCAATTTTCTTTCCTTCAATACTTCCTCCGAAATATTTTTCAATTTCAGACACTAAGATTACCTTCTGGGCTGTATTTACCTTTTCCGTAGCTTCAAGGATCTGAAAATTAAAATCTTCCTGCTTTCCGGACTTTATAAGTGCTTTTACGTCTTTAGGAAAGCAGCTTCCACCATATCCGATACCTGGGAATAAGAATCTGTGCCCGATTCTGTCATCACTACCCATTCCCAGTCTTACCTTATCTACATCTGCGCCCACTTTTTCACAATAGTTCGCAATCTCATTCATAAAGGTGATTTTTACTGCCAGAAATGAATTCGCAGCATATTTTGTAAGTTCTGAGGATTTCTCATCCATGAAAATGATGGGAATTCCGGTGTTGGTAAAAGGCTGGTATATCTTAGACATGATGTCTTTGGCTCTTTCCGAACTTGCACCTACAACTACTCTTGAAGGGTTCATTGAATCTTCAACCGCAAATCCTTCTCTTAAAAATTCGGGATTTGAAACAACATCAAAAGGGATATTTGTTTTCGCTGAGATGGTTTCTCTTACTCTGTCTGCAGTTCCTACAGGAACCGTGCTTTTATTGACAATGACTTTGTATCCGGTCATCATTTCGCCAATATTATCAGCTACCTGAAGTACATAAGACAGATCTGCAGATCCGTCTTCTCCCGGAGGAGTAGGTAATGCCAGATAAATCACTTCGCTTTTGTCTAAAGCTTCTTTAAGATTGGTAGTGAAAAATAATCTTTCAGACTGAATGTTTCTTAAAAACATTTCTTCAAGGTTCGGCTCATAGATGGGAACAATGCCGTTTTTCATACCTTCTACTTTTTTTTCATCAATATCAACACAGTATACTGAATTGCCAAGTTCTGCCAGAGTGGTTCCTGTAACCAAACCTACATAACCTGTTCCTACAATCGTTATATTCAAAATGTCTGTTTTTAAATTCTAAGACAAAAGTAATAAAAATCTTCTGACATATTCTTTTAATTTATTGTAAATGAATCTGGCGCTATTTACCTGATACTTAAGATTATTTTGCTTTTTTAGAAAAAAAGCTTATATTTGCAATGGATTTACGGAAAAAATGGGAAGGCTTCGGAAGAAAGCCTTTTTTCGTACTGTAAATCAAGATAAAAATATATGGAGTTTAGAAAAAGAATTGAAGAATTATTAAATGAATTCCTTGAGACCAGAAAAGATCTGTTTCTTATTGATCTTAAAATTTCTGCAGGGGATGATATTACAGTGATTTTGGATGGTGATAACGGAGTTTCTTTGCAGGATTGTCTTGATGCAAGCCGTGCAATTGAATTCAATATGGATCGTGAAGAGCATGACTTCAGCCTTCAGGTGATGTCTGCAGGATTGAGCGAGCCATTATCCACACCAAGACAGTTCAGTAAAAACATTGGAAGAGAGATTGAGGTGATGCTGGAGGATTCTTCTAAAATTGAAGGGGAATTGTCAAAAGTAGACGATGAGAAGATCACGCTTGTTCTACGTTACCGGAAACCGAAAGATATCGGAAAAGGAAAAGTAGATGTGGAGGAGGAGAAAGAAATTTCTTATCCTGAGATCAAAAAAGCATTAGTAGTAATTAAATTTTAAAAAGAAAAAAGAATAGATGGATAATATAGCGTTGATTGAATCCTTTGGTGATTTTAAAGACGAAAAAGGGATCAGTAAGATTGATCTTATGGCAATTATTGAAGATTCACTGAAAACTCTTTTAAGAAAGAGATTTGATTCAGATGATCATTTTGATGTGATTGTAAACCCGGATAAAGGAGATTTTCAGATATTTTTAAATAAAACAATTGTAGAGGACGAAATGTCTGAAGATGATGATTTGGAAATTGAAATTTCTGAAGCAAAGAAGATTGATCCTACCTTCGAAGTAGGTGAAGACTTTACAATGGAAATTCCTGTTGCACAGTTGGGAAGAAGAAATATTCTTACCCTTAAGCAAATCCTTGCTACAAAACTTCAGGAACACAATAATGCAATGCTGTACGAACAGTTCAGAGATAAAATTGGTGAAATTGTTGTAGGGGAAATCCACCACATCCGTCATAAGCACGTGATTCTGCTGGATGATGAAGGAAATGAATTTATTTTACCAAAAGAAAACCAGATCCCATCCGATTTCTTTAAAAAGGGTGAGAATATCAGAGCTATTGTTGAGACAGTAGATTTTAAAGGTTCTAAACCACAGATTATTATTTCCAGAACTGCACCTAAATTCCTTGAGAAGTTATTAGAGCTGGAAATTCCTGAGATCCAGGACGGAACAATTATCCTGAAAAAGGTAGTGAGAATTCCTGGTGAAAAGGCGAAGATTGCAGTAGATGCTTATGATGACAGAATTGATCCGGTAGGAGCTTGTGTTGGAGTAAAAGGATCCAGAATTCATGGCGTTGTAAGAGAGTTGAGAAATGAAAACATCGATGTTATTCAGTGGTCTAAAAACCCTGAGATCTTGGTGAAGAGAGCATTAGGAAATGTTACTATTAACAAAATTGAAATCAATGAGGAGACGAACTACGCGTTGGTATATACTCCTGTTGAAGAAATTTCTAAAGTGATCGGAAAACAAGGTCAGAATATCAGACTGGCTTCTTGGTTGACAGGATATGAGATTGATGTATACAGAGAGTCCAGCGAGGATGATGATGTTGAATTGAAAGAATTTAACGATGATATCGAGCAGTGGATTTTGGATGAGTTTAAGAAAGTAGGACTTACGACTGCAAAATCAGTATTGGATAAAGAAACTGAAAGTCTTTTAAATATGGTTGACCTTGAAGAAGAAACTATTGAAGAGGTGAAACGTATTCTGAGAGAAGAATTTGAAGATTAAGATTTTAAATAAATTTTAATAAACAGTAAAAAAGAAATACTTTAATTTTAAAAATTAAAAACAGTAAATAATATAAATGCCAAAAATTAGATTAAATAAAGCGGTTAAGGAATTCAACATTTCGATGTCCAGATTAGTAGAGTTTTTACAGTCAAGGGGTTTCGAGGTTGAAAGCAATCCTAACGCTCAATTGGAAGAAGCGGCATATTCTGCATTGGAGGCTGAGTTTGCTAAAGACGGCGAACAAAGAAAGGCTTCCCATGAGGTGGTGATCACTAAAGTTCCGGAAGAAAAACTGGAAATTGAAGAAAAGAAAACCCCTGAAGTGATAAGAGCTAAAGCAAATAAACCAGAAACTAGAATTTTAGGTAAAATAGATTTGGAACCTAAGAAGCCTGAAGCTGAAGAGGCTCCTGCAGCTCCTGCAGTTCCTGTGGCTCCTGTTGCGACACCGGTTGGAGAAAAGAAAGAAGAAATCGTGAAAGAAGAACAACCGGAAGTTAAAGCAGCGCCTGAAAAGCAGGAATTTAAAGTTTTGGATAAAATTGATTTGTCTCAAATAGAATCTAGAAACAGACCTGTGAAAAAAGACAAACCAAAAATGGAGGAGAAAAAAGAAGAAGTTAAACCTGTGGAAACAGTAAAAGAAACTCCAAAACCAGTGGTTGCAGAGGAGAAAAAAGTGGAAACTCCAAAAACAGAGGCTGAGCCTGAATCTCAGGAACCACAGAAAATTGAGACAGTATATCAAAAACTTGACGGTCCTAAAATCGTTGGAGAAAAGATCGACTTGACTCAGTTTGCGCCGAAGCCGGGTGCCGGAGCAAAAAAGAAAAGAAAGAGAATTGAAAAACCTGGTCAGAATAACCAACAAGGTCAGGGGAATAATCAAAACTCAGGAAATAATAACCAAGGTGGTCAGGGCCAGGGAAACCGTCAGAATAATAACGGTGGACAAGGCGGAAACCGTCAAGGTCAGGGCGGACAAGGAAACCGTCCTCAAGGTCAGGGTGGCCAGGGTGGAAACCGTTTTGGAAATAACCAGGGTGGTGGAAACCGTCAGGGTCAAGGTGGTGGCTTCAAAAAAGGAGGTCAGAACAACAGACCAGGGCAAAGAGTTATGCCAGTTGAATTAACCGACGAACAGGTTAAAAACCAGATCAAAGAAACATTAGAAAAACTTACTAATAAAGGAGGAAAATCTAAATCTGCAAAACACAGAAAAGACAAAAGAACTTTCCGTAGAGAGCAGGATGAGCGCCAGCAGGAGCTTGAAGCACAAGACAGAACTCTTAAAGTAACAGAATTCATCACAGTAGGTGAATTGGCAAGTTTGATGAATGTTTCTCCAACTGAAGTAATCTCTGCTTGTTTCTCATTAGGGGTAATGGTTACCATGAACCAGAGACTTGAAGCGGATACCTTATTATTAGTAGCAGATGAATTCGGTTATAAAATCGAATTCTCAGATGCTGATCTTGAAGATACAGATGCTGAAGATGAAGTGGATACTGAAGAAAGCTTATTGCAGAGAGCTCCTGTAGTTACTGTAATGGGACACGTTGACCACGGTAAAACTTCATTATTGGATTACATCAGAAAAACCAACGTAATTGCTGGTGAATCAGGAGGAATTACTCAGCACATCGGTGCTTATAATGTGAAGCTGGAAAATGGTCAGAGAATTACTTTCTTAGATACACCAGGTCACGAAGCCTTTACAGCGATGAGAGCAAGAGGGGCGCAGATCACGGATATTGCAATTATCGTAATTGCTGCCGATGATGATGTAATGCCACAAACAAAAGAAGCAATTGCTCACGCACAGGCTGCAGGAGTACCAATGATTATTGCTATCAACAAAGTGGATAAGCCGAATGCAAACCCGGACAACATCCGTCAGCAGTTATCAGGATTAAATCCACCAGTTTTAGTAGAAGAATGGGGTGGGAATGTTCAGGCACAGGAGATCTCAGCTAAATTCGGTAATAACGTAGATGTATTGTTGGAAAAAGTTTTACTACAGGCTGAAATGCTTGAGTTGAAAGCAAATCCTGACCGTGCAGCAAACGGAGTTGTTATTGAAGCATCTTTAGATAAAGGTAGAGGTTATGTAGCAACAATGTTGGTACAGACCGGAACTTTAAGAGTAGGTGATTATGTAGTAGCGGGTAAAAATCACGGTAAAGTAAAAGCTTTGCTTGATGAAAGAGGTAAAAATCTAAAAGAAGCAGGGCCATCAATTCCTGCAACAATTTTAGGTTTGGACGGAGCGCCTACTGCAGGTGATAAATTCCGCGTATATGCTGATGAAAGTGAAGGTAAAGCTATTGCCAATAAGAGAGAACAGCTGCAGAGGGAATTATCGATCAGAACCAAGAAGCATACAACCCTTGAGGAATTGGGTAGACGTATTGCTTTAGGAGAATTCAAAGAATTGAACATTATCCTTAAAGGAGACGTGGATGGTTCTGTAGAAGCTCTTTCTGATCAGTTACAAAGATTATCAACAGAAGAAATCAGTGTTAAGATTCTTCACTCAGGTGTTGGGCAGATCACTGAATCTGATATCAACTTAGCCGCAGCATCAGATGCGATTATCATTGGATTCAATGTAAGAGCGGGTGCCAATGCAAAAGAACTTGCCGATCGTGAGGAAATTGAGATCAGAACTTACTCTGTAATCTATAAAGCAATCGATGAAGTAAAAGAAGCGATGGAGGGAATGCTTTCTCCGGAAATTCAGGAACAGGTGATTGGTAATGTTGAAATCCGTGAGGTATTCAAGATTTCTAAAGTAGGAACAATTGCAGGTTGTATGGTTCTTACCGGAAAAGTAACAAGACAGTCTAAAGTACGTTTGCTAAGAGACGGTATTGTTAAATTCGATGGAGAACTGGAAAGTTTGAAACGTTTCAAAGATGATGTGAAGGAAGTAACAAAAGGTTACGAATGTGGTCTGAACCTTAAAGGTTATAATGATATTGAAATCGGAGATATTCTTGAAGTTTACGAAGAAGTAGCGGTTAAGAAAAAACTGAAATAATAATTTAAGATAAAGAAAGCAGGCATCTCAGATGCCTGCTTTTTTATTAATATAATAGTTATAAATAATCTAATTCTGGTTCAAAAAAGTCACAAGCTTTATTAAATCTTCATCTTTATCAAACTTTATTTTATTGGATTTAAAGAAACTGGCTAAGCTGTCTTTTTTATCTGGAAATTGGTTGATAATATCCTTTTGGTTTTTAGGCTTTTTGATAAAGCCGTTTTGTGTTTTGATGTAATATACAGGAGGTAATTTCCTGAAATTAGCTGGTCTTTCACTAGCATAAGAATTTGGCGCTGGTACAACATCTGTAAATTTAGTTTTGACTTTTTTGTACAGAGTGTTTTTTCCGTTGGCCAATTCAAAAAAATAGCCATTGAGATCATCTGATGTGTCAACTAAAACTAATACTTGCTTAGGAGACAGAACTTCAATTCTTGAAAAATCAGTGGTTTTTGGAAGAACCTGAACTTGTCCGTTTTTCTTAAATTCGATTTCATCAGTGTAGCTGTTATAACGTACGGGAAGCTGTTCATAATTAACAGCAATCTTTGCATCAGAAAATTCTTTACCAATATATGGTGAATCCCCTGAAATCTCATCATATTTAAATGTTTTACCTGTAGTCGAGTTGATACCGTCAAATACGGCTTGTGCTCCTGTAGCACCATTCACTGATAGTGTATTTTGTGCAAAGCTAAAACTGAAGCTAAATATGGCTATTGTTGTTAAAACTATTTTTTTCATGTTTAATTTTTTTTTAAAGTTATAAATATATTACTTTTTAAAAGAAACCAGTGCTTTTTTGTCTTTTTAATCAGAGAAAGTAGTTGTGTTGAAAAAGATTGAAATTAATGATGTCGTTAATTAAAAAAAAACACCTATAAGCTTGAATATTAGTATTGTTTTAATTTAGATTCATTATAAATAATTATTTTTCTGTTGATTTTAAAGTGTTAAAAAGTAAATAATTTAAGTTTCTAATTTAAATTATAATAATTTTTTACATCTAATATTATGAATTATAATGTATGTGGTGGGCTTAGATTGATTTATCATGAATATATCTATGATTTGTGAATCTGAAAAATTTGCTAGTGTTAATATTTATTAACATATTTGCTCCTAAAATATATTAAAATTTGTTAATATGAATGTTAAATTACGTGTATTAACGGCTGGTGTTTTGTTTTTTACAGGACAGGCTGTATTTGCTCAGGAAAAAGACTCCAAGGATAAAAAAGACAAGGAGACAAAAATTGAGGAAGTAGTTGTCTTAGGATATAGTAAGACCGCTACAAAAGCAAAATCTACAACTTCTTCAGTAACTGTAGGTGCTGAAACCTTAGAAAACAGACCTAACATTTCTGTTCTGAATTCAATTCAGGGAACAGCACCAGGTATTGTGATTAACTCTGGATCTGGTTCTCCTGGTTCTGGTAAATTCAATATCTTGATTAGAGGTATGAGTTCTTTGAATGGTTCAAGAGATCCATTATACGTAGTAGATGGTGTTATCACTTCAGGTTCACAGTTCAGAAACTTAAACTCTTATGATATTGAGACATTCAGTATTCTGAAAGATGCACAAGCTACAGCAATTTACGGTAACAGAGCTGCAAACGGAGTTGTTGTAATTACAACAAAAGGAGGGAAATTTAATTCAGGACTGAAGATTTCTTATGATGCCCTGACTTCTTTCTCAATGATACCTAAGCCTGACTATAATATGTCTAGTGCTAAACAGCAGTTACAGATACAAAAAATTTACGGAGGTGGTTTTGCGGCAGATCAAGGCCTATCTCAGGAAGATATTGATAACTGGGCAATAGATACTGACTGGAGAAAGCAATTTACTCGTGTAGGTATTTCTCAGCAACATAATTTAGCGATTACAGGAGGTGGAGAAAATATAAACAACTTCTTATCTTTAGGTTATTTAGACAGTGAAGGTACTGTAAAATCTACCGATTTCAAGAGATTTACATTAAGAAACAACTTAAGTGGTAAGTCTAAAGATGGCAGATTAACTTTCGGTACAATTCTAGGTTTAGGATATTCCAAAAGAAATCAGCTAGATGATGAAGAAAATACAGGAATCAGCTCCAATGTAATCCAGAATGCATTATTTGGTAGCGTACTTTCTCCTTCTTATGTGGCTCCTAATCCATATTCTAATGGAGTAGAACTATTCAATGCTATTGGACAAAACAGTGCAGGAAACAGAGCTTGGATCCTTCAGGATAATATTAATGGAGGAGTTAGAAACAGATTTACTGAATTAAGTATTTCTGCTAATGCAAATGTAAATTATAAGATTACTGATTACCTAAGTGTAGGTAACAGAACTGGTATAGAATATAAAGAATACGAAAGAATCTTTGCAAGAGGTGCTCAGGGGTATTTATCTACAGCTGTAGCAGCGGGAGCTGGTGCTAAGTATGGAGGATCAGAAAGTTTTACAACAACTCAGGATCTGACATTTAACAGTATCACAAACATTACTTTCAATAAAACATTCGGTGACCATACTATTTCAGTTGCTGCTTACATGGATTATATTAAAGCTCATGTAAATACAAATACACAAACTCAAAATGGATTAAACCCATTACAATGGCAGTTTGGTGCTGGAACAGGATATATTCCATTTAATCCTGATACACCGAATATTTACAGACCTACTGTAGGAGCTTCAAAAGTAACTGCGGGTACTTTGGCTTACTTCGGTACTGTAGACTATGATTATAAAGATAAATATGGAGTAAGTGGAGTTATCAGAAGAGATGGATCATACCGTTTCTTACCTACTAACAGATGGGAAACTTTCTGGTCAGCAGCCGTAAGATGGAATATTGACAAAGAAGATTTCATGGCTGAGTCTGGATTCAGATTGCTTAAATTAAGAGCTTCTATTGGTACTACAGGTAACCAGAATTTAGGAGTTGCAGCTAATAACCAAAACCCTTTAGCATTACTTCCGAATAACTTCCTTGATTTATATTCAGGAATCTCTGGATATCAAAACTTATTGGGATATAATTTTGTGAATTTATCTAACCCTTATTTGAAATGGGAGCAGGTAAAACAAACAAATGTTGGGGTTGATTTCAACTATAAAGGTCTTGTAGAAGGTAGCTTTGACTACTATCAAAAAAGAACAACAAGAATGTTCAATACGTTACAGAGATCAGCTGTTACAGGTACTTACGGTATTAGAGGAAATGACGGAATCCTTGATAACAAAGGGGTTGAAGGTCTAATCAGGGTTAATGCTATAAGAACAGAGAATACAAAATTATCTATCTTTGTTAACGGGGCTTACAACTCTAACAAAATCGTTTCAATGAGTAACGAAGATTTGTCAGGAGATGTTGTTAATGCTATTGGAGGTCCTGCTAGTCAGTATCAGCTATATCCATACGTAGGAGTAAATGCTGCAAATGGAAATATGCAGTTCCTAGATATCAATGGAAATATTACAGAAAACCCACAACCTTCAGACAGAAGATTGACAGGAAAATCTCCATATGCTAAATTTACAGGAGGTTTTGGATTTAACTTCCAATACAAAGGATGGTTCCTTGATACATTATTCTCATACCAACAAGGAGGATATATTTATGACAATTTATACTCTTGGGTAATGAATCCTGATTATGCAGCTGCTAACATTAACGTATCTGCTAATTTATTAAATGCTTGGACTCCGGAAAATACTGGATCTGATGTGCCTAACTTATTTGCTGATAACGCTGGTACAGATGGTTCTTCAGATAGATTCTTATATAAATCAGATTTCATAAGACTTAAGAATGTTTCTTTAGGATATTCATTTACTAAAGATCAGTTAGGAAAATTACCTGTTAAAGGTATTAAAGTGTTTGTTCAGGCTGAAAACCTATATACATGGAGCAGCTGGAAAGGATTTGACCCTGAGCCGGTTACTACGTACTCGTTAAATGTATATCCTAACCCTAAAACAGTTTCAGTTGGGTTAAATGTTGATTTTTAATAAAAAAGAATTATGAAAAGAATTATAAATACAGTTTTAATTTTAGCAACTTTATCAGCAACAGGATTTGCTTTAAATAGTTGCCAGGATGCACTAGATATTAAACAGGCGGGGGAATTGAAGCCTGAAGAAGTATTTACTAATGTATCAAATTTGAACGAAGCTTTAAATGGATCGGTATATGCTGTGTTTGATCCAATCGATGAAATATATTTTACTGCAGTTTTCACAGATGAAGTTAAGCCTGGAAGCGGTAGTGGTGGTCAGGAGTACGAACTACATAGATTTTTCCTTGATCCATCTACTCAAATTGTAGGAGGGGGATCAGTAAGTACTGGTTCAAGTGATGGAATCTGGCTTAACAATTACAAAGTAATTAACAGAGTTAACAGATTATTGGAAGGAGCTAAAAATATCACTCCTAGTTCTGGTGAAGTTGCTCAATATAACAGTATCATTGCACAGGCCAGAGCGATCAGAGCATTTTGCTATGTTCAATTGGAAACTTATTTTGCTCCTAATATGAAAGACCCTAACGGATTAGGTGTTATTCTTATAAAAGATGTTCCGGCAACTGATGCTAAATTACCAAGAGCTAAGAATCAGGATGTTTACGACCTTATTAATGCAGATTTAGATTATGCCAGAAGTATTTTAACATATTCTAATACTGCAGCTGCAAGATATACTGTTGGTAAAGGATTCGTTAACGCTCTTTCTGCTCGTTTCAATTTATATAGAGGGAATACTACATTAGCAAAGCAATATGCTCAGGATGTGATTAATAATTCTCCTATTTTGGATGCAGCAACAGGTTCTAAGTTAACTGTAGCCAATCCTATTGTAACTACTACATCACCTGCAATTGATTTAAGTACTGGTAGTACTTGGAGAAGTGAATTTTATGGAACTGCGTCTTCTTTCAACCCATACAGAAATCTATGGAATGACTCGTCAAGAGGAGAAATTATTTTCTCTTTGAACAGACTTCCTTTGGGTGCTGGTGCAACGATTGGATCTAGATGGAATACAAACCAATCTACAGTAAGTGGAGTACCAATGTGGTTCTTAGGTAGAAACTTATTCAATTTAATTTATACTCCTGCCGGACAACCTGATAAAGGAGATGTTAGAAGATATAATTACATTGATCCAACGTCAATTATACAGACAAACTACCAGAATGTTGACTCTAGAAATGATAGATTAGTTATTGATAAGTATCCTGGTAAAACAAGTACAGCAACGAGAAATGACCTTAAGGTATTCAGATTGTCAGAAATGTACTTTATTTTAGCAGAAGCAGAAGTAGCGGCAGGTAACTTAGCTTCCGCTCAAGCACTTATTCAACAGGTGAGAGTTGCAAGAAACTATTTAGGTACTGCAACAACTCCTGTGTATACTAATGCTCAATTTGCTTACGCTGATATCTTGAAAGAGCGTAGAATTGAACTTGCTTTAGAAGGACACAGATATATTGACTTAAAGAGACTTGCTGCAGTTGCAGGAGTAACAATGGATAGAAACATTAAAGACGATTTTATCACGTTACCATCTCTTAACTTACCAAATGATAGTTATAAGTATACATTACCTATACCTGTGCAAGAGACTTCTGCCAATCCAAATTGTCAGCAAAACCCTGGTTATTAATCATACAATAATCATTTGATATAGAACCCCTGCTCAAAGCAGGGGTTTTTTATGTCCTTTTATTTCTTATTTTTGCTGTACAATAATGAATAATGAAGTACATCCTTTTCATACTCTTCTCTTTAGGTTTTGTAGCCAAGGCTCAGGTCATGAATAAAGCAGAGACAAAGCCTCAGCCCAAAAAAGAAGATACCCTTGTGATAGATTCCGGGAAAAAAGATTCCCTGAAAATTTTTAAGCCCACCATTAATGATTACCAGTATCAGACTCAGTTTTCTGAAAAGAAAGTTTTTGATACCGTAATGACTTTTGATAAAACCTATATTTTTTCACAGCAAAATAATAAAGATAATTTTGGGAGAGTGCAGCCTGCCAACATTGGTGCAGGATTTAATCCTCTTGTATTTGAAGTAAATCCGGAAGAAAATCTTTCATTACTTCCTTCCAATAAATCTTACATGATCATTGGAGCCAATGATGTGAAATACTACGACGTAAAAACACCTACCGCATCATTTATTTATCATAATGCCATGCGAAACGGTGCTGCTCTGAAATCAACCTATACTCAGAACATCGGAAAAAGATTCAACTTTGCTCTTGAATATATGGGACTTCGTTCTCAGGGACTTTACAGAAACTCATTGTCAGCAAATAACAATACACTATTCTCAGGTCACTATGTTTCGAAAAGCGGAAATTATGAGCTTTTTGCCCATTATCTTCATCAGAATGTAAATAATCAGGAGAGTGGAGGTATTACCGAAGATAATCTGTTTCAAAGTGGTGACAGTAATTATAGCAACAGACAAAATGCGCAGGTAAATCTGGCCTCTTCAAGCTCACAGTTTTCTTACAGAAGATACTATCTGAGTCATCAGTTTACGCCATTCAATTCCGGGAAATTCCCTTTCAGTATAAGACATATTATTTCTCATCAGGGGAACAAATATTATTATAATCAAACTGCCTTGGAGCCTTATTGGTATAATGACCCTGCTGAACTGGTAGACGGTTTCCCGCTGACAACAAAAAAATATTCCGAAAACTTCAGCAATACGGTAAGCCTGATTTTTAATAATGAAAAATTCAAGCTGGATGCAGGGGTACGTTATCAGATGATCAAATTAGGAATAAGAGATGTTGTTGCACTGAACGGTGTTCCTTTCCCTGGCGAACTGAAAGAAAACAGAATTGGAGCTGTAGGAAATCTGCAGGTAAAACTTTGGGACAAAATTCAATTGAATTCATTCCTGGAATTTTCAAACGGAAGCCAGTTTAAAAGTTATCTGAAAACAACCAATAATCTGAAGTTTGAGCCTGTCAAAGATTATTTCGTTAATGCAAAAGTAAACTTCCAGAGTGCCTATCCTTCTTTCAATTATTTATTAAATACTTCCGTTTATAACAATTTCAATTATTATCTTGAAGATGCGAAGAACCAGTCTGTAATGGAGGTAGGAGGAAGTATCAATCTGAAATGGTTCAAAACAGAGCTTTTCGCCAATTACTTCAGAATTGATAACTATACTTATTTTGATAGTAACGGAAGTCCGAAGCAAAGTAATAATTCGGTGAATATTTCTCAGATCGGAGGAGATGCCACATTCAGCTTCAACAAATTTCACCTGAATACAAGAGTGCATTTCCAGAATACTTTAACCAATAAAGAACTGCTTCCTTTACCTGGTTTTATCGGTAGGGCCAACTTCTTTTATCAGACACAGGCCTTTAAAAAAGCAGCAGAAATTCAGGCAGGGGTTAAAGTATATTATTTCTCTAAATTCGCTTCAAGAGAATATTTCCCGGTTCTTAATGAATACATTCTGCCAAGAGCAGATTCATTTTCAATTGGAGGACAGCCTATCGCCGATGTTTATATTAATATGAAGGTGAAGAAAATGTTCTTTTTCATAGAAGGACAGCAGATAGGAACGGTGATCTCCAACAACAAAGCATATGCATTTCCACATTACCCGGTGTATGATTTCAGATTGAATATCGGAATTGTGTGGTATTTGTTCAACTAAAAACTGTACAGGTTGAAAACAATTAATAAAATATCATTTAACGATATAGAAAGTATTCCTCAGCTGGTAAAAGATTTTTTACATCAGAAAATTGAGGGTTTTGAAAATAACACATTTTCCTTAGAGCATTTCAGACAGCAGATTCATCTGAAGAAAGATTCTTTCACATCAGAGAAAAGAAATATTTTGGCTGATGTATTTGAAAGTCAGCTTGCAAGTCTTACTCTTTCTTCAAAGCAGAAAGAAAATCTTGAAAGTATTAAACAGCCAAACACGTTCACTATTACAACGGGGCATCAGCTGAACCTGTTTTCCGGACCTGTTTTCTTTGTATATAAAATTCTTCAGACAATAAAGACATGCACCTATCTGAAAGAAAATTTTCCGGATTTTAATTTTGTTCCGGTATATTGGATGGCTTCGGAGGATCATGATTTTGCCGAGATCAATCATTTTAAAACTGAAAATAGCTATTACGAAACCAACGGGAAATCCGGCGGCCCGGTAGGACGAATTGAAATCAGTGATACCTATTTTATTTCTGAATTTGAAAAAGAATTCAAAGATTCTGTTTTCGGGACAGAGCTGATTTTAATGATGAAGGAAGCTTATAAAGCAGGAAACACCTTAACGGAAGCCATTAAGATTCTTGTCAACCGTCTTTTTTCAGAATTCGGACTTTTGATTCTGGATGGAGATTCTGTAGAACTCAAAAATCAGATGAAGACGATTTTTAAAGATGAGCTTCTGAACTTCAGTTTACAGAAAACTTCCAAAGACAAAGTAGATTTTCTTACTGAGAAATATGGAAAGGTTCAGGTAAACCCTCGTGAAATTAACCTTTTCTATCTTTCTGACACCAGAGACAGAATTGAATTTAATGGTCAGAAGTATATCATTGTGGATAAGACCATCCAGTTTACAGAAGAAGAGATTCTGGCTGAACTGGAAAATCATCCTGAAAAATTCAGTCCGAATGCATTAATGCGTCCGGTTTATCAGGAAAACGTACTTCCTAATCTGGCTTATATTGGTGGAAATGCAGAAATCATGTACTGGCTGGAACTGAAGGATTATTTCTCAAAAATCAATATTCCTTTTCCTATCCTGATTCCAAGAAATTCTATGCTTTTTCTGAAAGAAAAAACCTTAGGGAAAATAGAAAAGCTTGATCTTAAAATAGAAGATTTTTTCCAGAATTTCACGGTACTTATGAATCGGAAGATTTTAAAAGATAATCCTGTTCTACAATTGCTGGAAGAAAAAGAAGAAGTATTGATCAGCAATTTTTCTGCGTTGAAAGCTTCTGCGGAAACCACGGAGAAATCTTTCGGTAATATGGTAAAGGCAGAAGAAGTACGACAGCTGAAATCATTTAAAAGAATGAAAAAACGACTGCTTCATGCTGAAAAAATAAAACAGAATGAATTGCTGGAAAGACTTGAAAATCTGTTTTTAGATGTTCATCCCGCAAAAACATGGCAGGAGAGGGTATATAACTTTAGTGTATTCTTTTCAGATTATGGCTATTCGTGGCTTGAAAATTGTTTGGAAGAAATGGTGGTTCAAGATTCAAAATTAATAATTGTTGCCATTTAATTTTAAAGAAGTATTTTTGTAAATTATAATTATCGAATATGATAAAGAGGTTTTTTATTCTATCCAGTTTATGTATGGTTTTGGGAGTTTCAGCCCAGAAATCACATACGGTTGTGCAAGGTGACAATCCTTACAATATTGCCAAAAAGTATGGAATGACTGTAGATGAATTGCTGAAGCTAAACCCAAAACATAAAGATGGCAAACTGGCGATCGGAGATGTTTTAACGATAAAATCAGAAAAAGCAGCCACTCCGGCTGTAACAAAAACAGCTCCTGCAGGAAAAGTAACTTCAAATACAGGTGCTTCTTCTCTGGGTAAAATTGTTTTACTGCCAAAGCAAACCATCTATGGTATTACAAAACAATACAGAATTTCCGAAACTGATTTAAGAAAACTGAATCCTGAACTGGATTCTCACATGAAAATCGGAGACGAAATCACATTACCTCTTGCCAGTATAAAAAAATATGGTGGCGAGCAACAGACTGTAACAGCAGAAAAGCACGTTGAAACTCCTGTAGAAAAAGTAACAGCAACTGCTGCTACATCTGCTACTACTGCTGCAGAAGGAGAATCTTATGTGATTCAGGCAAAAGATAATTATTACAGAATTACAAAACAGTTTGGCATCAGCCAGCAGGACCTTTATGCTTTAAATCCGGGATTGGAAGAAAAAGGACTGAAACCTGGTGATACCATAACAATAAAAAGATCCAATAACAATAATACTGATACTGTTGCTGAAACTTCAAATCCAAAAGCAAAAATGGATTCAGGCAACGAAAAATCAACCGCTGCTTCCACTGTTGTTGCAGGTGATGATTATGTTACCTACACAGTCCAGCAGGGAGATACAGTATTCTCTATTGTTAATAAATTTGGTGTTTCTATTGATGAACTTATTGCTCTTAACCCGGATCTTTCACATGGTCTGAAAACCGGAATGGTTTTAAAAATCAAAAAACAGGATGCTGCATACATAAAGAAGAATGGTGATGCTTTAAGCGTTATCCTGATGCTTCCTTTCGGGTACAGCACCAATGAAACTCAGTACAGAGGAATGGCACTTGACTTTTTGACAGGAGCTAAACTCGCTATTGAAAGAAATGCAAGAGGAGGACAAAAACTGGATATTAAAGTAGTAGACTCAGGGAATGAAGCTTCGTTCAAAAACTCTTTGACACAGATTAATCCTGATAATACAGATCTTATTATCGGACCTTTCTTCAAATCCAATGTAATTGATGTTCTTGATTTCACCAAAAATCAGAAAATCCCGATTGTAGCACCATTTGCCAACTCTCCGGAACTCTATAACTACAGTAACCTTATTATTGTAGAAACCAACAATCAGACGTATGCTGATAAGATTGTAGAAGAAGTAAAAGCAGTGTATTCAGATCAGAAAATATATATAGTGGCTGATGCTAAAAAAGAAGATGCCAACTATATCAAAGCCGGACTTGAAAAAGCGGTGAAAAATCCTAATATCATTATTGTTAATTCGTCGGCAGATATTCAGCCGGACCAGAATATGATGACAGGACAGTCTGCACCGGTTATTGCCATTTTAGCAAATGATGATAATACTGCAGGAGATGCTTTTGCCAACAGAATGATTGCAATGTCTAAAGAAGTTCAGGGAATAAAAGCCTTCAGTATGTTCTATTCTCCTGTTTTCGAGAAGAAAGTGGATGAGCTGAGCCAGGCAAGTCTTGTATATCTGATGGATAGAAAGATCAATACAGACGGAAGCTTTGAGAAAGAAATTCTGGCTGCTTATAAAAGCAAATACTGCAAAACTCCACCAAAATATGCTATTGTAGGTTTTGATGTGGTAAATGACATGTTAACCAGAGAGAATAAAAAAGGAGAGATCTTTAAACAAATGAATAAAGTTCAGACTCAGCTTGCGACCAAATTTGAGTTTGTAAAATCTAAAGCTAACGGTGCTTATGTAAATACAGGTTACAGAGTAATCAGGTTAGTACCATAAATGATTTATAGCACTTAAAACGAATATTGTTAACATTATAGTTATATTTGCATAATATTTAATTCAATACATGAAAGCACTTGTATTTCCAGGGCAGGGTTCTCAGTTCGTAGGAATGGGAAAAGAATTGTATGATTCTAGAAAAGATATTAAAGATCTGATGGAATCTGCCAATGAAATTTTAGGTTTCGACATTCTTTCCATTATGTTTAACGGTACGGATGCGGATCTTAAGAAAACAGAGGTTACCCAGCCTTCAATATTTATACATTCAGTAGCAGCATTAAAAGCCGTAAATGGTCTTGGTGCTGAAATGGTAGCAGGACATTCTTTGGGAGAGTTCTCAGCTTTGGTTGCCAACGGAGTTTTATCCTTTGATGACGGTTTGAAATTAGTTTCTGAAAGAGCGAAAGCGATGCAGGAAGCTTGTGACGCCAATCCAAGTTCTATGGCTGCAATCTTAGGATTGGATGATGCCAAGGTTGAAGAAATCTGTGCACAGATTAGCGGGGTTGTTGTTCCTGCTAACTACAACTGTCCGGGACAATTGGTTATTTCAGGGGAAACTCCTGCAGTAGAAGATGCTTGTATAAAGCTGAAAGAAGCAGGCGCTAAAAGAGCATTGCTGTTACCGGTAAACGGAGCTTTCCACTCACCATTGATGCAGCCTGCACAGGAGAGACTGGCAGCAGCTATCGAAAAGACAAAATTCAGAAAAGCAACTATTCCTGTATACCAGAATATCACGACAACAGCGGTAACCAATCCTGATGAGATCAAACAAAACCTGATCGCTCAGCTTACCGGTCCAGTAAAATGGACACAGTCTGTTCAGAATATGATTAAAGATGGTGCCTCTAACTTCGTGGAAGTAGGACCAGGAAAAACCCTTCAGGGATTGATCAAAAAAATTGACGGATCTGTAGAAGCAACTTCTGCAATCTAAATAAAAAAATATGAGCGCGATCTTTTCACCGGGCAAGCTTATGCTTACTTCAGAATATTTCGCAATCGATGGAGCTCTTGTCTTAGCGGTACCTACCAGGCTGGGACAAGAGTTTTTCTTTGAAGAAAAAGAAGATGGAAAATCTCTTATTCTTTGGGAAGCCTATCATCAGAATACATTATGGTTAAAAGCTGTCATTGATTATAAGAACTGGCAGATCTTAGAAACCAATATTCCATCAAGCGCTGAGTTTATTACCAAAACATTACAAAATGTTCAGCTGCTTTCTGACAGTAAATTCAAAACAGACCTTACTTATTATTTAAAAACAAATCTTCAGTTTCCTGCGGATTATGGGCTTGGGAGCAGTTCCACCCTGATGAATAACCTGGCGGAATGGGCTGAAATAGATCCTTTTCATCTTAACACCATCAGTTTGGGAGGCAGTGGATATGACATTGCAGTTGCAAAAGAAAAGTCCGCAGTGCTTTTCCAAAGTAAACCTGAGATAAAATATGAGAAAGTAGATTTTAATCCGTCCTTTAAAAATGAACTGATTTTTATTCATTTAAATCAGAAGCAGGATAGTAGAGAAGGAATCAATTTTTACAAATCAAAAAAGAAGTCCCCGGAATTGGTTGATGAATTTTCGGATATCACAAAGAAAATTATGTTATGCGATGAATTGGAAAATTTTTCTGCATTAATGATGATTCATGAGCGAAAAATTGCCGATTTTCTTGAAATTCTCACAGTTAGAGAAAAATTTTTCTCAGATTGCCCTTCATTTGTCAAAAGTTTAGGTGCATGGGGTGGAGATTTTGTGATGAGTGCGAAATTTGGGGACTATAAGAACTATTTTTGGGAGAAAGGTTTTACGACCGTTTTTGAATGGGATAATATAATTGGTTTATAATCAATATATTACAATCCTGTTTTTTTATTTGCCATTCTGACTTATATCAGTATATTTAAACCACCTTTAACAAATAATTAATATTATTTTTGTTGAAAGCAATAAAGAAATAGAAAATATAAGTAAAATGAAAAACACTAAAATCATCCAGGATTTAGAGAAATTAGGGATTAAAGGAAACTATGAAGTAGTGTATAATCCTTCTTATGAAGAATTATATCAGGCTGAAGTTTCTCCTGAAAATCAGGGGTTTGAGAAAGCTGAGCTTACAGAATCAGGCGCAGTATCAGTAAAAACAGGAATTTTCACAGGTCGTTCACCTAAAGACAGATATATTGTTCAGGATGATGTTACAAGAGATACAATTTTCTGGGATGGTAAAGTAAACTTACCTACAACAGCAGAAATTTTCGGGTCTTGTAAAGAACTAGTGCTGAACCAGCTTGCCGGATCTAAAAAGATTTATGTAGTAGATACATTCTGCGGAACGAATGCGGATACGAGACTTAAAGTAAGATTTATCGTTGAAGTAGCATGGCAGGCACATTTTGTTACTAATATGTTCATTCGTCCTTCTCACTATGAGCTTGAAAACTTTGGCGAGCCGGATTTCACAGTTATCAACGGATCAAAAACTACCAACCCGAACTGGGAAGCTCAGGGATTAAACTCTGAGAACTTCATCATGTTCAACCTTACTGAAAAACTACAGATCATCGGAGGTACATGGTATGGAGGTGAGATGAAGAAAGGGATGTTCGCCATGATGAACTACTATCTTCCATTAAAAGGTATGGCCTCAATGCACTGTTCTGCAAACGTAGGAGAAAAAGGGGATGTAGCTTTATTCTTTGGTCTTTCAGGAACTGGTAAAACAACTTTATCAGCAGATCCTAAAAGATACCTTATCGGTGACGATGAGCACGGATGGGATAATAACGGAGTATTCAACTATGAAGGCGGATGCTACGCTAAAGTTATCGACTTATCTGCAGAAAAAGAACCGGATATCTTTGCTGCCATCAAGAGAGATGCACTTCTTGAAAACGTTGTTGTTAACAATGGAGTAGCGGATTATACAGACGGATCTATCACTGAGAACACAAGAGTTTCTTATCCAATCTATCATATCAACAAAATTGTATTGCCTTCCAAAGCAGGTCATGCCAAAAAGATAGTTTATCTTTCAGCAGATGCATTCGGAGTACTTCCTCCGGTTTCTATCCTGAATGAAGATCAGGCTCAATACCACTTCCTTTGCGGTTATACATCAAAATTAGCAGGAACTGAAAGGGGAATTACTGAACCTCAGCCATCTTTCTCTCCAGCATTTGGTGAAGCATTCCTTACATTGCACCCAACAATGTATTCTAAAACATTAATCGGTAAAATGAAGGAGCACGGAGCTAAAGCTTATCTGGTAAACACAGGTTGGAATGGTACCGGAAAGAGAATTTCTCTAAAAGATACCAGAGCAATCATTGATGCCATCATTGACGGTTCTATTGACAATGCTCCTAAAACTCAGGTTCCGATCATGAACCTTGAAATTCCTACTGAATTGCCAAACGTTTCTACAGGTATTCTAGATCCTAGAGATACTTATGAGAACGCTTCAGAATGGGAAGAAAAAGCAAAAGATCTTGCTTCAAGATATATCAAGAACTTTGAGCAGTACTGTGATACTGAAGAAGGTAAAAAATTAGTAGCTTCAGGACCTCAATTGCAGGAACAGACTATCTAATAGTTACCAATCAACATATAAAAAGCCTCATCACTGATGAGGCTTTCTTATTAGTATTTTTTACAACTTTCAATCAATTCATTCTGTTCATCCAGTTTCAGGACTGTTGATTTGATTGATTCTTCAGTCAGATATTTTATAATCATAAAATGCTTTGAAGAAAAGTAAGACTTTCCGTCCAATATTTTATTTAAATACTTTGGAGTAGTGAAGGTCATCCAATATTTTGTTTTGTCAGAAAATTCAATGGTAACTTCTATAGCAGATTCAGTATCCTCTACTATTTCATCATCAATATGAATGGAAATAATTTCCGGTTCTTTCTCCAAGCAGAAATAAAACTTAGAATACCATCTGAGCTTACCTTCATCATTCCAGATTCTTATATTTTCAGCATTTATTTCTTCAACGATATAAGATTTTCTTTTTGTTAATTGCCCGGAATATATGCCAATACTTTTACAGTAAATCTTATCCTTTATCTTCATAAATTATTTTTCATAATCATCTTTGAAAATCTGTGAAATCCGTTGTTAAATAAAAAAGTATAAGTTATTTTAAACTTAATAAGGCCAACCGATACCCATCCATTCCAAAGCCTGATAAGACTGCATCCGTATTAGCTGCTGTTACAGATTTCTGTCTGAATTCCTCTCTTTTATAGATATTGCTGATATGAACTTCTACTTTAGGTTTTCTGATATTTTTTAAACAGTCTGCAATCGCATATGAATAGTGAGTATAAGCCCCGGGATTGATCACTACTGCATCGAAGTCATCCTCCTGAAGCCTGTTAATAAGCTCGCCTTCAATATTAGACTGGTAATATTTTATATCATGAGCCTGAAACTCGGATTTCAAATTTTCCAAATAACTTTCCATAGAAACATTTCCATAGATTTCCGGTTCTCTTGTGCCTAAAAGATTGAGATTAGGCCCGTTGATGATTAAAACTCTCATACCATAAAATTAAAAACTTTTTTTAATTAATGGCCAAAAATTTCAATGTGATGTAGATTTGTTTCAATTGAGTTTTTAATAATGATATTTGTCATATTTAAATAAATGATAAAGCTTACAACTCCTTATTGTTATGGCTTTTATTAAAATTTTATGTTAATTATTAAAAATTTATCATGAAAAAATAATAAGTCTACTTGTTTTGTAGACTAAAAGTTTTTAGCTTTGCAACCATATTTCGATCGGCTTATAAAGAAAGATGGAGGGAACTGACCCTGTGAAGTCTTAACAACCTACCCTTAGGGCAAGGTGTTACGTTCAGCCTTTTAAGGAAAAATAAGCATTTGGTTTATCGTATTTATCGATGCCCTTTGCTGACTTTTCTGCAAAGGGTTAAATTTTAATATATGATAAATAAAATTGATTATGATTAGTAAAAATTTATTTAATTCTAAAGCCTGGATACCTCCGGTTGCGGCTTTTTTTCTGGGAGTCACCAGTGTAAGTGCTCAGAATTCCAGGGCGAAAAAAGATAGTCTTCATGAAAAGGAGCTTGATGAAGTAGTTGTGGTAGCTTACGGAAAAGCAAAAAGAAACAGCTATACCGGTTCTGTAGCCACCATTTCCAGTGATAAAATCAATAACAGACCTGTAACCAATATTACCAAAGCATTGGAAGGGCAGGTTGCAGGGATTCAGACTACCAGTGCCTCAGGGCAGCCGGGTGCGGTTTCTACTATCAGAATCAGAGGAATCGGTTCCATCAGTGCTTCCAGTGATCCTTTATACGTAGTAGACGGAATTCCTTTTGACGGAAATATTAACTCTATCAGCCCAAGTGATATTGAATCCATCAGTGTTTTGAAAGACGCTACAGCAAGTGCCTTGTATGGTTCAAGAGGGGCAAACGGAATTATCATCATCACTACAAAATCAGGAAAAAAAGGAGAAGCAAAAGTTAATTTTAATATCAGCCAGGGATTCTCCGGAAGAGCTGTCAAAGATTATGAACAGGTAAATACGGATCAGTACTTTCAATTATATTGGGAAGCGTTGAGAAACGGATATCAGTCCGGTAAAGTCTCTTCTCAGCAGGCTGCTCAGATGGCAACAGATAATCTTGTTTCTACTCTTGGAATTAATCCATATGGAACTGCTTATCCAAAACCGGTGGGAACAGATGGAAAATTATTGTCAGGGGCATCACCACTCTGGAATGATGACTGGAGAGATATTCTACAGAGAGTGGCATCAAGAAACCAGGTGGATCTTGATATCAGCGGAGGTAGTGATAAAAGTAATTACTTCTTTTCACTAGGGTATCTGGATGATAAAGGGATGGCGATTGAGTCTGGTTTTAAAAGATATAATACCAGGCTGAAAATTAATTCCGAAGTTAAAAAATGGCTGAATGTTGGAGTAAACTTAAGTTATACGAACAGTATTCAGCAGGCACCAACTTCTTCAGATTCCAAGGCAAGCAATATCATCAATGCCGCAAGGTTTATTCCTTCATTCTATCCTTATTATGAAAGAAATGCAGACGGCACTTACGTTTTAGATGCTGACGGAAATCCAATTTATGATTTTGGAAAATACAGACCTACAAATGCACTTCAAAATCAGAATGCTGCTGCAACGTTGCCTTTAGATAAAAACGAAAATAAAGAAGATAACTTTTCAGGAAAAGGATTCATGGAATTCACTTTCTTGCCGGAACTGAAATTCAAAACAAGCTTCTCAGTTGATTTGGTGAATTATAACGGACATTATTATTCAAATCCATTACTTGGGCAAGGTGCGGAAATTGGAGGTTCGGTGACGAAGACCAATACCAGAACACTTTCCTATACAACCAGCAATATTCTGACGTATGATAAAAAGTTTGGAAAGCATCATGTTAATGCATTAGCAGGACATGAATTCTATAAATACGACTATCAGACGATTTCAGGAACAAGAAGTCAGTTTTCACTGCCTTATTACTATGAGCCGGATGCTGCTTCTCTGCTGGGAAGTTTCAGTGGAAACAGTAATAAATTAAGCTTATTGAGTTTCCTTGGAAAAGTAGAGTATGACTACAATAATACTTACTTCTTATCTGCATCGGGAAGAGCAGACAGTTCTTCAAGATTTGCGAAAGATAACAGGTGGGGCAGATTCTGGTCAGTGGGAGGTTCGTGGAAAATTTCGAATGAGGAATTTATTAAAAGCCTGAATGTTTTCAATCAGTTGACATTGCGTGCCAGTTACGGAGGACAAGGAAATGATAAATTACTTAGACCTAACGGACAACCGCTTTATTACGCTTATCAGGAGTTGTACAGATTTATCAGTCTTGGTGGAGAACCAGGAACAACCCTTGAAAAAACATCAACCAATAATGTGAAGTGGGAAACCAACCTTAATTTAAACGTAGGATTGGAATTCGCGATTCTGAATAACAGGGTTAAAGGAAATATCGAATACTTCAAAAGAAAAAGCCAGGATCTTCTGTTTAATATGCCGGTTGCGCCGTCGTTGGGGATCAGTGATTATCCGGCGAATATCGGAACGATTCAGAATACAGGGTTTGAATTTTCATTATTTACAACACCTGTTAAAACTGAGGATTTCCAGTGGAATGTAGATGTGAACTTAAGTACTTTAAACAATAAAGTCACAAAATTACCTGGTGGTTCTCTTGTAGTAGGAACCAAGCTGTTAACGGTAGGAGGTTCTGTGTACGATTTCTTTATTCCTGAATGGGTTGGAGTAGATCCAAGCAATGGAAAGCCATTGTGGAAAACAGTTTCTACTGATGCCAGCGGAAACTCAGTGGAAGGAACAACCTCAGAATATTCAAAAGCTACAAAACTGTTACAGGGTTCTGCATTGCCTAAACTGACAGGAGGAATCAGTACAAGCATCACCTATAAGAATTTTGATTTTTCAGGATTACTGACCTTCAAAATCGGAGGGAAGATTTTAGATACCGATTATACTTCCATTATGCATAACGGAAGTGCCGGAGGACGTGCGTGGAGTTCTGAAATACTGAACAGATGGACACCGGATAATCCATATACAGATGTTCCCGCATTGAGCACAACAACAAATAACTGGACATCAACGTCTTCAAGATTCCTGTATTCAGGTACTTATGCAAGACTTAAAAATGTAAGCTTGGGATATACACTTCCTGAAGATTATTTTGAGAAAATAGGATTGAAAAAATTCAGAATTTATATCCAGGCAGAAAACCTTCTCACATTCTATAAACATAAAGGAATGGATCCTGAGCAGGCTTTGGACGGAACCACGTATTACAGATATCCTGCCATGAGAACGATCACTTTTGGTCTTCAGGCAACGCTTTAACCTTTTAAAATTGAAACAATGAAACAATTAAAATATATATCATTTGCTCTTATCGGATTTTTGTCGTTGGCAAGCTGCGAAAGCGAGCTGGATACAGCTCCTACTGATCAGGCCAGCAGTGTAGAAGTTTTCAAAACAGCCGAAAGTGCTGAGACGGTAGTGAACGGTACCTGGGCAAAATTTAATAATGACGGAACAACCTATGCCAATATCGGGTATTCCACTGTGTTGAGAGCAAGTGATGCCATGGGAAGTGATGTGGCAGTATTGACTAATAAGTATGGTTTCGCTTCTACCTATGCCTTTACAGAAATGGTGAATAATACGGCGAGCCGGCCGTTGTTTATCTGGTCTCTGTTGTATTCCACCATCAATAATATGAATAATGTGATTACAAGAATTGATGGCACAGAAGGCAGCCAGGAGAAAAAAGACCAGGTGAAAGGACAGGCAAAAGCATTACGTGCTTTCTGTTACCTGAATCTGGCAAGCTTTTATCAGTTCAGCTATCTTAAAGACAAATCAGCATTGACAGCCCCGATTTATACAGAACCTTCCACAACAAGCACAGTAGGGAAGAAGAGAGCAAGCCTTGAAGAAATCTATACATTGATTAAAAGTGATCTTACCGAGGCCGATAACCTGTTGAAAAATTATACAAGAAATAATAAGGATAAGATCAACCGTTCTGTGGTAAACGGACTTTTAGCAAGAACTTACCTGAATACAGGAGAATGGAGCAAAGCTTCAGCATCAGCAAAAATTGCAAGGGAAGGATTTTCTCTTATGGCTCCGGAAAAATATAAGGATGGTTTCAATGATATCAACAATGTCGAGTGGATCTGGGGACATGCACAGACCCAGGAACAGTCCGATGAAAGTTATGCCTTCCATTATCTGGATGTATCTTCCTCAGGAAGTTATTATTACAGCTTTATGGCAGATCCTTATTTTAAAGACCTTTTTGATACCAATGATATCAGATCTCAATTGTTTTCATGGGACGGACAGAAAGGTAGAGAAGGATTGCTGAGGTATGCCAAGTTTAAATTTAAACCAACCCTTATCGCAGATATTGTGTACATGAGAGCTGCAGAAATGTACCTGATCGAAGCTGAAGCCGAAGCAAGAAACGGAAATGTTTCTCAGGCAGTCGCAGTTTTGAACCAATTAAAATCAGCAAGAAATGCCAATATTTATAATGGATCATTAGCACAGAATGCGGTAGTAGATGCCGTTCTGATCGAAAGAAGAAAAGAATTGTTTGGAGAAGGTTTCTCTCTTTCAGATATTATCAGAACACAGGGCACAGTAGTAAGAAAACCATTTGTAGATGCAGATGGAAAACCGATAAAAGTTCAGGTAACTACACCGGACGGTACCGTGAAAACAGTAGACGGTAAAGGACATTCTGTTCTTGATTTCCCGGATAAATCTGCTTTTGTACCGAATAGTAATTATTATTTATTCAGTATTCCACAAAGGGAGTTTGAGAATAACCCGAATTTATAAGATTTAGTCCATAATTAGATTGATTTTTTTAAGCCACTGCTTTTGCGGTGGTTTTTTTAATGATTTTTATTAAATAAAAATCCCCCGATTTTCGGGGGATTGATTTAAATAATAGTTTTGTTTTGCTAGCACATGTAAAACATTGCTATTTATTTTTGTATAAATTCATCCGGAAATTGCAACCTATACGTAGGTAAAATGAATTCATATAGTTTTGCTTCAACCTGGACATATTTTTCCTTATCAGTAAAGCTTTCATTGCATGGGAAATTCTCAATGTTTTTATCCTTATTAAAACTGATTGTTGAGCTTGATAAGAGTTCGTTATTATCAGCAAATATACAATTGCGTAAATTTTTAGGTTTAAGCTTTAAATATAAATCATAAATGTCTTGAAGATTTTGTTGTGTCAGGTTTACCTTGACTGTTTTTGTTTTATAGCTTCCATCAGGATATAATTGTTTTACTTGATAAATTGCAGTTTTACTATCATAAGATTTAATTTCATCAATGACTTTATTATAATACAAAATATCCTTGTAGAATAAATGAAGTTTATCTTTTTTTTGGGTGAAACAACTTTGTGTACTTAAGATAAGTAAAACTAAAGTGATTATTTTATAATTTTTCATATGACATTTATTTTGTATAAAACATAAATCGGTCGAATACTGGCATAAGCTTATTATATGCGTTGTCGACTATACTTCGGGAGATTTGGTCTAAATTATTATATAGTCTACTAATAACGGATGGTCTCCAGTAAAAGCCGCTGTTTAATCTTTCTGTCGGTGTTACAAAATTTCTGTCTGCGTATAAGTGCTCTAATTTAGCCATCCCTAAATGTTCGCTGCTATCTGATTTTAGCTGCACATCAAGCAATCCTATTTTTTGAGAATATGCATGCCCTGTCTCATGTACCATCGTTGCTGCTAAAAGCTTTTTGTTTTGTGCTGTTATAGGTGCGTATACAATATCAGATTTACCCGTCCAGAAATTTTTTGGGGTGGTATATGCATAAACTTTACTTCCATCCCCAGGATATATATATCCATCAAATCCCCCATATCCTAAGGTGTCCCTTCCTACTCCAAATTGATCCATTTCTGATAATGTAAAGTTTTTGCTTCGCATAATATCTATATCATTCTGCATGGTATCACGACTAATATTTATATCATATGTTGGAGTATCATTACTTTTAATCTCTGAAGAAACGGTTTTATAGTTAGTCTTATTATATCCTTGAGCATAATAATTTACGGTATAACTTACAGCAGCTACAGCTCCACCAATTACAGCCCCTGTTGCTAATCCTTTTAAGAAATTATCCCCGTTAATTAATGCAGTAACACCGCCTGTTCCGCCTCCTGCTATAGCTCCATTTCCAACTGTTCCCCAGAAACCACCGCACTGAATATTTTTTCAGCTCCAGTGAAGGTGTATCACAACTAGATGATGTGGGTTGAGACTCGCTTAAACGAAACCCCTTCTCGTATTGTGATACAGGAAAATTTCATAAAAAAGGCCGTTTTCAAGATTTATGAGACGGCCTCTTTCTATTTTAAAGACTTTATTGTGTTATGGCGTGCAAGCGTACTACATTTTGTCTATCTTTTTCTTTATTTCTTCTGCTTTTTTTATGTCTTTAGTAACACCAATCCCATTCCTGTAGATTTCTTCAAGTATTGATGCAGAGTTTACATCATTTAATAAAATGCCTTTTTCCAGATATTTTAAAGCTTCAGATTTAGCTTTTGCATTAATCTTTGAAAAATCCGAAATATCTCTATATGAATTATTATTATTCATAGCGACAATATCTTCAAAAGCTTGTCGATATCCATCTCCTTTATTGTATTTATTAGCCATTATAAGAGAATATTTATGTAACTCTTTATAATTTGCGTTTTCTGTATAATGAATAGTAAGCCTACTAAATGAATAATTATCCCCTTTATTTACTACCTCTCTCTTAAACTCTTCTAAATCTTTATTACTAAGAACTGTATCAGAAATGATATTTCTTTCATAAACTATTGGTGTGTCGATCGTTTTTGGCATTGAATAGTCTTTTTCATTATTACCTTTTTTACAGTTAAAAGTAATAAATAAAGTTATTGACAACCACCACCAATGCAAACTGGAGCTTTTGTTTTTTGATTCCATAGTATATTGTTCGGTATATATTTATATTTATCTAATAATCCTGTTATATTTTGTCCATCTACGAAATGGTTCCATCTTCCCGGATTGAAAAATTTGAATCTTCCAGCAATGTCAGTATAGATACTTCCGTTAGCCATTTCTCCAGCAAAAAATTTAGTGGAAGGAGCAATAAACTCGGCATTTCTGAAGGCTTTGGAAAACTTACTCGCAATGCCATTACTCCATCTACCTGTTTGACATGACATTAATTCTACTCTAATGCTACCTCCATGTTCTCTAAAGTTTCTCCATACTTCACTTCGTTGCATTAAAATTTTATCAAATTGTTCGGGTGTTGTAATAGGGATATGATCAGGGCCAATAATAAGATTAGGAGCACCGTGTGTGTATATTCTAATTCCTCTTTCTGGTACGCTCGTATCAAGTTCTGCAGCTTTATATAAATACCCGTCTTTTTCCTTATTAAACCAGTTTAATTTGTCTCCTCGAACATCATTTGATGCTGCTGCAGTATTCCCATTTGCATCAGCATAATTCCTTCCTACTTCTGATGCAGTGAATAAATTACTAATACTATAGCTCACAGCTGCTACAGCACCACCAATTACCGCACCTTTAAGCACTCCTTCAAGGAAATTCTGTCCGTTAAGCAAGGCTGTTACTCCTCCTGTTCCTGCTCCTACAAAAGCACTGCTTCCCACACATCCCCAGAAACCACTGGCACTGAAGACTTGTCCCAATCCACCGGAGACGCCTCCTGTGACTGCACCCATTAAGAGTGCATTTGCAAAACCATTCCATGACCAGCTGTTCATGACCAGTGACTGTATTGCATACATCCCTGCACTGATCAGTGTTCCTACTACTGCTCCCCAAATTACCGGAGCAACATACGTTAAGAAAAATCCGGCTACCCAGGCAAACTCTCCACTAGGATCATTAAACATCAGAGGATTATTCAATACATACCCATACTTGTTATAGTTTTGGGTATTGTAAGGATCCTGGATATTTTCATCCGCGTTCAGGAATCTTCTTAATAGTGGGTCATACAATCTGCCATTCATGTGGATAATTCCTATCTCTGCAAAATGTTCATGGCTGGTATAGCCTCTGTCTATAATGAGATCCTTCGACAAGCTCAGGATGACATTTTTGTCTGTAATGATTGCTCCGGTTGCTATTTGAAGATGGGTAAAATTACCCCATGCATCAAAATGTCTCTGTTCCAGTTTGTTTCCTGCTTCATCACTGATGGCTAAAATACTTCCGATATAATCTTTATGCAAAAATTTATAAGAACCACTGCTCTCCGCGAAGTTCTTTAAATATACAATATTTGATTCATATGGTGTTCCACCAATATAAAGAATATGCTTTTCCTTTCCGGTTGTATTATCTTTTATTACTTCATAGCTTCCGTCTTCACTGTAAAATTTAGTGAACTTACCATCACTATCGGCACTGAAATTACCTCCATAAGTGACTCTCTGTCTCATTGAAGTTAAACCATACTGGAAGGCTGCATCACCTTTCATTCCATCAATGAACACAGGGTCATTATTTTCGTTGTAGGCGATACTCTGAATCAGATCATTATTGTAATTCTGAGTCCCTGCAGCATTTAAGGTCATTCCTGTTGGTTGGTAAATCTTTGCAGGGTTCTCATATTTGATGATTCCCACCTGGTCATTCTCCATGATTCTACCTTTAGCGTCATAAGTATTTTGTGAAAGCTGTCCTGTTTTAGGGTTTGTCCAGCTAATTAATCTATTATTATCATCATAATTAAATGTTTCAATAATGTTAAAATCTCCCAATGTTTTTCTAAGATTTAATTCATTTTTTACAGCATTGAAAGTGTATTGAATGTTTAAAATACTTTGCTGCGAAGGGGACAGGTGTTTAATTTCTTTTAAAAACCCTGTGGAATCATCATATAAATTAATAATATTCGATGCACCAAGCTTTGCTGATAATACCTGACCTTTGGCATTGGTTCCTTGCAGCTCCCACAGACTTTTACCAGTTACTTTGTTTTTTACCTGATAAAGTTCTCCGTCCCATGTACTATATACATTTTCGATTTGAACTTTAGTAAGAACCCCGGAAGAGTATAATTGCTTTTCATAAGAAATCACCCTTCCTTTGTCGTCATAAGTAATTCCTTTCTGAATAAAGTATCTATCGTTGCTGCTTTCAGACGAAGATAAGAGCCTTCCCTGCGGATCGTATACCACATTAGAGCTGTAAACTTTCCCTTTAGATGTTCCGGTTCTTGAAATGACTCTTCCCTTATTATCATACGAATAAGAAATCAATTTATTGGTTGCCTGCCCGCCATCGGCTGTAGATAACTCTTTTTGAGAAATCATTTGCCCCATAGCGTTATAAGTGTATTCCTTCGTTCCTTTTGGGCTTATGGTCTTTTTGGGGTGTCCAAATCCGTCATATTCATATTTATACAATCCGTTTGATGGATCAATAAATTCTGATTTTCTTCCCCAGACATCATATTGGGTAGTTACAATGTTTTCAGCATATTGTGCTTTAATTTGTTCTCCGGCGGCATTGTAAGAGAACTGTATAGTTCCTCCTTTGTCTGTGGTAGAAACTATATTTCCTAAAGCATCAGATGTTTTAGATGTGACTTTATTATAATTATTAACTTCTGTTAGAGTTGTGGTTAATCCCGTAACAGATGTTTCTGTTTTTTTACCTGAAAATGAAGTTATATTTCCTGATGTATCTAATGATGCCAATGATGTAGTAGTTAGTTTAGCAGGAAAAACTGTATCATCATAACTAATTATATTCCACAAGCTGGCAGTTTGCCCGTCAAAGTAAGGCTCGGACTCTTTGATCTTTCTGCCCAGTATATCATATTGAGTTTCCTGTGAAACATATTGTCCCTGCCCAAATGCTTTGGTAGAAACTTTATATTCCTGTCCTAGCTTATTGGTGTATTTTTTTGAAATATCTCCATCTGGATGATACTGTGTAACAGTGATATTAGAATTGTTATCTCTGTTATACTGATAGGTGGTTGTACCTCCAAGATTGGTTTTAGAGGTCAATAATTTCCCCCAAGCATCATAGGTGTTAACAAGCGTATTTCCTAAAGCATCAGTTTGTTTTTTTATCTGCCCCCAATCATTATATTCAATATTGGTTTCTAAGCCTAAATTATCCGTTTTCTTTACAACAAATCTTCCCTTAGGATCATACAAAGTTCCGTTTGTTTGGGTTTGGGAGTCCACACTATTACTGGTTATCTTCTGGGTAATATTTCCGAAACCATCATAATCATATGTTTCAAGTAAATATCCTGTATTGTCCCGATTCCAGGATTTTAAGGTTTTTAACAAATTGTTTTCATACGTGTATTCTTCTTTGGAAAATTTTGTATCACCATATGCCTGTGACTTTTCTGTTTTGTTTTTTGGACGTCCTACAAAATAATCAGAACCTATTCCTGATATGTTATGTATATAGTCAAAATCAGAAGTGGTCACAGCATAACCATTGTTTACATTGCTCACTGTCTGTTTCGGAAGATAGTAATCTCCATAAATAATAGAACTGTTTATAATTGTTCCAGTAAGGAAATCTTTTGTTTTAGTACTTTTTGGGACAGTAACTGTAACAACCTTTGGTTTATCAGTATCAGAAACGGGTGTACTTACCACCTGTCCGTCTAATAATTTATAAGTATCATATAGGGTGGATTTAAAGCTCAATAGCTGAGCGTTGTTCTCAGAAATATCTGTTGGGAAAATGTTGTTTTCATTGGTAGTTCTGATGCTCCATTCTTTTACAGGGGCACCATCAAAAACAGGATCAATCTCTACTCCTGACCAGATTTTAGTGTTTTCAAATCCATCAGCGTACCATGAGCTGCGGGCATACTGATGATATCCCATCATGCCTTTGCCCTGTAGATGTCCTGTCATTCCTCTGTATCGGAAATCCTGCTTTCTGCCTTCTTGCCTAAGTTGTGATACTGCATAGGACTGATCTGCTCTGCTTAATGAAAAATAAGGGTAATATTCTTTTTTTACTTTTTGATAAAAATTAGGAAGAGCTGGATCATTTGGAATCACCTCCTGATAGTCTGCTGATGTAACGATGTCTCCTTGCGTAATAGATTGTATTTGGGCTAATCTTCCAACAGGCGAAGGAGATTTAAGTTTATGCATCCTTTCTTTCCAGAATAATAGTACATCATAATAGTTGTTGTTGACTTTTACCTGTGAGGTGATGGGAGAGAATAAAGCAAATTCACTGGAACTGGTAACATAATTATATCCTCCATAATTATAACTGGTATAAAAATCAGGACTTTCATTTGCCATAGCTCCATTAGCAGTATAAGCAGCAATAGTATAGCCATAATATCTTTTAAGTATTAATCCGCTCGAATTTACTACACCCGCTTTATTAAAAGAGTTGATGTGTACAATATCTGATTTTCCGTCCCTATTAATATCTGAAGTAGTGTAAAAATTCCTGTAAATATTAAACGTAGGATAATTACTGTTCTGATAGTCATCAGGTTTCCTATATTTCAAGAAATCAGTTTTTAGGATATTGGAAAATTCTTTTCCAGTACCCATATAAAACCTCCAGTTATCTTTTTCTTTGTTATCTGTTGTAGGGATCGTAAAGTCAAGGTTTCCATCACCGTTAAAGTCTCCAAACAAAACAGGAAATTCAGGTGCTTTTGTTTCTGCTAAATTACCTGTGAATCTAATTTTCTTCAGATACTGATTAGGAGCTGTTTTTATAAACTCAAATACAGTATAGGCAGTATTAGAGACGTCAATAATATCTACCTTCTTATTCCCATCTATATCTAAATATTGTTGTTTATAATAGGAATTTTCATTGATTCCGGAATCAACAGTATAGGTAGAGACAGGATTATTTACATTCTTTAAGTCAATAATAAAATTTCCCACTGTATAGGTAGTACAATCAAGTATTGTACATGGGGGAGGACGGTTAACAGTACCATCAGCACTTTTATCGCTACAGTTAGGATCCGGAATCCATCGGCAAAGTTCTTGCTTTAATGTTAAAAATATATCTGAAATACCATCTCCATTAAGATCACCTTCGTTAAATATAGGGGACAACATTCGACAGCCTGCAGGATAAGGATCAGTTGTACTTTGTGTACATTGTGATTCATCATATATGGCCTTTTCAAATATTTTTACAAAAGCATTGCTTCTGAATATATAACCTACTACTTTACCTCCTTCATATTGAACGATCCCGTTTCCATTATAAACCTGACCTTCTTCATCTAACAAGGTATTAACAACTTTAGCTTCTGAATTAAAGGTTTTACCTGTAGAAATATCAGTAAAGGTATTGTTAAGTCCTCCAAGCTTCACCACTCCATTGCTTAATGAGAAATCCAAATATCCATCACCGTTAAAATCACCTGTCAGCTTTACGTTTTCAAAGCTATCTACATTATTATCTGAAAACTCTAAAACAGGCTGAGTAGGAGCTGGATAAGTAAAAGCGACCGGATTAGCAGCTTTGTTATCCGTATTATACTCAGTTATCTTATCAACTGATTGATAATTTGTTCCATTTTTAATGTAATCAATTCCATATTTTTTAAATTGACTGCCATTGTAATTTACCTTAATTTCGGACAAAAGTTTATTTTGAGTATATCTTAATCCCTGTACATATGACTGTTCGATCAAATCTCTGTCTATATAAGTAAATTCAATGCTGTTATAATGAGGTTTGTTTAATGTTTCATTTCCTCCCCATGTTATGGTGGATATTCTGGACACTCCACCATTTATGCCCGCGGAGCCAAGTGGTGTATATTCATAGCTGTATGTGATGAAGTTCCCTTGAGGATCTTTCCATTTTGTAATGTTATACTCCAATGCTGGGGTTGTATCTCCCATAAATCCTGATGAAAATGTTTTTTCATATTTAGCTTGAGATCCATTTTCAAAAGTCACTTCCCAATAGTTGGGTCCTGAAATGTTTAAACTATTTCCAACAGATTTAATTTTTACGTTAGAGTATTTTTCCGTCACATATTCTGCACCATCCTTACCATATTCTCCTGATTTTAAAATCAATCGCTGACCATTAAAACTATAATAATCGGAATAATCCAATTGTATTCCTTTTATTTCTCCATCCTTCTCAATATTTTTACCAACTCTGGAGATAGAGGTAACACCTGAAATGTTCCAGCCATATCCTGCTATTCCATTAGAAGAACCGCTGGTATACACTAAATTAACCTGAGGTGCTACACTTTTAACTCCCGGGGGTAAAGCAACGGGTAAAGTAAACTGTAATTGCCCAGCTCCATTGACTTCAATATTTCCTTTGGTATCATGAAAACTCTTTCCATCCGGGGTTGTCGTTCCATAGGGATTATTAGCTCCTGCATTTGAATCAGTTGGTCCGCCGCCAGGATTCTCTGTACCTGGACCAATCTTTGCCACAAAAGGATTCGATGAACTGGAAGACGCACGAAATCCTGGTGCCAGCACCACTGTTTGTGGATCCTGAACCGTTCTCGAAGTACTCTCTACCTGATACAGTATGGTTTGTGAAAAGCCCATTACTGACCATAATGACAGTATAAATGATGAAAATAATTGTATTTTCTTATCGTAAAGTTTCATGGTTATTTATCGTTTGGTGATGTTTTTACTGAAAATTCTGCCATCTTTTAGCGTAAAGCGCAAAACATACACTCCCCAGTCATAACCTGTCATATTGATTTTAACCTGACGGTTTAAGTCCGGGATATTCTGTTGCTGGAATTTCCAGTGAATTGTACTGTGCTGATACAATGAAACGGATTCTATAAGCCCATCCACTTCTTCTGTCCAGTCTATGGTAAGATAGTCATTAACAGGAACCGGGTACAGACGTATTTGTTTCAGGAATGTTTTTTCATCAATAACAGGAGCTTGTCTGGTAACAGCTGCTACCTTTGATTCTTTTGAAACCGTTCCTTCGGCTTGTTTAGCAGCAGCGTCGATTCCCCTGTATCTCTGGTTTCCGGCCTCATCGTATTTGAAATACACTTCGGTTTGGGAAAAGCCGAAGAATCCTATCATCAGGGATGATAGTGAGAGTAATTTTCTTTTCATTTGTGGTTATTTTTGTGTTGATAAGAGTTGCTGAACCTGAATTTTTAGTTCTTGAAGTTCTTCGGACTGTTTTTTTAACATCTTAATTTCCTCTGCTTGAAACTTTAATTGCTTATTTTGTTCAATAGAGTATAATGTTAATTCTTCAATCTTCTCAAGCAGCTTAGAATTCATCTCAGCAATGTTAATTCCGTTTTCCAGTACTTCCTGAGCAGTGGGAATGTTTGGCAAATGCCCTTTTTCAATAATATGTTTTTCAACATCCTCTAAAGATTTCAGCTGATATTCTTTTTTAAAGACATAATCTGCCCATACATTGGTTTTTACTTCAACTTCTTTAGCCTTAATCTTACCGTCAAATCTGGCAATAGCATTGTTGAAAAACTTGACCCATGTTCCGTTATAAGCATCCTGAATACCAAAATAAGTGGAACCGTCATTACCATCATTAGGTTGGGCGATTATGATATTGTGGCTTGTACCTTTATTTCTTAGAACTGTATCTCCGATTTGCCCACCCCAGCAGCCATTACATCCTGATTTTCCGATCTGGAATGATCCCAAAGAATTAGCGATCTCAAAAGCCGGATTGTCTTCCTTATAGATTCTGAAATACGCTTCATCACTTCCTCCCGGATCATTAATTCCTATTTTTACTACACCATTGGGAAGAATGTTCATCACTTTTGTATTGTTCGTTTTAAAAATCAGAGGTTGATTATCCGTAGTTCCAATAAAATTATTGGATGGGTTAGTTCCTGAATTTCCTGTTGTACTCCAACTTTGTGCAAATGTAAATGATGACACTAAGAATGCCATCGAAAATAATTGAGTTTTCATATCGTGTTTTTTTATTATATGTTTATGTTTAAATAAATATTTTTTCTATTGAATATCTAAAAATCAAAAAACAGAACCCCTGCCATTACTATTATTTTATAATGCTATGAAAGATCGATCTTTCTAATAGGTCCTCATTCCGAATCAGACAATGTATTTCTATTTGTATCTCCATGTGAATGATTAAACAGTAAATACAAATCATATTGTAGATTATTTTTTTATTACCCACACATCTTGAGATATATTACTGTTAGCTAGATCATCAGAATAAACAATATGGTTAAGTACAGTGAAATCTTTAAATAAGTATTTTACAAATGTTTCCGGATGGAAAGCAGAATACATCCTATGTCCTTCTTTCGTATTGCCCCGTACAACAAGTTTTCCATTAGTAAATTCTTTTAACTCAGAGGGCGTAAGCTTTGACTTAAAATTGTTTCCCTGCAGACTTACAATTAAGATCCCGTCTTTTTTTAAAACTCTTCTAAGTTCATTAATCCACTCAGTATGCATTTTTTCAGATAAATGAGTAAAAATTGAAATCCCATAAATTATATCAAAAAAATCATTTTCATAGTGTAATGGTGGAGATAGGTGATTTGTTTTAAAATCAATATGATCTATATTTTTTGAACACCAATCTATTGACTCTTCATTATAATCTGTTGCAAAAAATTGGTTAGTCTCTTCCAAAAGAGTGGGCATATGTCTAATTACTCTCCCCGGACCACATCCCCAATCTAAAATTTTTTTATGTTTAATCTCTTTGTGATTTCTAATCAAACCTATAATCCATTCTGCTGTTACTTTCCCTCCATTATAATAGCTGTCATAATCTAATAAGAAAGATTCATACATTGGATAATCTTTAGGGAGCTTAGTATTTGGATGAATTGACCTGAATTTCTTGTTTTTTTTATACATTTTTAACCAGGTATAATAAAACCTGATTTGGTCAGCGAAACGGAGTAATTTTAGTTTTCTTAAATATTTGGATAACTTACTTTTTATTTTCATTTTGCGTTTTCTATCCCAAAACTATTTATATTTTATATGGATTCAAAGTACCTTTTCGTAATTACGAATACCTTTCTAAAAGTTTCTGAAACAGACTAATGATCTGCAAAAATATAAGCGTTTTATAGTTTTTTTTTTTGAGATTAGTGTGTTGCATTTTCTGTATCTGTCTGAATTACAATTTGAATACAAAAATAAAATCCTCTATCGTTTATACTTCTTTTTAAGAATATAGGCTTTTTTAAGCTAAACATTCATTCTATCAAACAAACTGGATTTAAAACTATATTTTTAATGAGTCAGTTATATAGAGAAAGGTTTCAACTTTAGAAAAAATCTGTACCTTTGTACTCATGAACTTCTTAAGATGGATACTGGCAATTTATTTCATGGCGCTATCATTGATGCCATGTGCTGATGTGTCTCATCCACAGAATTCGTTAGAGAATAAGATCTCATTAAGCATTCATGGCGTTCATTCTACAGAAAAAGGAGATATCTGTTCTCCGCTGTGTGCCTGCAGCTGTTGCCAGATAACAGTTTCAGCATTTAAAATGGATCCTTTATTGGAAATTCCCGAGCAGATTCCTGCTTATTTTTCAAAGAAGATTTTATTCCACAAAAACGACTTTGCTTACCAGGTTTACGACCCTATCTGGCAGCCTCCTAAAATTTAATTTTTATTGATTTTTTAGAAAGTTATGCTTTCTAATACTTATTCGTGCTTGAAACTTTGCAATACCATTGCAGAGGTTTTCAGGATATTTTTGCTGCAGTATTCTAATGCTGTATGCATTCACTTTTCAATAAAAATTAAATACAAATCGTGTTAGATAAAATTATAAAATTCAGTATCAAAAACAAGGTGATCATTGGATTGATGACCCTGGTGCTGATCATCTGGGGAACATGGAGTGCCACCAGATTACCGATAGATGCTGTACCGGATATCACCAATAACCAGGTACAGATCATTACCGTATGTCCTACGCTGGCTGGGCAGGAAGTGGAACAGCTGGTGACCTTTCCCATTGAGCAGAGTATTGCCAATGTTCCCGATATTCAGGAGACAAGAAGTATTTCAAGATTTGGGCTTTCTGTGATTACAGTAGTGTTCAAAGAAAATGTAGATGTTTACTTTGCGAGACAGCTCATTAATGAACAGCTTAAAAACGCAGTGGAAGAAATTCCGAAAGGAGTAGGAACTCCCGAGCTGGCTCCCGTGAGTACAGGACTTGGAGAAGTATACCAGTATATTCTTCACCCTAAAAAAGGAAGCGAAAAGAAATACAATGCCAAAGAGCTCCGTAACATGCAGGACTGGATCGTTCGCAGACAGCTGAACGGAACACCCGGAGTTGCGGAGATCAATAGTTTCGGAGGTGAATTAAAACAGTATGAAGTCGCTATTGATCCCAATCGTTTGAAAGCAATGGGAACCAGCATCACCGAAATTTTTACAGCACTTGAAAAAAACAATCAGAATACAGGAGGAGCTTATATTGATAAAAAACCCAACGCCTATTTCATCCGTGGAATTGGTCTGGTTACCTCTTTGGAAGACATTAAAAACATTGCGGTTAAAAATGAAACAGGAAGCGTTCCGATTTTTATAAAAGATGTTGCTGATGTTCGTTTAGGAAGTGCCGTTCGCTACGGAGCCTTGACTTATGATGGAAAGGTAGATGCTGTGGGTGGAGTAGTCATGATGCTGAAAGGGGCGAATAGTAATGAAGTGGTCAGCAACATCAAAGCAAAAATTCCGACCATTCAGAAATCTCTTCCTGATGATGTTATTATAGAACCATTTCTGGACAGAACAGACCTTGTAGACAGAGCCATCAATACCGTACAGAAAAACCTCATCGAAGGAGCACTGATCGTTATTTTCGTTCTTGTCATTTTTCTTGGAAACCTGAGAGCCGGGCTTATCGTGGCTTCGGCCATTCCGCTTTCTTTGTTATTTGCTTTAGGAATGATGAATGTTTTCGGGGTAAGCGCCAATCTGATGAGCCTTGGAGCCATAGACTTCGGGTTGATTGTAGATGGTGCCGTGATTATTGTAGAAGCAACCCTGCATCATTTAGGCGTAAGGAAATCTACCCGTGCTTTGACACAGTCTGAAATGGATGAAGAAGTATTCCTTTCTGCCTCAAAGATCAGAAGCAGTGCGGCCTTCGGAGAAATCATCATTCTTATCGTATACATTCCGATTCTTACCCTGGCAGGTGTAGAAGGAAAAATGTTTACCCCAATGGCCAAAACAGTAGGATTTGCCATTCTGGGAGCATTGATTCTGTCACTGACCTACATTCCTATGATGAGCGCTTTGTTTTTATCTAAGAAAGTATCCCACAAAGAAACTTTCTCTGATAAAATGATGAACCGTCTGCAGAAGATCTATCAGCCATTATTGCAGAAAGCAATCAAAGTAAAGTATATCATTGTTTCTGCAACAGCTGTAGTGTTCCTTATCTCTGCTTTTATCTTTAAAAATATGGGTGGGGAATTTATCCCGCAGCTGCAGGAGGGAGACTTTGCATTCCACTGTATTTTACCGCAGGGAAGTTCTTTGAGCCAGAGTATAGAAACCTCCATGCAGGCATCAAGGATTATCAAACAGTTTGATGAAGTGAAAATGGTAGTCGGAAAAACCGGTTCTGCTGAGGTTCCTACAGACCCGATGCCACCTGAAGCAACTGATATGATCGTGGTATTAAAGCCACAAAGCGAATGGAAAACCAAAAAATCTTATAATGAACTGGCCGATGAGATCAGTGAAAAACTGGAAACGATTCCCGGAGTATTCTTTGAGAAAAATCAACCTATCCAGATGCGTTTCAATGAGCTGATGACCGGGATCAGACAGGATGTTGCCGTAAAGATCTTCGGGGAAAACCTTGATTCTCTTGCCATATATGCAGATAAAGTTGGGAAAGTCATTCAGACTGTTGATGGGGCTACAGCTCCTCAGATTGAAAGAGTGAGCGGTCTTCCGCAGATCAATGTACAGTATGACAGAACAAGAATAGCCAATTATGGATTGAATATCGAAGATGTCAATAATGCAGTAAGCACAGCCTTTGCAGGAAAAGCTGCAGGACAGGTTTTTGAAAATGAAAGACGTTTTGATCTGGTAGTCCGTCTGGACAGTCTTCACAGAACAGATATTTCAGATGTGAATAACCTGATGATAACATCCGCCAGCGGAGCTCAGATTCCATTGTCACAGGTGGCTAATATAAGTTATAAGCTGGGGCCGGCACAGATCAGCCGTGAACAGGGAAAACGGAGAATTGTGATCGGGTTCAATGTAAAAGATCGTGATGTGGAAAGTGTGGTGAAAGATATTCAGGCAAAACTGGAGAAGGTGAAACTGCCTTCTGGTTACTACTTTACCTACGGAGGTCAGTTTGAAAATCTGCAGGAAGCAAGCCAACGTCTGATGATCGCTGTTCCGGTATCATTGCTTCTGATTTTTATGCTGCTGTATTTTACTTTCCGCTCATTCAAGCAGGCTGCATTGATCTTTACAGCTATTCCTATGAGTGCGATCGGTGGTGTATTTGCCCTTCTGGTAAGAGATATGCCTTTCAGTATCAGTGCCGGAATCGGGTTTATTGCTCTTTTTGGAGTAGCGGTATTGAACGGAATTGTTTTGATAGGAACATTCAATCAATTAGAAAAAGAAGGCGAAACGGATATTCTGAAAAGAGTCTTTGAAGGAACGAAAACCAGATTGAGACCGGTACTGATGACGGCTACCGTAGCTTCACTAGGATTTTTGCCAATGGCTATTTCCACCGGAGCCGGAGCTGAAGTACAGAAACCTTTGGCGACAGTAGTAATTGGGGGTCTGGTAACGGCAACATTCCTTACATTATTCGTTTTACCGATGCTGTACATTATTTTTAACACAAAGATTTTGAAAAGAAAGAATAATAATACGGGAATGATTACTGCCGTTTTGGCAGTAGGATTCATAATGGTGGGACAGACTTTTAACGCACAGTCCAGACCAATTTCCATAGAACAGGCGGTAGAACAGGCAGTGAACAATAATTTAACGCTGCAGTCAAAAGACTTAAGCATTAAATCCGCTGAAGTATTAAGGGCAACTGCAAAAGAACTCCCGAAATTAAGTTTTGAAGCTCAGCTTGGTCAGTACAACAGCCCAAAGTTTGACCAATCGTTTGCGATCTCACAGAGCATTCCTTTTCCGACACTTTTTAAAGCAAGAAAAGATTTAATCAATGAGAATATTAAAAGCAAGCAGATTGATAAAGAGATTACAGCCAATGAGCTGATAAAACAGGTGCGTACTTACTATTACCAGATTGAATACCTTCAGTATAACAAGGCTCAGCTGACCAGTCTTGATCAATATTATGAAGAGTTTATCAGAATTGCAACCGTGAGATTTAAAGCAGGTGATATCAAGAAAATAGAAATCAGTACTGCAGAAACCCAGAAAGGAGAAATTGATCTGCTGCTCAGACAAAATGAAGTTTATCTGAATAACGCTTACAGGAATTTAAAGACTCTGATGAACACTTCGGAAGATATTGAAGTTCCGTTTAACAAAGATTATGCTCCTTTAAAAGCAGAAAATGTCCTCGACAGTGCTGTGGTTGCCAACAATCCTACGGTAAAAGCTTTTTACCAGGAAATGGAGATCGCCGAAAAAAATAAAAAAGTTGAAAAATCCCTCGGACTGCCGGATTTCAGTTTAGGATATACCAACCAGTCTTTGATAGGTCTTCATACCATCAACGGGCTGGAGAATTTTTATAATTCAGGAAAACGCTTTCAGTCGGCAACAGTAGGAGTAGCGATTCCATTAACATTTGGAGCGACGAAGGCAAGAATTCAGGCATTGGAATATGAAAAACAGGTCGCCGAAACCAATGCTAGAATGCAGCAGAAACAGCTTTCTGCTCAGTTGGAAAATGCCTTTAGCCAGTATCAGCAGGATTTACAACAATACGATTACTATACAGGTCAGGCACTTCCTAATGCTGAAAAAATTGTAAAAGCAGCTCAACTGGGATATAAAACAGGAGAAATTTCCTATGTGGAATATCTTTTTGCCCTGCAGACTGCCACAAATATCCAGTTGAAATATCTGGAATCCATCCAGCAGGTGAACCAATCTGTAGTTACTATTAATTCAATCATCAATAAATAACATGAAACTAAAACACAATATCATATATCTTACAGTCACGGCTCTTTCCATCATAAGCTGCGGAAAACAGGAAAAGGCAACGGAAAAGGCAGATATTAAAACCGAACAATCGGAAAAAGGCCATGACGAGGAACCTCAAACCATAGCTTCTCTTACAGAGGATCAGATGAAATCTGTAGGCATTGCTTTGGGAACTGTAGAAATGAAAGAGCTGACATCCACGATAAAAGCTAACGGTTTACTGAGCGTTCCCAATAGTAATAAAGCAACCATCACTTCCCTGTATGGAGGAATCATCAAAACCATCAATATTCAGGTAGGAAGTATTGTGAAAAAAGGGCAGGTCATTGCCACCATTGCCAATCCGGAATATATCCAGCTTCAGGAAGATTATCTGACTACCAATAGCCGAATTACCTATGCAGAACAGGAATACAGAAGACAGAGAGAGCTTTTTGATAATGATGCAGGCGCAAAGAAAAATCTTCAGAGTGCTGATGCTGAGCTTAAAACCTTAAGAACAAAAAGAGCATCTCTTTTGAAACAGCTTCAGATGATGGGAATAAGCCCTGGAAAAGTAAGCAATGGAAACATGAAATCCGGTTTGGTGATTACAGCACCAATCAGTGGAACAATCAGCAGTATTACAGCACAGATCGGAAGTTATGTGGATATCTCTTCTCCCGTTGCTACAGTGATCGATAACGGTTCTATTCATCTCGATCTTCAGGTATTTGAAAAAGATCTTCCTAAAATGAGGGTAGGGCAGATTGTTCATTTTAAACTGACGAACAATCCGGAAACCGAATATGATGCAAGAATTTACAGCATAGGATCTTCTTTTGAAAACGAAAGTAAAACCATCTCTATGCATTGCGAAGTAATTGGAAACAAATCCGGTCTGATTGATGGAATGAATATCACCGGAATTGTAAGTCTTGATAAAAGTACAACTCCTGCAGTGCCTACAGAAGCCATTGTAGAAGCAGACGGGAAATATTACGTGTTTATTCAGACTGATAAAAAGGTGGAAGAAGAACATGAAGAAAAAGGGAAACCTCATCCGAAAACCTTAAACTTTGAGAAAATAGAAGTGGTGAAAGGAACGTCGGATATGGGCTATACTGCGATAACTCCGGTAGGAAATATTCCTGACAATGCAAAAATAGTAGTGAAAGGAGCCTTTTTCGTGAATGCAAAACTGGTGAATTCCGGAGAACACGAACATTAATGAAAGCAGCCGGAACCAGTAAAATGTCGATTTTAATCCTTAAATTAGAGCTGTTTACGGAATTTTTATTGAATAGAAACGGCAGAAAAAAAGTAAAGAGTATCTCACCGAATTTTTAATAAATGACCTGATTATGTTACTAAACAAAAAAATATCAGTCTGGTATTTCATCCGTGAAATAAAAACCCAAATTCTGTTCATCGGAATATTTGCCATAGCTATTGGTCTTCTGGACGAATTGCCGTGGTTTCGCAAAATATCACTGCCCTTAAATATCCCTGCATTGCTGGGAACAGCCGTATCTCTGCTGCTGGCATTCCGTACCTCCCAATCTTATGAAAGATGGTGGGAGGCCAGAACAGTATGGGGTGCTATCGTAAATGATTCCCGGACTTTTGTGAGACTGATCATTCAGTTTATGCCTGCAGGAGATGATAAAGCAATAAAAGGTTTTGCCGAAAGACAGATCATCTGGACCTATGCCCTTGGAGAATCTCTGAGAAAGCTTCCGTTTTCTGAAAAAGTTCAGCAGTATCTGGATAAACATCAGATCAACGCTGTCAATATTCCCAATGCTATTCTGGATGAACATTCAAGACAGCTGAAAGAAATGGCAGCATCCAAAGGATTGACGGATTTCCAGCAAATGCAGCTGAATGATATCATCACAAGACTCTGCGACAGTATGGGAAAATGCGAAAGACTGAAGAATACCGTTTTTCCACGGTCTTACAGTGTTTTGGTTCATATTCTGATCTATGTTTTTGCAGCCATTCTTCCGTTTGGGCTTGATGATTCACAGCTGTTGGTAGAAATTGCAATCACTTTCCTGGTTCCGGTGACATTCATTGCTATTGAAAAAACATCCATCATTATGCAGGATCCGTTTGAAAATGGTCCTGTTGATACTCCAATGACCTCTCTGGCACAGACTATAGAAATCAATATCAGACAGATGATTGGTGAGCAGAATGTTCCCCCAAAAAAAGAAAATACATCTTATTATGAAATGTAATTAAACCATACACAATATGGAAAGTACACCAACACAAACCGTTTCTGCAGGAAGCAGACATAAAAAGAACCTCCTGATTGTTCTCTGCCTTAGCGGAACCTATCTTATCGCTGAGGTAATAGGAGGAATCATTACCAATAGTCTTGCACTATTAGCGGATGCAGCCCATATGCTGACCGACGTGGTAGGATTATTGCTGGCATTTATTGCCATTAAAATAGGAGAAAGAAAAGCAGATCCATCCAGAACATACGGTTATTATAGAACAGAAATACTGGCAGCAGTAGTGAATGCTGTGGTTTTACTAGGAATTTCAATCTATGTTTTGTTTGAAGCCTATCAGCGTTTTCAGAACCCGCCGGAAGTTCAAAGTAAATCCATGCTGATTGTAGCCGGAATCGGATTGATCGTTAATATTATCGGAATGATGATTTTAAGAAAAGATTCAGAAGGCAGTCTCAATATGAAAGGTGCGTACTTTGAAGTTCTTTCAGATATGCTTACTTCAGTAGGAGTAATGATAGCCGGAGTAATTATGCTGACCACAGGCTGGTACTACGCCGACCCGTTGATATCAGCAGCAATCGGACTGCTGATCTTCCCAAGAACATGGAGACTGTTGAAAGAAGCCATTAATGTTTTGCTGGAAGGAACCCCTAAAGATGTGGATATTCATGCACTTCGCCAATCATTGGAGAGCACTCCCGGAGTGAAAGGTATCCATGATCTGCATGTCTGGTCGCTAACATCCAGTGTCAATGCGATGAGCGCACACGTTGTAAAAGAAAACGGGTATTCCCGGAATCAATTATTAAAAACATTGACAGATACAACGATGGCTAATTTTAAAATCAGTCATACCACTTTTCAGATTGAAGAAGAAGGCTATGAAGAAAATGAAGTTCATCTGTAACCATTAAATGCGTACAATGAAAAAAGATATAGAACACAAACTCATTGATAAAAATACCAAACCTACCAGTATGAGGATTTTGGTATATGATTTCTTAAGTTCTCAGGAAGCGGCTTTATCCCTTTCTGAAATAGAAAATCATTTTGAAAATGCTGACAGAATCACCATCTACAGAACCTTGAAAACCTTTGAAGAAAAAGGAATTGTTCACAGCATTCAGGAAAATACAACCACAAAATACAAACTGTGCGAAGATGATTGTGATGAAAAAACACATAAAGACTGGCATCTGCATTTCTACTGTAAGATTTGCAAGCAAACCACCTGCAAAGAAGATATTTCTTTCCCTGAAAATATCCAGACCAATTTCAGGATTGACGAAATAAGACTCTTTGCCAAAGGAATCTGCGAAAACTGTCTTGAAAGTTTGCAATAGCATTGCATCAGTCTCATCTTTACATTTGTATAAAAATATTCAGTTATGGAAAAATGCTGTAGTACAACCCCGGAAAAACCAGATACAAAAGGACACAAACATAACCATGCAGAAGGAGACGGACATGACCATGACGGACATGATCACTCTCATGACTCCGGAGATCAGACGGTCTTTCAGATGTTTCTGCCGGCCATTATATCCTTTATCATCTTATTATTGGGAATTGCCTTTGATAACTATATAAAACCTGCATGGTTTACAGGCTGGGTACGGTTAGTATGGTTCCTGGCAGCCTATATTCCTGTAGGATTTCCGGTATTGAAAGATGCTTATAAAAGTATCATTAAGGGAGATGTGTTTTCAGAATTCTTTCTGATGAGCATTGCAACCATTGGTGCTTTTGCCATCGGAGAATATCCTGAAGGAGTAGCGGTAATGCTGTTTTATGCGGTAGGAGAAGTATTCCAGTCTATGGCGGTTACCAGAGCCAAAGGAAATATAAAAGCATTATTGGATCAGCGTCCTGATGAGGTAACGGTTATGGAAAATAATCAGCCCAAGACTATGAAGGCTAAAGAAGCTAAAATTGGAGATGTCATACAGCTGAAACCCGGTGAAAAACTGGCGCTGGATGGGGAATTGCTTTCAGATTCGGCTTCATTCAACACAGCAGCTTTAACGGGAGAAAGTAAACCTGATACCAAAAATAAAGGCGAAGCCGTTCTTGCCGGAATGATCAATATGAACAGTATTGCTCTGGTAAAAGTAAATACAGCTTATGAAGACAGTAAACTGAGCAAAATCCTGGAATTAGTTCAGAATGCCACAGCCCAAAAAGCACCGACAGAATTGTTCATCAGAAAATTTGCGAAAGTATACACGCCCATCGTGGTATTTCTTGCCATAGGGATCTGTTTACTGCCCTATTTCTTCGTGAGCGATTATCAGTTCAGAGACTGGCTGTACAGAGCATTGATATTCCTTGTGATTTCCTGTCCTTGTGCCCTTGTTATCTCAATTCCGTTAGGGTATTTCGGAGGAATTGGGGCAGCAAGTAGAAACGGAATTCTGTTCAAAGGAAGTAATTTTCTGGACAGTATTGCAGAGATTCAGAATGTAGTAATGGACAAAACCGGGACCATGACAGAAGGCGTATTCAAAGTTCAGGAAGTAAGCATAAGCCCTGAATTTAACAAAGAAGAAATCCTTCAGCTGGTTAATGTTCTCGAAAGTAAAAGTACCCATCCGGTGGCAACTGCGATACACAATTATGTTGGAGAAATCAATCACAGCATTCCTTTGGAAAATGTAGAAGAGATAGCTGGTCACGGATTGAAAGCGACTATTAACGGAAAAGAACTTCTGGTTGGGAACTTTAAGTTGATGGATAAGTTCAACATCCCTTATGATCTTAACCACTCCAATATTGTATATACGGTAATTGCGGTGGCTTATGATAAAAAGTTTGCAGGCTATATCACTATTGCAGACAGCATCAAAGAAGATGCTATGGAAACCGTAGACAAGCTTCATAAAATGAATATGAAGGCAACAATGCTGAGCGGTGATAAAAGTACCGTTGTGAAATATGTAGCAGATCAACTGGGTATCGACAATGCATTCGGGGACCTGTTACCTGAAGACAAAGTAAACAAGGTTAAAGAAATCAAAGCCAGAAACCAGACGGTAGCTTTCGTAGGAGACGGAGTGAATGATGCGCCTGTAGTGGCTTTAAGCGATGTTGGAATTGCAATGGGAGGTTTGGGAAGTGATGCCACCATTGAAACTGCAGATGTAGTAATTCAGGATGATAAACCAAGTAAGATCCCGATGGCCATCAATATCGGAAAACAAACTAAAAAGATCGTTTGGCAGAATATTGTCCTTGCCTTTGCTGTAAAAGCTGTTGTTCTCATCCTGGGAGCCGGTGGATTGGCAACCATGTGGGAAGCTGTGTTTGCCGATGTAGGAGTAGCATTGCTGGCTATTTTAAATGCGGTGAGAATCCAAAGAATGAAATTTTAACAAGCAAATAATAAACACAACTCAATTATATTCAATAAAAGCTCTGCTGAATCTCAGTAGGGCTTTTGTTTTTAAATTTTATCGGAGATAAAATCCTTGCGCCTTAAAAAACAGTAAACATTAAAAACTTGCGTCTTTGCGTTTCCAACATCACACCATACCAAAACTTAATTTAGAAAAGATAATATTTTTTGTTGGATGAGCGCAAAGGCGCAAAGAAGATTAAAATTGTGGTGTTTTTAAGGACGCAAGAAAATCAAAGATTTTCAGCAAGATGATGTCTTAATAATTAGTCTCATTCAGAATCATTATCAGCTTTATTAAATTTTATCGCAGATAAAATCCTTGCGCCTTAAAAAACAGTAAACATTAAAAACTTGCGCCTTTGCGTTTCCAACATCACACCATACCAAAACTTAATTTAGAAAAGATAATAGATTTTTTTTGTTGGATGAGCGCAAAGGCGCAAAGAAGATTAAAATTGTGGTGTTTTTAAGGACGCAAGAAAATCAAAGATTTTCAGCAAGATGATGTCTTAATAATTAGTCTCATTCAGAATCATTATCAGCTTTATTAAATTTTATCGCAGATAAAATCCTTGCGCCTTAAAAAACAGTAAACATTAAAAACTTGCGCCTTTGCGTTTCCAACATCACACCATACCAAAACTTAATTTAGAAAAGATAATAGATTTTTTTTGTTGGATGAGCGCAAAGGCGCAAAGAAGATTAAAATTGTGGTGTTTTTAAGGACGCAAGAAAATCAAAGATTTTCAGCAAGATGATGTCTTAATGATTAGTCTCATTCAGAATCATTATTAGTCTTATTAAATTATCGCAGATAAAATCCTTGCGTCTTAAAACAGTAAGCATTTTAAAAAGAACTTGAGACTTTGCGATTTCCAACAAAACAAAGAATATAAAAAAGCTCTGCCAAAAACATCAGCAAAGCTTTTATCAACAAGATTAAATTGTATATAAAGAACTAAATTTTTATTTAGGTCTAAAGTCTTACTCAAAGTTCGGGATAAAATTATTCCGGTGACAGGCACAGTTTTGTGATTTTTATAGGTAACAGTAGATAAGCATAATGACATTCATCATAAATCTGTTATAAAACAGTTTTGAAGTAGTATATTTGTAACAGAGAACAAAATCGGTGAGGTTATTCATTTCCATATTCATCATTTTTACCGTTGCATTACGTCCTGTTTTGCCATTGGTAAATTATGCCGTGAATTATGATTATATTGTGAAAAACCTTTGTGAGAACAGAAATGTACCACAGTCAACCTGTAAAGGAAAATGCTACGTGGAAAAAGAGCTGGCTAAAACAGAAAAACAGTCCAACAGCTCCCAAACCATAAAGATTGCTGGATTAGATGTTTTTATTTCTCACGATATCCTTTCCTTCTCCGCTCATTTGAATTCGGAATCACTTTCTGAAATTCCCGATTCAAGTTATTTTAATTCTCATTCTTCAGAATACTTTTCAAGGATTTTCCATCCTCCGTTGGTTTAATTTTTATTATAAACTATATTTTTAGTTTGTAAGATGGTAGTTTATAAAGCTTTCATTAGTAAGCCATTAAAGATGCATTCTATAATTCAAATGAACCATTGTAAGCAATAAGAAATACATCAGTTCTTCTTGAGAATTGTTGTGCTTTTTTCAGACTTGTATATGGTATCATAACTTTATTTAACATTATTAATTTCAATTTAACATTAAAATGAAATCTCCTATAATTTTGACTGCCTTGCTGTCAGTATCATTACTGTCGTGTGCCAAGGAAACTCCTCAGGTAAAGCATGCAAGCCACATGGACTCCTCGGGGAAGAAAATAGAAAATGTACAGGTAGTGAACGAAGAAGATCCTGTCTGCCACATGAAAACTGCCGGATCTATAAAAGATACTGCTGTGTATAAAAATAAAACGTACGGTTTTTGCAGTGTCTCCTGCAAAGGTGAATTCAAAAAAAGTCCTGAAAGATATGCCCAAAAATAAAAAGACCGCAAATAAAAGTAAAGTGATCATACCCATTGCGGTATTTGCATTGCTTTTCCTGGGAATAGGTGTGGGAATGGGGTATTTTAAAAAGAACCTTTATACTGTGATGAAAGTTCCGGACTTTGAACTTACAGATCAGAACAGTAAAAAAGTTACCAATAAAGATATGCTGGGAAAAGTATATCTCGTAGAATTTTTCTTCAGCAAATGTCCTACCATATGCCCGGTGATGAATACCAATATGAAAGCGATTCAGAACCAGATTAATGATCCCAACTTTGGCATTATCTCCATCAGTATTGATCCGGAAAACGATACACCAGCAGCATTGAAAGAACATGCCCAAAGAATTGGTGCAAAATCTCCGAACTGGCACTTCCTGACCGGAGACCGTACCTATATTGGAAAACTTGCGGATCAGTTTAATATCTACGTAGGTGATAAAGAAGATGAAGGAGAAAGCCTGAACCACAGCGGAATGATTGCGCTGGTAGATCAGGAGGGGAATATCCGTTGCAGATACAACAAGGAAAATATGCCTATTCTCTATTATTCAGGACTGAATTATGGAGATCCGGAAGGTAAAACACCTATGCTGACAGGAAAATATCACCCAGATAGAGAAATTCTTATTGAGGATATTAAAAAATTATTGAAATAGGGAAGGGGGGAAGCCGGATGTCTGAAACTGGAAGTTATTCCAGACTATGAAGCTCTAGCAGTTTTTTGAGATGGCTGTAAAAGGAAATAGAAGTTGAAAAAGTTAGGCTATAACATCAATTACTTCCAGCATCGATCACCGACCTCCCACTTAAAAAGAAAACATTGTTCAACCATAAACAAAAAAATTATGAAGATTTTGAAAATAGCTGCTATAACTGCAGTTTTCGCAGCCCAATTTACAATGGCTCAGTTTTCGCAGACGCCTCTTCCTTATGCTTATAATGCTTTGGAAGGAAATATTGATGCCCAAACGATGGAAATTCATTATTCAAAACACGGTGCAGCATATGCTGCTAACTTGAATAAAGCCATTGCTGGAACTCCACAGGAAAAAGAAACTTTGTTTCAGATTCTTTCCAATGTTTCAAAATTGCCTGCTGCAGTAAGAAATAATGCAGGAGGACATTACAACCACGAATTGTTCTGGACGGTTCTTACTCCTCAGAAAAATACACAGCCTTCAGCAAAATTAGCAAAAGCCATCAATGAAACTTTCGGAAGTATGGATGCTTTTAAAGAAAAAATGTCTAAGGCAGGTGCAGACCGTTTTGGTTCAGGATGGGCCTGGCTTTCTGTAGGGAAAGATGGAAAACTGTTTGTTTCCTCTACTCCTAATCAGGACAATCCTTTGATGGATGTTGTAGAAGAAAAAGGAACTCCAATCTTCGGCATTGATGTATGGGAGCATGCTTATTATTTAAAATATCAGAATAAAAGAGCAGATTATCTTACCGCGATCTGGAATGTTACCAACTGGAAAGAAATCAGCAGAAGATATGATGAAGCGATAAGCAAGAAATAATCTGATGAAAATATTGTACAGCATACTTTTTACCTTCTATATGGTGCTAAGACCTTTAGTGCCCGTGGTAGAGTATGCTGTAAATTATGATTATATCGTTAAAGTTCTCTGTATCAATAAAACCAGACCGGAGGTTCACTGTAACGGAAAATGTTACCTGAGTAAAGAGCTCGCCAAAGCCAATGATTCAGAATCTTCACCTTTTCAAAAAATAAAAAACTCAGGACAGAAAATTCTTGATACCTATATTCTTCCTGAAACTACAACGATCAACACTACGGAAAGACGTCAGTTTTTCAGTTTCAATTTCACTTACGAAACAGCTTATTCTTTTCTGTTTCTTACCCATATTTTCAAACCACCGGTTTTTTAAGTTAAACTATCACTATTCAACCAAAAAAGTCACAAAAGCTTACTCAATTAAAAATCAAAGATTTTTAAAAAGTTTAGGTGCTCTTCTGAAGATAATACGTATCACTTAATAAACTTAAGTGTAAGAACTTTCGTGCCTTTTGTGGTAAAAAAACAATGCTGTTACAGCCATTCAAATTAATTTAACTTAAAAAATCAACAATGAAAATTTCTCAATTTTTATCACTATTCTTTATTGCCTTTACTGTATTCTCTTTTACAGCCTGCGAAAGCAGCAGGGATGATGAGAACCCACAGGATACTACGCCTGGAAAACTTCAGATCAAATTTGAAAACGGATTTAACAATGTAGGAGATATCGTATTGAATCAAACGGTTCAGACTTCTTCCAATGGTCAGAAACATAATTTTTCTGCTTTGAAATACGTCATCAGTAATATTGCATTGATAGACGAAAACGGAAACGAATTTAAATACAACGAAAATAATCCTGACAAAGGAGCTTTTATCGTAGATCAGGCAGATGCGGTAGCCGGAATTGTTTATCTTAATCTGGATGGCGTTCCGAAAAACAATTACAAAAAAATAAGATTTGGATTAGGCGTGAGTCAAAAAGCGTATTTGCTGGGACAGGACGGACAGGCTGAATTCTGGACAAAAGCCAAGCAGAAGGGAATGTCCTGGTCATGGGCTGCCGGTTATGTATTTGTAAAACTGGAAGGGAAATACGGTACAGATTCTCCTTCAAAAGAATTTATGAATCACACAGGAAATATGGGAAATACTGCAGCCAACAATACACCTGATCTGTATCGCGAAATTACACTGAATCTTCCGACAACAGCAAGGGTAACGACAAAAATTCGTCCTTCTGTCCATATTCTGGCAGATCTGAACCAATTTTTGAGCGGAGACAAGACACTTACACTTACCACAGCCAATGATATGCTGATGGGTTCAAACCAGCACCTGGTAGATGTTACCAATAATCTTACAAAAATGTTTAAAGTAGACCACGTTCATAATGATTAATTTTTTTGTTAAAACAATACTGGTTCTGCTTGTATTTGTATTGAGTTGCATTTCATGTTCTGATGAGGTGATTCAGCCATTGGAAAAAGATGAAGCCTACAATCTGGAGTTTCCTTCTTATTTTCCGGAAATGACTTTTGATACATCCATTAATCCGGTGACCAAAAATGGAGTGGAGCTAGGACGAAAATTATTCTATGAAGGCAGGCTTTCAAGAAATAATACCATTTCATGCGGTTTTTGCCATATTCAGGAAAATGCTTTTACCCATCATGGTCATACGGTGAGCCATGGGGTAGACGACAGAATCGGAATCAGGAATGCACCGCCCATCCAGAATATGGCTTTTTTGAAAAGATATATGTGGGACGGAGTGATTCACAATCTGAATGAGCAGCCCATCAGCCCGATTACTGATGTGAATGAAATGGACAGTTCCATACCGGAAGCCATTTCAAAAATAAAAGATGACCAGAAGTATAAAAAACTTTTCAGGGAAGCTTATGGAGACGAAACTATTACCGGAGAAAGAATTCTGAAAGCATTGTCGCAGTTTATGGCTTCCTTAATTTCTGCAGATTCAAAATATGACCGGTTCAGACAGGGAAAAGAGCAGCTGACTTCGGCAGAATCTCAGGGGATGGCATTATTCAATCAGAAATGTGCTTCCTGTCATAGCAGAGAATTATTTACTGATGAGAGTTTCAGAAATACGGGAATGTATTACAATACAGAATTCAAGGATGCCGGACGTTACAGAGTTACTCTTAACCAGGTCGACTGGATGAAATTCCGTGTTCCCAGTTTAAGAAATGTAGAATATACCGCACCTTATATGCATGACGGAAGATTTTACACGTTAGAGGCGGTACTTAATTTCTATTCTGATCAGGTAGAAGATAATGCCAATCTTGATCCTCAGCTAAAACAGAACGGCCACATAGGAATTGCTATGAACAGCCAGGAAAAACAATCGATCATTGCGTTCCTGAAAACATTATCGGATAAAAATTTTATATCCAATCCAAAATTTGCAGAATAATTTATAAAAGACATGAAGAAGATTATAGTGATAGTAAGTTTGATCCTGTTTAGTCAGTATCAGGCAAAGATCATCAGAGACAGTGCTTATATTGCTCCGGAAACTTTCAGCAGATTCAATTTTGATGATGACTGTGATGCTTGCGGCTGTGCAGCAGGAAACGGATCTTCCGGCTTTGAGTCATTGTTGAATCCACAGTTTGTCGGAATTAAGTATTTTGCGCAGCATTACAAAGCTAAAGAGAACTTGTTTGTAAAAGACCTTACCCAAGATCAGTATTTCAATACGCTGCAACTTTGGGGGAAAATTCCTCTGACTAAAAAGCTGAGTGTTTATGCGAGTCTGCCATTCCATTTTCATGAAAAGAAAACCATGCAGGGAGATATTAGAATCAATGGAATAGGAGATTTAAACCTGATGGGAATTTACCAGCTGATGAGCTCTAAAGATAATTTCCATCATCTGAGTGGAGGTTTGGGCGTGAAAATTCCACTTGGCAAGTTTGATGAAAAAGGAGCATCCGGTGTCAACCCTAGCTTTCAGCTGGGAACCGGAAGCTGGGATTATCAGGCCGCTTTGAATTATAAGTTTCAGAAAAATAAAGTAGCCGTATTGGTCAATACAGACTATATGATCAAAACAGAGAATAAGAAAAATTACCGTTTTGGAAACCAATGGAACTATGCAGCAACGGGTTTTTATCAGGTTGCAGGAAATGAAAAATCTATATTCTCTGTAAAAACTGGAGTTCAGGGAGAAGTCTACGCTCAGAACAAACAGTTTGATGAGGCACTGCCGAATACTGCTGGTAGCGCTTTGTACGGAAAACTGGGATTTGAAGCCTCTTATAAAAAGCTGAGCCTGGGAAGTGAAGTCATGCTTCCCATGTACACACGCCTGGCGGGAGGAGATATTGAAGCTCAATCAAGATTCAGTATTTTTCTGAATATTGGAATTTAAAAAGAAACCCTTGTTGAAATCATGTTAAAGCTCCTTCGGGAGCTTTAATTGTTTATAAATCATTATTTTAGTTGGGGATTAGGAATAATTATTTATCTTTGCCGGAATTTGGTGAGCCGTAAAAAGCTCTTAAAAGGGAATCCGGTGAAAATCCGGGACAGACCCGCTGCTGTAAGCTCCGCACCAAAGTTTTTGAAGAATATATCCACTGTTTTTTAATGGGAAGGATTTCAAAAATGGAGTAAGTCAGAAGACCTGCCAGACAATAATCGTTTGACGCTTTCGTGGAATAAAGCTTAGGACATCAATGATTCTGTGCAGTGACAGCTGTGCTTTGTCGTTGTATTCTTATACCCATTAGCGTCTTCATTACCCTAAATGAGCTAATGGCGGCAAAACTAACTACTTCTGCAATTCATAAAGCTGTTTTCACAATATTAGTGTTAACATCTCAACTTGTGTTTTCCCAAACTAAGAAAAAAGACAGTCTTCAGGAAGAGACCATTAAAGGAATCAATCTTTATAAAAAGAATTTTAAAGAAATCCTTCCGGCACAAACGCTGCAGGGAGAACAGCTGGAAAGACTGAACAGTCATTCCGTTGCAGATGCACTGCGGTATTTTTCAGGCGTTCAGATTAAAGACTACGGCGGATTGGGTGGTTTGAAAACCATTAATATCCGAAGTATGGGAAGCCAGCATGTAGGGGTTTTTTATGATGGAATTCAATTAGGAAATGCTCAAAACGGACTGGTAGATCTGGGAAGGTACTCTTTGGATGATCTGGAAGAAATATCGTTGTATAACGGACAGAAAAGTGAAATTTTTCAGCCAGCAAAGGACTTTGGCTCTTCGGGGTCTATCTATTTACAGCCTAAAACACCCGTATTTAAAGGAAATAGAAAAACCAATTTGGTGATAAGAGCAAAAAGTGCATCTATTGATCTCTTTAATCCTTCATTCCGGTTGGAACAGAAGATTTCAGACAAGGTTTCTGCCAGCTTCAGTGGCGAATTTATGCAGAGTGACGGAATTTACAGATTTCGGTATGCGAAGAAATACCCTGATGGGCAACAGGCCTATGATACCATTGCAAAAAGACAGGACTCAGATATCAAAGCAAAACGTTTTGAAACTTCTCTCAACGGAACTTTAAATAACGGAAGCTGGAATATCCGTGGCTACGGTTATATTTCAAACCGCGGAATGCCGGCACCCATTGTTAACGGGCGCTTTGAAGGAAGAGGAGCGAGACTTTCCGATGAGAATTATTTTGTACAGGCTAATCTGAGAAAAAAACTGTTCCCGAAATTTGAAACACAGCTTAAGGCAAAATTTGCCTACGATTATACCCATTTCATGGACACAGTTCGTTCGCAGTCTATTATTTATACCGATAACACCTATATCCAAAGGGAACTTTATCTTTCCTCTTCCAATATTTACTCAATCACTCCCAATTGGGATGTCAGCCTGAGTGGAGATTTTCAGTATAATAACCTGGATGCCAATCTGGATAATTTTTCTTATCCTACCCGCTACACTACATTGGTAGCATTGGCAACAACCTATCAGTGGAACAGATTCAAAATTATGGGAAGCCTTTTAGGAACCTTTACTTTTGAAGAAGTAAGAAAAAATAAAAGACCGGGAGATGCCAGAGAGTGGACACCTGCGGTGTTTATGAGCTATCAGCCGGAAAAAATTCCGGAGCTTACTCTAAGGGCTTTCTATAAAAGAATTTTCAGACTTCCAACCTTCAATGATTTGTATTATACCAATATCGGAAATACCTACCTGAAACCGGAATTCACCAATCAATATGATGTAGGATTTACTTATCAGAAGAATTATAACAACCGTTTCTTTAAAACATTTTATGCTAAAGTAGACGGTTACTACAATAAAGTACAGGATAAAATTGTGGCAGCTCCGAACGGAAGCATGTTCCGCTGGCTGATGATGAACCTGGGATTGGTTGAAATCATTGGTGCAGATGTGAATGTACAGACTGAAATGCAGCTTGGAAAAGTAACCCTCCGACCTTTGCTTTCCTACACCTATCAAAGCGCGAGAGATATAAGTGATCCGGAAGACACGTTTTATCGCAATCAGATTCCTTATACCCCATGGCATAGTGGATCTTTCAGTCTTATGGCAGATTATAAAGACTGGAGTTTCAATTACAGTGCAATGTACGTAGGAGAAAGATATGACGTGAATCAGGATAACATTCAATACAATTATGTGCAGCCCTGGTATACGCACGATTTGTCTGTTCAGAAAAAATTCAACTGGGCGAATCATCAGTTTAAAATAAGCCTTGAGATGAATAATATTTTCAATCAATACTATGATGTTGTCCTCAATTATCCGATGCCCGGAAGAAACTTTAAACTTATTCTAAACTTCACCCTATGAGAAAACTAAACTTTTATTTTTTATTTCTTGTGTTAGCTTTTCTTACTTCATGCCGTACAGATGAAATTATTGTCCGTCAGGAAGTAGTAGAAGGGCTTCCTTCAGAAAATACAGCAATAAAAGGCTTCTATATGCTTAATGAAGGGAATATGGGGAGTAATAAATGTACCCTTGATTTTTTTGATTACACCAAGGGAACTTATTTTAGAAATATTTATGCTGAAATCAATCCCAATGTGGTAAAAGAGCTGGGAGATGTAGGAAATGATATCAAAGTGTACGGAAGCAAACTTTATATCGTAGTCAATGTTTCCAATAAAATTGAAGTGCTGGATGCCAAAACGGCCAAACGTATTACTTCTATTCCATTACAAAACTGCCGGTACCTTGCTTTCAAAAACGGAAAAGCTTATGCCAGCAGCTACGCCGGACCCGTAGCGATTAACCCGAAAGCACCAAAAGGGAAAGTAGTGGAAATTGATACCACTTCTCTTTCCATCCAGCGTGAGGTAGTGGTAGGATATCAGCCCGAAGAAATGGAAATTGTGGGAAATACCTTATTTGTTGCCAATTCCGGAGGATATAAGGCTCCCGATTATGACAATACTGTTTCGGTAATTGATCTGAATACTTTTACCGAACTCAAAAAAATAAATGTTGCCATCAATCTTCATCACATTAAAAAAGATAATTACGGTGATCTCTATGTAACCTCAAGAGGAGATTATTATAATGTTCCTTCCAGTCTTTATCTCATAGATGCAGCCACGGGAACAGTCAAGAAAGATTTTCATCTCTCCGTGAGTGAAATGACAATCGTAAATGATAAACTCTATTTCTATGGAAATGAATTCAATTACAATACCCACAGCTATAAAAAGACATTTGGAATCATTGATGTAAAAACAGAACAGATCATCGCCAACAGAATTTTTGACAAAGAATATGAAGATGCCATTAAAACCCCTTACGGCATTGCCGTAAACCCAATCACAGAAGATATCTACATGACAGATGCCAGAAATTATGTATCCATGGGATTTGTGTATTGCTTTGATAAAAACGGACACTTTAAATGGAAAACGGAAGGCGGAAATATCCCTGCCCACTTCGCTTTTTTATACAAATAACCAACCTTAAGACATGAACAGAAATACCTTTACTTATTTAAAAACCGGGCTTTTATCCTTTTTCCTTTTAGGAGCAATTGCCTGTAAACATGATGATGAAGACGAATTTACCTTTAACGGCCTTGATGATTCCTATACCATTGAGCGTTTAAAGGTTTTGAGTATTCCTACCAATGCATCAGGATCGGTTACTTGGATTATCAACGATTCTATTATTTCCCAAAACTCAGAACTTGAATTTATCAGTGTGAATGCAGATGCTTATCCTCTGACTTTAAAGATCAGGAATAAAGGAAACGAGCAGGTTTTTCATTCTAAAATAATTGTAACCAAAGAAAAAACACCTTATAGCAGATACATTTCCAAAGTACTGGAGTTCCGCCCTGCCGTAGGACAGTTTATGAATGAAATCCCGGAATATTTACCAGGGAATACTGCCGCGAATATGCTTCAGAAAGCCAATGAATCTTTGGTGGGAGGTAATTCAACCATGATCAGTCTGGGAGGATATGGAGGATATGTAGTGTTCGGTTTTGATCATACCATTCCGAATTTAAATGGACGTGATTTTAAAATACTCGGAAATGCATTCTTTGGAAATGATGCTGCGGATCAACGTTCAGGATCTTGCGAACCGGGAATTATTATGGTTGCCTACGACAGAAATAAAAATGGAAAGCCGGATAATGATGAATGGTACGAAATTGCAGGCAGTGAATATTTTAAAAATGCTACCGTAAAAGATTACAGCATAACTTATTTTAAGCCTGACGAAAATAAAACACCTGTAGCCGGAACTGAATTCTGGCAGACCGATGTGGAATATATCAAGTGGAGTGACAACCTCGGAAATCAGGGGTTTAAAACAAAAAATACATTTCACGTACAAAGCTATTATCCCTTATGGTATACTGAGAGTTCTTACGGCTTTTCGGGAACAAGACTCACCAATAATTTTTATGATCAGAACGGTGACGGATCGTATTGGGTAGGAAAATCATACGAGTTCGGATATGCAGATAATGCTCCGAATAATGATGAAGCTTCCAATATTGATATTTCATGGGCGGTAGACAGAAGTGGAAAATATGTAAAACTTCCGGGTGTAGACTTTATGAAAATATATACAGGAGTCAATCAGGAAGCCGGCTGGCTGGGTGAAGTTTCTACAGAAGTAGCAGGAGCTTATGATCTGCATTTCAAATAATAATTCAAGAATACAATTTATTTAAATTAATAAAAAATGAAAAAGTTTTATCTTTTTATGATGCTTTTTCTGTTTGCATGCGTATCCAATGCACAGATAAAAGTACAGGGTGTGCCCAGAAATGATATTTCAGGGATCAGTAATCTTAATACCACTGCCATCAGTTTTTCTGATATTCAGTATTGGGTAGGGTCGGGAACCAATCAGGCTGCTTTTGTAGTACAGTGGAACGACGGTAAAAATCCTGATGCGATGGTTTGGGGATTCAAATGGAACGGAAGTGCTACCGGAGAAGATATGCTGAAAGCTATTGCTAAAGCAGACCACAGATTATATACGTTGCTTTATCAGGGAACACAATTTGGATCAGCAGTCGGAGGGATTGGATTTGATCTGAACGGTCAGGGGACCAATGCCCTGATCAAAAGCGGAAATACCACTTATCCGTTATATCCGGTCAATGGTTTTGTCAATACGACAGCTTATGATTTCGACAGCTACACCATTGTAGATGCTGCGAACGATCACTGGCAGTCAGGTTGGACCGTGAACGGATATTGGGCGTACTGGGTAAAGAATCCGACGGATGCAGATTTCGGATATTCCAGTGTTGGAGCTTCCTCACGTGCATTGCAAAATGGTTCCTGGGATGTATGGAATTTCAATGTAGGATTTAATGAAACACCTGTTTCTTCTACCATGACTCCGGTTTCTCCATATGTAGCTTCTACAAACTATACCAACGGATATTTTATGGTGAACGAAGAATGGTTTGGTCATACCAACGGTTCTGTAAACTTCATTGATAATAACGGCCAGATCAATTACCGTGTGTACAGTAATGCCAATAATAATCAGGCTTTCGGGGCAACGACACAGTACGGAACAATTTATGGTGATAAATTTTACTTCGTATCAAAGCAGGCTGCTGATGGGGGAGATACTCAATATACTCCGGGAGGAAGATTGGTTGTAGCCAATGCACAGACCATGCAGAAAATTGCTGGTTTTAATAACATCGGAGGCGGTGATGGTAGGTCATTTGTAGGAGTAAACGAGCATAAAGGTTATATCGGTACTTCTACCGGTATAGTTCTTTTTAATATTGATAATTTACAGGTTGGTAATTTAATTACCGGAACAGGTGGAAATGGGCAGATCGGAAATATGATCCGTACTTCACAATATGTTTTTGCCGTAAAACAGGGAGTAGGAATTTTAGTGATTAATCCTAATACCGATACGATAGTGAGTACTATTGCAGGAGGGTTCTACTCGGTGGTTCAGGCTAAAGACGGAAGTGTATGGGGAATTCAGGACCAGAAGCTGATCAGCATTAATCCTACCACTTTTGCAACACAGATCTACAATATCCCAACTACAAAGTATATCGGAGACTGGGGCGCATGGAATGCCGGAAGATTCACAGCAAGTAACAAAGAAAATGCTTTATACTGGATCAATTCAATAAGCAGCTGGAGCTCAGGAACACAGATTGTGAGATTTGATGTTACAACGAAAACATTTAACGAAAACTTTGCTGCAATTCCAGGACAAACAGGTCAGTTTAAACAAATTCCGTACGGAGCGGCTCTTCGTGTAAACCCTGTTACCGGAGAGTTGGTTCTGAATACCACAGAAAGCGGATATGGAGCACACTACCAGAAAAACTGGGTTCATACCTATGATATGACCGGAGCCCTTATCAATACAAAAACTCTGAACGACTACTATTGGTTCCCTTCGCTGACGGTATTTACCAATAACTCAGTTCCTGTTGTAAGTAATGTTTTCCCTTCACAGGTTACTGCAGGAAACACAACGACAATTGATCTGAAATCAATAGTTTCTGATGCCGATAATATGACGGTATCTGTTGTAAAAACTGTAAAATCAAACAGCAATCCTACCACGGTCTCTGCTGTAATTAATAATAATGATGAGCTGGTTCTGACACCGCTTGTTTCAGGTATATCTGATATTGTGATCAGCTTTAACTCAAACGGTAAATTGATTGAAAAAACACTTACAGTAAACAGTACTGCTTCAACATTAGCAACTGCTGAGGTTAAGAAGCTTGAGTTTGGCATCTATCCAAATCCTGTAACAGATATTCTTACGATTAAAACGCAGGAGAAAATTCAGAATGTTTCTCTTTACGATGCTTCAGGCAGAGTAATCAATGTACAGCTGAACAATGGTCAGATTAATGTAAGTGCACTTCCAAAGGGTATTTATATTGTAAAAGCTGTAACCGATAAAGCGGTATATCAGCAGAAATTAATCAAAAACTAATACTATTGCAGATAGTAATCTTGTTATTTTAACCCCTGATCAATTTTGGTCAGGGGTTTTTATTGACCAATCAATAGGGGATGATATAAAAAACCCGGCAAGCTTTTAAAGCTTGCCGGGTTCATTCTGTTGTATATCTTCTTTATTTGATAATCACTTTTTTAGAGTATGTTTTTCCTTCTTTTGTCTGAAGTTTCATAATATATACCCCTTGTGGCTGTTTGGTATCAAAAGTATTTGATGTCAGCTTGGAACGGAATACTTCTTTCCCTGAAGTATTGGTTAAAGTAACTTCGGAACCTTCTGCAGAAACATTTTTGTCAAGAGTGAACTGCCCATCCTGGCTGTGAGCCATGAAATTGATGAAAGGATCTTTGTACTGGTAAGCATAGTATACTCTAAGCTCTCCACCGATATTCAATAATCCGGAATTCACATTTATTTTAATGCGGTCAAAAGGGATGTTCATCGTCATCTCTATTTCCCCTTTGCTTGGATCTCCGCTTCCAAGAGTGATCAGTTTTGTGGCAAGACTTGTGTAATCGTTATTGGAAACATCTCCATTAAATGTTTCAATAGATACCCCGCCCAATAGCTGTGCAGATAGAGGAGTTCCGTTTGAACCTATCGCAAGAACAAGTTTATTGGTATTGTTCGCAATATTGGTAGTTGGGAAAATCAATGTCTGTTCTGTTCTTGCAAGAAGCCCCACTGAAACCTGTAGAGTAGAATAGTCATTCTCGTTGCTCCCTACAGCATTCTGAGGATTCAATACACCACAACCCAGGCATACTCCTAGCACCTGATTGGTCTGGCTGCTTGCGTAGGTTTTTACGATCTGAGCAAAAGACATTGTGCTGGTTAAAAATAGGAATGATGCCAAAACTGCAGCTTTCATCGTGCGTTGGCTCAATAATAAATAAGTTTTCATATGTAGAAAATTTTGGATTTTAGTTTTTTTTGTAAATTTATAAATAAAATAATTATGTTGCTTATTTTATTTCATAATTATGTGATTTGTTAATAATTTATTGATATTTGCAATTAATGATTTATTATTATTTAATGGGGTGAATGCTTGTAGTTGCTTGAAAATGAATGTAAAAAATATGGCAAGCTTGAAAAAAGTATACTGCATTTATTCTGTAATCAATTAAATTATTTGATTACAATTTTTTTTGAATAGATTTTACCTTCTTTCGTTTGTACATTCATGATATAAACACCTTCCGGCTGTTTCGGCTCAAATGTATTTGAGGTCAGCTTGGAACGGAATACTTCCTTTCCTGAAGTATTGTACAGGATAACTTCGGAACCTTCTACAGGAACATTTCCACCAAGAGTAATCTGTCCGTTCTGACTGTGAGCCATGATATTCATCAATGGATCCTGGTAAGCATAATAAACTCTGAAACCACCGCCAAGGCTTAGAACACCGCCTGTTAATCCGATTCTTATCCCATCATAAGGCTTTGTAGGTTTGAATTCTATTGTACCTCTGTTTGGGGTTGCGCCCAGTTTAAGAAGGCTTACATCAATTGTTCTCCGATCATCATTGGATGTACCTCCATTCATTGTTTCAAGCGTTACTCCGCTTAACAACTGTACAGATAATGGTATGTTGTCTGTTCCGATTCCTACTACCAGCCTTGTGTCAGATCTTAGGTCAGGGAAAATCAGGGTTTGCTGAATTCCTCCCAACAGAGCTGTTCCCAATACCATTGTTGAGTAGTCATCTTCGTTATCTCCTACGGCATTAAGGGGATTATCGATATGACATCCCAGGCAGGCTACTCCGAATACTCCGGAGCTTTGTGCGTGTGCATAAATTCTGTTTTGTGCCAAGGACATTGTGCTGGTAGAAAATAAAAATAAAGCTATCAATCCGGCCTTTAAAGAGGATCGGCTTCCCGAAAATAAATTGAATTTCATGTTATATTTTTTAAAAATGAATAGTTTTATTCAAATGTAAGGATTAATGGAAGAAGTAAAAAAAAATATTTCCATAAATGGTGATATTTTTGATGAAATTTAATATGACGTTCCTGTTGGGGTGAAAATTGTACAAGAGGTCTGGTGGATAGACTATTGTATCTGAAGAAATTATCGCTTAGTTCCTTAGGGTAGGTATAATGGAGCTATAGAAAGCTTAAACCTTGGGAAGAATCCCCGAAATCTATATATAGAAACGAAAAAAGGACTTTCGAAAAAGTCCTTTTGTAGCCCGTAGGGGAATCGAACCCCTCTTACCAGAATGAAAATCTGAGGTCCTAACCGATAGACGAACGGGCCCTCTATCTTCCATTACCGAAGTAATGTGTTAGCTTTTGTTTTTATAAGTGTCAACTCTTATTGTAGCCCGTAGGGGAATCGAACCCCTCTTACCAGAATGAAAATCTGAGGTCCTAACCGATAGACGAACGGGCCGGTTAGATTTATTTAAATATAGCTTTTTCTACAGTGATCTTTATAAAACCACCGTTGTTACAGTGGTCTTATAAGATGTAAGTAGCCCGTAGGGGAATCGAACCCCTCTTACCAGAATGAAAATCTGAGGTCCTAACCGATAGACGAACGGGCCAGCTATATTGTTACGCTAATTTATTAACGTGCTTTGTTAATTTGCTTTTCAAGTTAGCTGCTTTGTTTTTGTGGATAATGTTTTTCTTAGCTAATTTATCCAATAAAGCGATAACTTTTGGCAATTGTTCTGTAGCAGCAGCTTTGTTCTCTTCATTTCTTAAAGCTTTTAAAGCTGTTCTAGCAGTCTTGTGGTAATATCTGTTACGAAGTCTTCTAGTTTCGTTTTGTCTGATTCTCTTTAGTGCTGATTTATGATTTGCCATATCGTTTAAATGTGAGTGCAAAACTATAAACTTTTTTTTAAACTACCAAATTTATTTTTAAAAATTTTAATTTTCTTCTGATAGATACTTTCTGAGTTTATTTATTGCCTGTTCTATTTTTAAATTTTCTTGTTCTTTCTCTAATTTTTTGATCGTATTTCCCAGCATGATCAGTGCATTATTCCATTCTCCAGTGGTATTGGTGAAAGTAAGTTCATCAATTGTTACTTCAAAAGCAACCCTTTCTCCAGTCCTGTAAAGCCTGAAACTGATTTTATCATCTCTGCCTGTAATCCCGCCTTCATTGATTTGTAAATCGTAACTTTTTGGGTTAGAGTGGATTTTCTTAAAAAGCAATTTCGCTTCTTGTATTTTTAAATCCGGCATGATATAAAATTTGATGGTCTGCAGAAAACTGCAAACAATGATTTATCAATAATATTTTTCATCAGTGTTACCATATTGGTAGAACCAACTATGGATAAATTTTTTGCAAATATAATGCTTTTGTGACATATAACATATAGGGATTGCCTTTTTCAAATAATTCTTAATACAAATATTGCTAATAGCAATATTATGAGGTGAAGTCTCAAGTAAAATAAATATAATACGTCAGGTTCTGTCGTTACCCGAATCTACATTTGGCTCATAATAAATTCAAATGATATGATACAAAGATTAAATTACGTCTTGAGCAGAGACATTGACAGCCCTTTAGGAGAAAACAGTGTGTTTTTTGAAACATTTGTTGTTCCTCCCGAAGATTTCGATAAAATACCCGAAACTAAAGAAACAGATCGCATAAAATATACTTTCATACAATGTAAGAGTGGTGTTGAAGTGTTTGATAGATACGAAAAAGAGGGGGTAGAAGAGAAACAATTTAAAGTTTTCTATGAAGAAGATGACCCTAAAAAAAGTAACTTTTTTGGCACTGCCTGTCGGGTAAAAATGGGAAAAGATGCCAAAAACTTCTTTAACAGAATTTATAGTAATAATCAAAATACCACGTATGTAACTCCAACAGAATCAATAACCGTAAGTGGGTTTGACAATCTTGTTAGAGAGCTTGCAGATGATACAAAGATAAACGAAACTCTTTTAAGGGGTGCAATCTATCTGGAAATTGCTGAACAAAGTAAACTAAATGAAGTCTATAAAAAGGTATTCTCATTAAACAATCAGTTGGCAGACTGGATGAGAGGAGGCATAGAAACCATTGAGAAATGGAAATTTACAGAGGAAAATTACGATTACATCAAATATTATGTAAACCCGATGTACAGCACTTATCAAAATAAAATAGGAACAATTGGTTTTTCAAAACAGGAAGTGAAATACAAACCGATTATTCCTGTTCCCATTGCTGCTCAAGAATATAAGACCATGCAAAACGCTTCTGAAGTTGCAGCAACAGGATTTAGCAGGTTTAAAGAGTTTGCAAACTATTTTGAAGAAGTTTCTTTGGCAATAGTCACAACCGTAGTAAAGGCAACACCTACTATTACGGATGATATTTTCTTTGCTGTTGTTTTCTATTTAAAAAATTTCATTGAAGATAATATCCCTGAAAGTATAAAAAATGTCTATAACAAGCTCAAAGTTTTTTTTAATGAAATATTGGAAGTTTTTTCAGGTATTGGTGCAATTATCGTGGAGAAAGTCAATCGAGAAGTTGCAAAAATTAACGCTTTTTTATGTGGTCTGCTCAATAGCTTAATTTCTTTAGCACAAACCGTTATTATGCTATTAGCAATGGTTACGGATAAAATTCCTTTTTTGGAGATGGAAAAAATGAGTCCGTTAGAGTTGGCAAAACATCAAGAGAAATTAGAATTCATAGAAGATTTTGTAGATTTATTTACCAAAAATTCTAAAGAATTTCTTGCAGGTATTAAAAGTCTGTTCAGTGAAGGTAAGATATGGAAAGAACTATCAAAAGTTATTGATGTACTAAAAAAGAAGTTTTCTTCAATAAAAGATTATAATGAGTATTTTTGGGCATACTTCATTGGTGCTGTTGCATTTGAACTTATCTTAGATGCTATTATTGCATATTTTACAGGAGGAGGCTCTTTAGTGGCAGACCTGTCAGCTAAAATCAGCAGAATAACAGCTAAGGCAGAAGAGTTAGGAGCGAAGGGAATACAACTCTCTAAAAATTTAGGTGGGAAAATTGCTAATTCTGCACAAGACTTTTACAAATGGTTGGAGAAAGAGTTTCTTGAAATGCTGGAAGCTATAAAAAGTGGTAAAGTTGCGGAATGGATTAGAAAGAAAATTGATGCTATATTTGGAAGTGGTAATAGAATTCATGATGAAGTAGTTGAGGATATTGAAGAGCTTTTCAGAAAAATTGATGATAGTTTTGGATTAGATGGAGGGAGATTATTAACTTTAAAAGAATTAAAAAAGCTCCGAAAGCTGCTAAAGGAGTTATATGATGTAGATTTGAAAATTGTAGATAAGGACTTTGGAATGAAACAAAAACTTAAGGACTGGAATGCAAGAGGTGTAGTAGGTTCTTTCAATCCAAGACTTAAAACTATGTTTTTACGTTCAGAGGTTTCAGAATTGACAGTTTTCCATGAAATGGTTCACATGAAAACTTGGAAAAGATTATCCCCTGAAGAATATGCCAAATTACCTCTTTGGGAAGATGAAACAATGGTTTGGGAAGCTATATGGAAAACAAAAGAAAAATGGACTAAAAGAGAATTGGTTGATTCTTATGAATATTTAAATGATAAGATTAGAATACCAATGGGACAGCCAAAATTAGTAATTGATGAAATGGAAGAGTTAGTCAAATTAAAAAAATTAGGAATATTAAAATAAATAGATATGAAGCATACAAAAGAACAAATTGAGGAAATTGCCAAAGATGTTTTAGAGAAAACAAATTTCATATATGATACTAAAGAAAAAATGATTATTCGTGAAAATAAAGATTTTTATTTGGATGGAGAAAAAATTAATTCTTGGAATGTATCTGTATTTTTCGGAGAGGAAGATTGGGGAAAAAATCAACTAGCTGGACTTGTAATTAATGATGAGAATGGTCATCCTATTTATTTACAACATAGTTTTAACAGCTTTATATATTATAAAGTGAGTGATAATGGAGAAATTTTCACAGAAGTAAGACAAGGTAGTAAATAAATAATTAAAAAAGTTAAAAATAAATTTTATAAACAGAACAGGCTTGTTTTGAGCCTGTTTTTGTATTTCTCAAAAAGCTCCTTTTCAAACAAAAGAAGCAAATTCAAGGGGCTTTCAGCCCTGAGAGCAAGATATTTTCGAATTAACTTCAATAAATACAAAGATAACAAAAGGAAAGAAAAATTTTAGCGAACAAAAAAGATTTTCGAAATTCGCCCTGTACAAAGCGTGTATGAGAGTTCTTTTAAAATCCGTGGAGATTCCGTTGACTTTTGGAATAAAAAAATCCCTGAACCTTGTATTGATCAGGGATTGAGTGGTGTAGTTTAGTAGCCTATAGGGGAATCGAACCCCTGTTGCAAGAATGAAAATCTTGAGTCCTGACCACTAGACGAATAGGCCAAATTTTGAGGTTGCAAAAGTAGGAATTAACTTTTAAACTTCAAAATTATTTTTTTTGATTTATCTGTAGACCTTTTGTATCACGGTATTTTTGATACCTTTAGCTTCAAGTTCCTTCTGAAGTTTTACAGCATCTTCCAATGTGTATACTTTTCCATACGTGTAGTAGAATACACCGTTGTCCTTATTTCGTTCCACATCTTTTAAATTCTGGAGGATATAAGAATTCCCGTTCAGTTTATCGCCTGCATACACTTCAATCGTATAATATCCCATGCTGATTCTCTGATTAGGCATAAATCCTACGGCAAATGCATTTCTGAAGCCGGCATCCTTTGCTGTTTTAAGATTAATATCTTTTACCGAAGCCATATTGGTGACAGCATAGTAATATTTGTACTGCCCGTTTTCTTTAAGCGTAAGAATATAGTTCAGGCCTTTCAGGGCAGGATCATTTTCATTGTATTTCGTAGGAGAACTCATTAATAGAATTCTGAAATCATTTTTCAAAGGAACCTCTGCAGGTTTTTCCGGTTCTGGCTTTCTTGTTGCAATAGAACCACCGGATTTTCTGTCAATCGCCTTTTTATAATCAATTATGGCATTGTAGATACTTTCTGCAATTTCAGTCTGCCCCTTATCTGAAGCGATGTAGTGACTTTCTTCAGGGTGATTGATGAACCCGGTTTCTATCAGTACAGATGGCATGGCATTCATACGGAGAACGTGAAGGTTTTTCTGAAATACACCTCTTGATGATCTTTTATCTTTATTCACAAAATTATCTTCTACCAATCCTCCCAAAAGAAGACTTGATTCGAGATATTTACTTTGCTGAAGTTTCAGGGCAATTAATGACTCCGGTGAGTCCGGATTATAAGAACCAAAGATCTGTTTATCTTTTTCATCCAGGAAAATTACGTCATTTTCTCTTTTGGCTACTTCCAGGTTTTCATTATTCTGGTTGGGTCCCTGCACATACGTTTCTGTTCCATACGCTGTAGGTCTCTGGGATGAGTTACAGTGAATGGATATAAAAAGGTCTGCTTTGCTTCTGTTGGCCAGATTGGTTCTGTCAGACAGAGACGGATACTCGTCTATTTTACGGGTATAAATTACCTTAAAATCTCTGTTTTTTTCTAACATGGCACCTACTTTTAACGTAATGGCAAGTGTAATGTCTTTTTCTGCGATTCTTCCGATGTCGGAATAGGTCCTGTTGGCTCCATGATCACTTCCTCCGTGTCCAGCATCCAGAACGATAGTAAACTTCTTCTGGGAGAAAATAAAGTTGCTGATAAGGATAAGGAGAAATGATAAAATTATTTTAAAATTTTGTTTGTGCATCTTACAGTTATAAAAATTATATTAATTTTGGGCCTTAATTATATAGTATAAAATTGGCCAAAACCGTCTTCAAAAATATATTACAAATTTTAATTATCCTAATTTTTAACAATTTTTTAGCACAGAAAACTCCTGAAAAATTGCCTAAAAATGCGGTTAATGATACTATTTCCAAAAAGGATACCATAGTTGTAAAAAAAGAAACCCTCAATGATGTTCTCCGTACAAAAGCGGATGATCAGAGAAGAGACGTTCCGAAAAAAATGACATTCCTGAACAAAAATGCTCAGGTAAAGTATCAGGATATGCAGATTGATGCAGATTATATCTCTATTGATGATAATAAAAATCTGATCTATGCAAGAGGAAAACAAGACTCTTTGGGCAAGATTGTGGAGCCTGTAATCACTACGCAGGCCGGAAAAAAATACGAAACCAACGAATTCAGCTATAATACAAAAACAAAACAGGCCATTGCCTTCAATGCAAGAACAGAAGAAAGTGAAGGGGTAATTATAGCACAGAAAACCAAAAAATATAATGATTCCGTATTTGCAATGAGAAAAGCAGATTATACAACGGATGATTATTTTATCAAGAAAAAAGATACGGCAGCGGATTATTTTATGAGAGCTTATAATATTAAGCTGATTAAAACCAAAACAAAATCCCAAATCGTGACAGGTCCTATTCAGATGTTTATCGAACAGGTTCCTACACCGCTTTATCTTCCATTCGCTATTTTACCATTCTCAGATAAAAGAGCTGCGGGTATTCTGATTCCAAGTTTCGGGGAAAGAGAAGATGTAGGTTTCTTCCTGAACGGAATAGGATATTACCAACCCATCGGGGAACATTTTGACCTTAAAGTTTTAGCAGATATTTATACAAAAGGAAGCTGGAATTTACGTCCGCAGGTGAATTACCAGAAGAAATACCGTTACTCCGGAAACTTTACGGCAGATATCGGTACAATGGTGAGAGGAATCAAAGGTCTGGACGATTATACTAAAAACAGTACCTACAGAATCAACTGGACACACTCGCAGGATTCCAAAGCCAATCCTTTCCTTACATTCAGTGCTTCTGTTGATATTGTAAGTACCAAGTTCTATAACAACCCGCTTAACAACAATTACATTTTCAACCAGAATGTATTGAATACTCAGCAAAACTCTACGGTAACCCTTACCAAAAGATTCCTGAAACTGCCGATGACGATTACAGGAACTGCTTCATATTCCCAGAACTTTGCGACAGGATTGGCAGACCTTCGTCTTCCGCAGATGAACGTGGCCATCAACCAGTTTTATTTGTTTAAATCAAGAACAGGAATCAGACAGGGATTGCTTGAAAATATTACAGTGAATACCGGTTTCAACCTTACCAATTTCGTGAATACTCAGGAAAATGAGTTGTTTAAAAAAGAAATGTGGGATAAAATGCAGACCGGCCTTAAAAATAATATCGCATTGGCTACCAATACAACTTTGGCGAAATATTTTACTTTCAGTTTAAGTGCGAATATTGACAATGCCCTGACAACAAAAACACTGAACAGGTATTATGATCCGGTAAAGAATGTAACTGTTGATGAAATCAATAAAAACTTTACAGGATACTCTACTTTCTCTACTTCTGCCAGTCTTCAGACCACACTTTTCGGGATGATGAAATTCAAAAAAGGATCTGCTGTGGAAGCCGTAAGACATATGATGACCCCGAGTGTAAGCTTTACTTATTCCCCGGATTTTTCAAGTCCTAATTTCGGATATTACAGAAACTATTATAATGCAAACGGAGCGTTGACGCCATATTCTATTTTTGAAAAAGGAATTATCGGAAGCCCGTCAAGCGGTATGCAGGGAGCTTTGGGTTTTAATATCGGTAACAATATCGAGATGAAAGTAAAATCTAAGAGTGATTCTACAGGGGTGAAGAAAATCAAAATTTTTGAATCTTTAAACCTTGCAGGAAGCTACAACTTTGCCGCTAAAGATCACCCTTGGTCTGTGTTCTCCATCAACGGACAGTCTTCATTTTTCAATAATAAGTTAACGGTAAATACCAGTCTTGCACTGGAACCTTATAAAATTGAGTTTTTACCGGGACAGGATACCGGAATAAGAACAGAGCAGTTCGGACACTTCAGTGTACAGGGATTCAATGTTCAGTTATCATATCCTTTAAGCAGCGAGATCTTTGGAGAAAAAACAGATTATGCCAAAAAATATTCCTCGAAGGGAGAAATCCGAAATGAAAATTATTATTTTGATGATGATCATTATGCTCACTTTGATCAGGCCTGGACTTTAAATGTCAGCGCCAATTACGCTTATTCCAAAGGATTAAGCAGATTTGGTAATAAAATTGCATCCATTGGATTGGATGGTAGCATCAAACTGACTCCATACTGGAATATCAACGGAAGTACCCATTATGATATGGTGACCAAAGAATTGGCATATACAAGAATTGGTTTTTCAAGAGATCAGCGAAGCTTTACGATCAATTTCAACTGGGTTCCTTTCGGACAATATAAAGTGTATGACTTCTTTATCGGTATCAAAGCCAATATCTTAAGTGATGCCTTGAAGTACAAAGACAGAAGCTTTACCCAGCCTAATGCACCTTTCTAATATCAGATTGGCATTTGACAATATAAATTTTATATTTGCAAGCAAAATAAATTCTAATGAAAATCACTGTTGGCAGAATTCAAATACCAACGAATATTGCAGATAGTGATTGCATATAACCATAGAAAAAAATAAATATCCGTTATGAAACAAATAATCAACACAGTTAATGCACCTGCAGCGATCGGACCTTATTCACAAGCTAATATGGCCAACGGAGTTTTGTATATCTCCGGACAGATTCCTGTAGATCCTGCAACTGGTAAATTGGTAGAAGGTATTGAAAAGGAAACGCACCAGGTAATGAAAAACCTTGAAGCGATTCTTACTGAAGCCGGCATGACTTTCAAAAACGTTGTAAAAGCTACCATCTTCCTTAAAAGTATGGATGATTTTGCTGTAATGAATGATATCTATGCATCTTACTTAGATTCAGAAAGCTATCCAGCTCGTGAAACAGTACAGGTTTCATGTTTGCCTAAAAATGTGGATATCGAAATTTCTATGATTGCACATCAGGATTAATGAATTTTATAAGAAATACAGTTGCGGTTCTGATAGGTCTTGGTATTGCAGGGCTTATTATTACTCTTGGTATAAGGGCTTTTCCGCAATGGGTAACTTTTGAGGCTTTTGCTCCGTTTGAGCACTGGCAAAGGTTTCTTTTCAGTATGAAAGATGATAAGGCGTTTTTCGGCTTCCTTTTATTTATTTCCGGATTAGGAACTACTATTGGGGGAGTGGCAACCGCTATCATTGTTAAATATGCTAAAGTAGCCTATGCTATTCTGATTGGCTTTATTATGCTTTTTATTGCCATGTTGGATGTTATTATTTTTCCCTATCATCCTACGTTTTATAAGATCTCCATTTTCCTTACGTTCTTTCCGTTTTCCTGGATTGGAGGGAAGATTGTAGAAGTGATCTATGAAAGAAATAAAAAGAAAAGTATCGCTGACAAAATGAATAAGTCTAAATAAATAATAAAAAAAACGCTGCAGATTCTGCAGCGTTTTTTGTTGAAAAGAGTTAGTAGATTTCCGTATTAAACATATTTCAAAAAATAAAGAGGATAATCCAGCTCAAAGGTTTCATGGAAAATGGTAAATCCATTTTGTTGGTAGAAGGTTCTGTTTTCTAATGTTGTTGTTTCAACATATATGAGTTCGTTCTCATATTTACTCATAGATTCTTTTAAAAGTCTTGTTCCAATTCCTTTGCCCTGTTCACCAGGAACTACAGCTATTAACCATAAATGAACAAATTTTTCTTCCGGATGAAATTTTACTAAGAGTTTTTCTCGTTGTAAAACTTTAAAGATATTTTCAATTCCAATACAATTGAACAGCAATTTTATTTCAAGCCAGATTTTTTTTAAACTGATTTGGGATTTTTCTAAGTATAAAATGCATGCTTTGTGATCGTCGCTGAGAAATATGCTTCCATTTAGCAGTGATAAATCAAATTGAAATTCCATTAATGCTCTCAATCTCTTATATCTGTTGCCAGAATTCTTTATGACAAAATTGATAGAATTAGGAATAAGAACATTTATGAAAGACTGGCATAAAATAGTAACGACTTTTTCTCTATCCTCATAGGTAGCTTTTTTCATGCATTTTTGTTTTTTCAAATATATAAAAAATAGAAGTGTGTTAATCAGTGTTTTATATGGCTTGTGTTAGTTTCTGCATTGAGCTTAGTTAACTTTTTTTCAAAAAAAACCATTCTTAAGCAAGAATGGTTAACTTTTTAATGTGAAATCAAAAAAATTCAATTAAGGCATTTTGAATCCTTTCGTATAAATTCTTCCGTAATCATCTACGAATTTTACCTGTACATTCCCCTGATATTTCTCAAGGATTTTTTCTACATCTTTTTGTGAATTGACAGGTTTGCCGTTTACCTCGATGATGATATAGTTATCTACAATTCCGATTTTAGCCATTTCACTGCCCTCAGAAACGTTTTTAGCTACTACACCACTGTTCAGTCCATATTCTGTTTTGAAACGTTCCGTAAGAGGGTCAAATTCAGATCCGATTTTTTCTGTTACGCTAAGATCGGCTTTCGTTCTGGTTGAAGTTCCTCCTTTCTGGTCTCTAAGTGTTACCGAAGTAGTTCCTTCTTTACCATTTCTTGAGTAGGTTACCTGAACTTTGTCACCAGGACGCTTGCTTCCGATAGACATGGAAAGATCAGCAAAGTCTGTAATATCGTAGTTGTCTACTTTGGTGATAACGTCTCCTTTTTTCAATCCTGCATCTTCAGCACCACTGTTTTCACCAAATCCTGTAATATAGATTCCTGATCCTACTTTTAGATTTGTTTTAAACTGCTTGTTGTAAGATGCTACTAACTGATCATTTGAAAGATCTAAAGACTGAACTCCAAGGAATCCTCTCTGTACAATTCCGAATTTCTTGATATCCTCAACAATTTTTCTCGCCAGGTTAGAAGGAACGGCAAATCCGTATCCCTGGTAATATCCTGTGGTAGACTGAATCGCAGAATTGATCCCGATCAGTTCTCCATTGGTATTTACCAAAGCACCTCCTGAGTTACCCGGGTTAATAGCAGCATCCGTCTGGATGAAGCTTTCAATAGGATTAGCAGCTTTTCCCTGGCTTCCCAGGATTCCGATACCTCTTCCTTTAGCAGAAACAATACCTGCTGTTACCGTAGAGTTTAATCCTAATGGATTTCCTACTGCAAGAACCCATTGTCCTACATCAATATTGTCAGAATTCGCAAAATTCAGATAAGGAAGCCCTTTTTCTTCAATCTTTAATAAAGAGATATCTGTATTAGGGTCTGTTCCAACCAATGTTGCAATATATGATTTCTTGTTGCTTAGTACGACCTCCAGCTTATTAGCACCTGCTACCACGTGGTTGTTGGAAATGATATAACCGTCCGGAGAGATGATTACCCCTGAACCCATTCCCGATGGCATATTATCAGGAACCTGCTGCTTTTGTCTCTGCTGGCCTCTTCCCCCGAAAGGATCTCCGAAGAAAAAGTCAAACAAATCCTGCTCTGAAGCTCTGCTTGATGTTCTGCTTTGATAATTTTTAATAGTTACTACAGCGGGAACGGTTGTTTTAGCCGCCTTTACAAAATCATCACCTACTGCTCCCGTATTCATTCCTGCGAATGAAGTATTGGGTGCTGCTGTTGTGAAATAAGATTGATCTCCATTGTTGGAGCCGTGTCCGAAATATTGTAAAGCTCCAACGGTAGTAGCTCCGGAAAGGACTCCAACTACTGCAAATGGTAATAGTTTTTTTAAAGTACTCTTCATTGTATATCTTTCTTGTTTATTAATTAATTTTCTTTTTATGTTTTTGAGTAAACAAATTTAATGTTAAATAAGTAAGCAATTAGTATGCTATGTTTCAATTTTAACTAAAATTTAACGGCTATTATATGATTTTGTGCCTTATGTCATAATTGTTAATGCCACAGTTAACAAAACTTAAAAAAAAATTAAAGAAAATATGGCAGACTTATCATACATAGTGATCTGATTTTCATTGCTGGCAGGTTACTGATTATTGTTCGTGATTGGTGTTATAAATATACTTAATTCTAAAATGATTATCTTTGCAAAAATTTTTATTCTCACTTAAAACGTTTATAGCATGCAACTGTATAACACCTTAAGCGCAGAAGAAAGAGCTCAACTTATTGATGAAGCCGGTAAAGACCGTCTTACCTTGTCTTTCTATGCGTATGCCAAAATCGAAGACCCCAAAAAATTTCGCGACGAACTATTTATAGCCTGGAATGCATTGGACGCACTTGGCCGTATTTATGTTGCTACAGAGGGAATTAATGCTCAGATGAGTGTTCCTGCAGATCAGTTTGAGGCTTTTCGTGATACGCTCGAAGTTTATGACTTCATGAAAGGAATCCGTTTGAATGTAGCGGTAGACCAAGACAATTACTCATTTTTAAAATTAACCATAAAAGTCAGAAACAAAATTGTTGCTGACGGTTTGAATGACGAAACTTTTGATGTGACCAATAAAGGAATTCACTTAAAAGCTCAGGAATTCAATAATATGCTGGAAGATCCCAATACCATTGTTGTAGATTTCAGAAATCACTACGAAAGTGAAGTAGGGCATTTTGAAGGTGCCATTACTCCGGATGTGGAAAATTTCAGAGAAAGTTTACCCATCATCAATGAACAGCTACAGGATTTTAAAGAAGATAAAAACCTGTTGATGTACTGTACCGGAGGAATCCGTTGTGAAAAAGCCAGTGCTTACTTCAAACACCAAGGTTTCAAAAATGTTTATCAATTGGAAGGAGGTATCATTGAATATACACGACAGATCAAAGAAGAAGGAATAAAAAGTAAATTCATTGGTAAAAACTTTGTATTTGACCACCGACTGGGGGAGAGAATTACAGATGATATTATTGCACAATGCCACCAGTGTGGAAAACCTTGTGATAATCATACCAATTGTGCCAATGATGCCTGTCATTTGTTGTTTATCCAATGCGACGACTGTAAAGCTGCGATGGAAAACTGCTGTTCTACGGAATGTCTGGAGACCATTCATTTGCCGTGGGATGAACAGGTGAAACTGAGAAAGGGATTACAGGTTGGAAATAAAGTATTCAGAAAAGGAAAATCAGATGCACTGAAATTTAAAAACTCAGGAGATTTAACTGATAAGCCTTTGGCAAAAGCAGAGACAAAAAATATCCGTCAGAAGATTGCTGTTAAAAAAGAATTGATTGGAAAGGCAGAACATTACTACTCAAAATCAAAGATTGCACAGTTTTTAATTGAACATAAGGATTTATCAGTGGGTGATAAAGTATTGATCTCAGGTCCTACAACGGGAGAGCAGGAAGTCACCATTACTGAAATCTATGCTAACGGAGGGCCTTGTGAAACGGCAAACATTGGAGATCAGATTACTTTTGCGCTGCCATTCAGAGTTCGTTTATCTGATAAATTGTACAGAATTGTGCAAAACGCATAATTCATAGCTGTCAATACAATTATTTCTGTTTTAACAACTTAATAATTCCAGACTTGAAATGACAAAAAGCGGAAAAATAGAACTGATGTCTCCTGCAGGAGATTTCATATCACTTCAGGCAGCTATAGATAATGGTGCAGATTCTGTCTATTTTGGTGTTGAACAACTCAACATGCGTGCAAGAGCAACAATGAACTTCACCATTGATGATCTGCCGGAAATCGCCAGAAGATGTGCTGAAAAAGGAGTAAGAACGTATCTGACCCTTAACACCATCATCTATGATCATGATCTTTCTATCGTCAGAACACTTTTAGATAAAGCGAAGGAAGCCGGTCTTACAGCAGTGATTGCAATGGACCAGGCTGTAATTTCTTATGCAAGGCAAATTGGTATGGAGGTGCATATTTCCACCCAGATTAATATAACCAATATTGAAACCGTAAAATTCTATGCTCTTTTTGCTGATACCATGGTGATGAGCCGTGAATTAAGTATCAGCCAGATCAAAAAAATCTGTACTCAGATTGAAAAAGATCAGGTAAAAGGACCTTCCGGTAATCTTGTTGAAGTGGAAATTTTCGGACATGGTGCCTTATGTATGGCCGTATCCGGGAAATGCTATCTAAGTCTGCATTCCCATAATTCTTCAGCAAACAGAGGGGCCTGCAAACAGAACTGCCGGAAAAAATATACTGTGATTGATCAGGAGTCAGGTTTTGAAATTGAACTTGATAACGAATATATGATGTCTCCCAAAGACCTTTGTACGATTGGTTTCCTGAATCAGATTGTGGATGCCGGTGTGAAAGTCTTGAAGATAGAAGGAAGAGGAAGGGCTCCTGAATATGTAGCAACAGTTACAAAATGTTATAGAGAAGCAATTGACAGTATTGCGGAAGGAACGTTTTCTCAGGAAAAAGTGGATGAATGGATGAAACTTCTGGAGACCGTATACAACAGAGGCTTCTGGAGTGGATATTATCTTGGCCAGGAGCTGGGTGACTGGTCTTCAAACTCCGGTTCCAGTGCAACACAAAAGAAAGTCTATATTGGAAAAGGAAGGCATTTTTATCCGAAATCCAATATCGCAGAATTTGTGGTTGAGGCCTATGATATTTCTGTAGGAGACAGTGTCCTTATACAGGGACCCACTACAGGATCACAGGAAATGATCATTGAAAGTATGATCGTTGATGAGAAGGCTGGGGCAGACAAGGCAACAAAGTCTGATGTGATTACTTTCCCTACGAAGTTCCGTGTACGGCCAAGTGACAAATTATATAAAATTGTTAAAGCGTAATGGTCATTGCTACACTTCAGAGAGATAAATGTATTGGTTGTAATTACTGTGTTGAATTCGCTCCGGAATATTTTAGAATGTCTAAAAAAGATGGTAAATCAGTATTGCTTAAGACGATTGATAAAAAAGGCTTCTACACGTTAAAAACACCAGACCACGAAGCGTTTGAATATTTGGAGAGAGCAGCCAACGCCTGTCCTGTGAAAATTATTTCTGTAAGAATCACTTAATCATTATGCTGAAAGCTGAGCTTAGAAAAAAATATACCCAAAAAAGGAAAGCCTTGTCTGCTGATGAGGCTTTTCTGTTATCTGAGAAGATTTTTGAAAATTTCATTCAATATTTTAAGCCAAAAGAATCAGAAAAAGTACACGTTTTTATCCCGATTCCGGCAAGGAAAGAAATTGATACCCAAATCTTCATTCATTATTTTTTAGCACAGAATATCCGGGTGTATGTGCCTAAAATTGTAGCTGATAAGCTTATTAATATTGAAATTTCTGAAGATACTGCTTTTGAAACCAACAGTTGGGGGATTTCAGAACCTGTTTCCAATGAAGATTCTGGCGAAAAATACTTTCATTATGTGATTACGCCTTTGTTGTATTGTGACAAAAAAGGGAATAGAGTAGGCTATGGTAAAGGATTTTATGACAGCTTGTTTCAAAGTATTTCTCCCGAGGCAAAAAAAATCGGAGTCAATTATTTTGCCCCCGATGAATATGTGGATGATGTCTGGGAAAATGATATTCCTCTGGACTATTTGGTTACTCCTACCGAAGTGCTGTCTTTTTGAAGCGGTTTGGAATAAAAATCTAAAAAGTAGAATTTAAACTCTTTTTTAAGCTTTGATGTAGACAATAAGATGTATTGTGCATTCTTTTCAAAGCTTCCCAGCGACTTGTTTTTACTGTCAAAATATTCCACATTAAACCTGGCATAGTCTAGTGTATCTTTTTTATAAAAATCTTTATATACATTCAGATTGCTGACTTTCGCTGTTTTTACTTTCATGCTGTCCAGTTCCTTCAGCAATCTTTTAAATGTCAGTGAATCCGGTTTGTGAAAATAGCTTTCCATCTGGGAATAAATGACAGTATCTATTTCCGTATTTCTGTTTCCGCTGAGATATAGAGTAGACAGATCAAGAAGTTCCTGAACTTTCTGTTTGGTGATGGAATTAATCGCCTGCATGCTATCCATCTGTACGGCAGGATAGCTTTTTTCGTTGGTGCTGTTTCGTAGCTTATCGAGGTCGCTTACCTCTGAGGTTTTATTATTACAGGCAATAAATAATGTCAGAAGCACGGTGAAAATTAAAAAATTACTTATTCTTTTCATCTGTGGTAGCAATTTTAAATTTGATGGATACAATTTTACCTTTGGTATCCTTTTTCATTTCTATTACATTCAGGTTTTTCAGAGAGGTTGTTGGAGTCGTTACCAGCGTGATATACTTCTGCTTATCCAGCCTTTCAATGCCATAAGTATCATTATCATATACCTGGTAGATCACGGCATTACTGCTGATTAGGTTTTCCAGCTGGTTTCTCTTCTGCTTGATAAGAGCAACCTGCTCATCCGGATTTCCTCCTTTGATATCTTTGATAGAGAAATAATAGACAGCCATCTTATAATCATCAGGCTTTAGTTCTATTTTTTCTTCTTCAGGAGCATTTTCAAGATTTCTGTTCACTTCCAGAGGCTCATAGAAAGGAGCGCTGATTCTCATTTTTAAATTTTTATCCTTGGTAGAATAATAAAAACATTCGCCCGGCTTTATTTTATACATCAACGGAGATTCATTTTCCTTCACTACCATTATTTCTAAAGTATTGATCACAGAAACACCTCTGTCCTTATCAATGAAACAATATTTATAAGTTTTTGAAAAAAGAACATCTTTAAATCCTAAAAGGCCGGTAATGGTAATCAAAACGGAAGTAACAAGAGCCCATGCATTCTTTTTGAAGAAGTTCTTCTTCGCAGGAGCAGACGAAATTTCGATTTCGTTGGGAGTTGTTCTATTTTGTGTAATCGATTGATTTTCAGTATTTGATTTTTGTAAATCAGTATTTTCTGGGGTCCTGATTTCAACTTTTTTAGGTTGAAGTTCAATTTTTGGAAGTTCAGGAGCTTCAGAAACTGTTTTTTCAATTTCATCAATATCTTCTTCATCAAAATTTTCATTTTCCTGTAGCAGTTCACCCGCAAAAAGATGCTGTTTTTTGAACTCATACCAGGAGTCGTAACCCGCATAAATACTCAATAAATTGAGCATATCTATTCTTGGTAGTTTAGTAACCGGTGAAGTTTTGAAATACGTGTAAAATGACTTTTCACTGATGTTTCCTTTCGCTTTTTTTCGAAGGTCTTCCTGAAAATATATAATATCTATACCCTTCCACTTGGATATGTCATCCTGCGAAGGGGTATATTCTTTTAAGTATTGACCCTGAACATCCTTTTTTAGCTGTTCAAAGTGTAATAGATCCAAATCTGTCAATTTTTCAAAAAATAATTAAATTATTGATTATCAGCTATGTTTTTTTGTAAAACTATTTTACAAAGGTATTACAATTATTTTTCATAGACAAATTTTCTAACTGCTCTACCTTTGTCTTGTTCAAATAACAGAACAGAAGAAAATTTTATAAAACAATATTAACAAAATTAAATTTAATTTATTATGAAAAAGTCATTATTCGTAGCTGCTATCGCTGCAATCTCTCTAGTTGCTTGTAAAAAAACTGAAGCTACTGCTACTGAAGGTACAACTGATTCTGCTGCTGCTACTGTAGCTGATTCTGCTGCTGTAGTTTCTGATTCAGCTGCTAAAGTTGTTGATTCTGCTGCAACTACTGCTGTAGAAGCTACTAAAGATGCTGCTGCTGCTACTACTGCTGCTGGTGCTGAAGTTGCTAAAGATGCTGCTAAAGGTGCTGCTGACGCTGCTAAAGGAGCTGCTGATGCTGCTAAAGGAGCTGCTGATGCTGCTAAAGATGCTGCTAAGAAATAATTCTAGCATACGCTTAACAATAAAAGAACCGTTTCACCCAGTGAAACGGTTTTTTTATGCTTAGTCATTGCGAGCTAAAGGCGAAGCAATCTCTTTCATATCAAAATCAGATCAGGAATAGCTTATCCCTTCTTCTGTTTCAGAGATTCATAGCAGGTAATAGCTACTGCATTACTCAGGTTTAAAGAATCAATACTTCCTGCCATCGGAATTAAAGTGTTTTTTCCTTTTCCGATCCAGAAGTCACTTAACCCGGAATGTTCCGTCCCGAATAATACGGCAGAACGCTGTCTGAAATCTCTTTGATAAAGGTCTTCAGCACTTTCGTCCATCAGCGTAGTGTAGATATTAAAACTGTTTTTCTGCAGGAATTCCAATGTTTCCGTATTTTCAGCCTGATAGACTTCCATTCCGAACAGGCATCCTACACTGGATCTGATCACATTAGGGTTGTAGAAATCGGTTTTCCCGTCAGCAACAATCAAGGCATCAATACCAAATGCCTCACAGCTTCTTAAAATAGCACCAAGATTTCCTGGCTTTTCTACACCTTCAACAATAATTACCGTAGAATCTTTTTTAGGAACAAATGATGAAAGTGAATTTTCTTTGGTATGGTAAATGCCGATAATTCCTTCGGAACTTCCTCTGTAAGCGATTTTTTCATATACCTTCTCACTTACATAATGGATTTTTCCATCGGGAAGAGTTCCTTTAAAGATATTTTCAGAGATAAAGAACTCCAGCGGCTCAAAATCATACTGCATGGCTCTTTCATTTTCCTGCTGGCCTTCTACTACAAAAACTTTTGATTTTTTACGAAACCTGTTGTCAGTAAGAAGCTTAGTGACATTTTTTATTTTATCGTTTTGAAAACTTTCTATCAACATGCTGCAAAATTATGCAAAATTTATGATTGAACTTCTCTGGTTTTAATAAAAAGGTTTTTCCACGATATTTCAAATGGACTGTATTTTTCCATTTTAAAAATGAGAATGGTTATAAAGGTATGATGATTAGCTTTCCTGAGATTTAACTTTCTGATGGTTCAATAAGATTACTATTGTCAATAAGACTTTGTGGCAGCTCTTTTTTATTTTTAATTCCTAATGATTTCAATTTCTGAGTCTGGATCACCAGGTTGTCATTTCCGGTATGAAGCTGTTTGTAAGCATCATTGAATACATTTTTCGCCTGATCCAGATTTCGTCCTACTTTTTCCAGATTTTCTACAAAACCTACAAATTTGTCGTACAGTCTGGCACCGCGTTCCGCAATTTCAATAGAGTTTCTGTTCTGATATTCACGTTTCCAAAGATCGGCAATCAGCTTAAGAGAAGTGATCAGATTACTTGGATTAAGCAGAAGGATTCTTCTTTCATAGGCATAGTTCCAAAGATTCTGGTCTGCCTGCATTGCCGCAATATAAGCCGGTTCACTCGGAATAAACATCATTACGAAATCCAGTGATTTTCCATAGTCATCGTATGCTTTTTGACTGAGTTGATTAATATGATTCTTGATAGATCCGAGGTGCTGGCTCAGTTTTATGGCGTAAACATCAGCATCAGTTTCGTCAACCAATTCTGTGAAAGCAGTCAGAGATACTTTAGAATCAATGATGACATTTCTTTCATCCGGGTATTTTACAACAGCATCAGGACGCATTTTCTTTCCGGAGAATTCAGAAAATAAAGCTTTATTGTCTTCATCGCGCAATTCATGTTCGAGAAAATATTCTCTTCCTTTTACCAATCCTGATTTTTCAAGAATACTTTCCAGAATCATCTCGCCCCAGTTTCCCTGAGTTTTGCTTTCTCCTTTCAGGGCACGGGTTAATTTTTTGGCATCTTCGGAAATCTGCTGGTTCAGTTCTGCCAGTTCTTTCACCTTTTCTGCAAGGGAGAAACGTTCTTTATTTTCCTTTTCGTAAGCTTCGTTGACTCTATTTTTTAAATCCGCGATTTTCTCCTGAAAAGGTTCAAGGATATTTTTTAAGTTATTTTGATTTAAGGTAGTAAACTTTTCAGTTTTTTCTTCTAAAATTTTATTGGCAAGATTTTCAAACTGAAGTTTAGAATCTTCCTGAATTTTAACAATTTCTTCTTTCTGGGTGTCAAGAGATTGTTGAAGACCTTCATTTTTGGCAGAAAGTTCAGAGTTTTTAGCATAAAGAGTCTGTTTTTCAAGAATGTGAGTTTCTATCTGAGAAGTCTGCCTCTGATTGATTTGTTTTAACTCCTGAAACTGAAGATTTAAGGATGAATATTCGGCAGAGATTTTAGAAAATTCATTTTTAAGGTCATCCAATAGATCCTGCTGCAGCATATTGGCTTCTTTCTCTTTACTGATGATTTGATTAAGCTCCTGAATTTTCTGGTTTGAATTTTCAAGATCAGATTGGGTTTTAATGGATAAAGTGTTCAGTGCATCATAAGAACTTCTTGAAACCATTGACGATTTTAGTACAAAGTATAGTATAACAGCGCCCAGTACACCACCGGCAATCAATCCAATAATTAAATATATCATCTCCATCTTCCAAAATTATGAAAAAAGGTCGGAAGCTGGAAGCGGGATGTTGGAAGTTCCTTTTGGACAAATAAGAACTGATTTTTTTTACAATTAAATTCAATGTTTTTTAAAGGGAAATAAAATGGAAACAATCGCTTTATAAAATTCCATTACCTCTCGCTTCCGGCCCCCAGCTTTCTTTCTGAATTAGAATACCTATATTTATAGGAAATTTCAGAGACTTATGAATATTTTGTTGGTAGAAGATGATCAAAGAATCAGTAATTTCCTGATAAAAGGCCTTTCCGAGGCTGGCTATAATACAACCCTGGCAGATTCCGGGGAAAATGCACGTGAGCTTCTTCATACCTATGATTTTGATATTATTTTAATGGATATTATGCTTCCCGGACTGGATGGCATGCAGTTGACACAAATTATCAGATTTAAAGGAAACTTTACTCCGATTTTGGTTTTAAGTGCCCTGAACAGTCCTGATGATAAAATCAAAATGCTCGATATGGGTGCTGATGATTATTTATCCAAACCCTTCCATTTTGAAGAATTGATTTCAAGGATTAAAGCTTTAACCAGAAGAAATAAAATGAGCTACCAAAAGGAGGATCAATATTTATCATGCGGAAATATTGTGATTGATACTGATCTTCATAAAGTAACTCAGAATGATAAGGAAATAGAATTTTCCCCTACGGAATACAAACTGTTTACTTTTCTGATGGAGAATAAAAATAAAGTGTTGAGCAGAACCCAGATTTTACATAAGGTATGGGGAATTGATTTCGATAATACAACGAATGTAGTAGATGTTTATATTTCCTATGTCCGTAATAAGATTGATGAGACAGAACAGAAAATTATTCATACAGTAAAAGGAACCGGATATTTGATCAAAGACTGAAGATGACGCTAAGAAGTAGATTTACCCTTATTTCAAGCCTCTCATTTGGCATCGTTTCTATCATCACATCTGCGGTGATATTTTTTGCCTATTATGACAGTACCAAGATTTTCTATTTTGAAAAGCTCAGAAATACGGCTCTTATCTCTGCTATTTATTATCTTGAAAAGGATGAACTCCCGAAAGACCGACATGCCCAGATTAAAAAAGAATACAACCATCTGATTCAGAATAACAGGGTAGCGGTTTATAATCAGAATAATGAAGTTACCTTTGGACATAACCTTAACGATAAGAATATAAAGCTTTCCCATTTGCAGGCTGTCCGAAAAAACAAAGGAATACAGTTTATGTCTGATAATCAATTCTACTACGGAATTTTTTATCCTGATAACCAAGGTGACTTTGTGGTTTTTGTGAAGTCTTCCAACGATTCTTTTCAGTCACAAATCCTGAGATTGGCTATTATCATGCTTTCCGTATTGTTGATCGGGCTTCTCGCAATCTATTTTCTGAGCAGATACCTTTCTAAAGTAGTTTATAAACCTATCTCCAATGTAGTAGAACGGATCAATAAAGTAGAGTATAATAACATTTCTACGGCAATTATTACTTCTACCAATACCAATGACGAGATTGAAGATTTGATAAAGTCCTATAATAAACTGTTGGGCAGAATCTCTGAAAATGTACTCTTGCAGCAGAACTTTATCAATTATGTTTCCCATGAATTCAAAACACCCTTAGCAGCGATTTCTGGAAATCTGGAGGTGTTTGCCCAAAAAGACCGTACACCGGAAGAATACAGGGAAGTGGCTAAAGAGTCATTGGAAAATGTATATGAGATTGAAAATATTCTCAACAATCTTTTACTGATGTCCGGAATGACAAAGCTTGAGTCTTCTCACAAACCGATGAGAGTGGATGAACTGGTCTGGAAGATTTATGCAAAACTGGAACCCAAAGCAAAAGAAAACCATTCATCTATCAAAATACAGCTTCAGGTAACAAAACCTGCTTTACTGGAATTCCCGGGAAACGAAACACTTCTCTACCTGGCGTTATATAATATTGTAGAAAATGCCATCAAATATTCCTATGACAAACCTATAGTGATCACATTATCTGAAATGAACAGTCAGTTGTACATTGAGGTCAGAGATGAAGGAAGAGGAATTCCTGCTGATGATCTTGTGAAAATATCAGAGACTTTCTATAGAGGAAAAAATGTAGATGCTGTAAAAGGCAGCGGAATTGGTTTATCGCTTTCAAAAAGTATTTTTGATCATCATCATATTATCATGAAAATTGATTCTACGGTCAATGTGGGAACTAATGTTCTCCTGGAATTTCCTACCCATTCATAATCGTGTTATTTGTGAAAAGATTTGTGTTTTTCGTGTTTTAAAAAAGTTCTAATCAAACTCTAATGTTGAACTAACCGAATTTTAATTTTCTTTACAATTCCCTCTAATATTAGACAAATAGCTTTGTGGTCTTAAATAAGAGACCCTTGAAGAAGCTATTTTTTACACTATTTTATATTCCCTGTTTCAGTTTCTTTTCTGCACAGATTTCAGACACCATGAAAATCAGCAGAAAGGAGGCTGAAACTATTTTTCTGGCTAAAAACCTTGACCTTATTGCACAGAAGCTTGAAATTTCACAAGCCGAGGCAAGAGCTGTTCAGGCTAAATACTGGCCTAATCCTACATTGAGTATCAGTGAGGTTAATTTATGGAGAACTTATGACATCGAAGAACAGCCTGCGCTTATCAGAAACTGGGGAAAAAGCACCCAGATTTCGGCAGAGATCGAACAGGTGATTCAGACGGCAGGGAAGAGAAGAAAAAATATTGAACTTCAGAAAATAGAAGTGGAGGGAGAGAAGTATGAACTGCAGGAAGTTTTACGTGAACTTAAAAAGACCCTCAGGAATACGATTACTGAAATTCTTTATAATCAGGAACAGCAAAAGATCTATCAGGGACAGATTGCTTCCATTGAGAAATTAACAAAATCCTATAATAATCAATTAAACCTCGGGAACATCAGTAAAGCTGAATATGTCCGCTTAAAAGCACAGGAAATTGAATTCAAAAAGAAACTGGTTTCATTGAAGCAGGAAATCGAAGACCAGCAGGTAGAACTGAAAGCTTTATTAATGCTGCCTTCTCAAACGTATCTGGAGATTTCAGATTCATTTGTTATGCCCGAAAAACAACTATCAGAACTGGAAGTGACTCAATGGATGGAAAAAGCAAAAGAAAACCGTCCCGATATCATGATCTCCAAAAATAAAGAGAAACACGCTGCCAAAAATCTGGAAATTCAAAATGCCATGAAAACACCTGATGTTGCAGTTTCTATAGGATATGACCGCGGAGGAAATATCATGAAAGATTTTATAGGACTGGGGGTTTCTATGGATCTTCCCATTTTTGACCGTAACAAAGGGAATATTCAGGAAGCTAAGCTTGAGATTGAAAAAAGCAAACTGGAGACCCGCAAAAACATGATGAAATCTGATAACGAAATTGTATCTGTTTTCAGAAACTATATCAGAACACAACAGGTCTCACAAGAAATTGATGAAAATTATGAATCTACGCTGGATGGTCTGTTGGTGAGCCATGAGAAAAACTTCAGACTAAGAAATATCAGCATGCTTGAATATATGGATTTCCTGGATACCTATATCGGAAATAAAATGATCATCCTGGACACTAAAAAAGAATTGAATCAATACTACGAAAACCTGCAGTATGTTGTAGGACAAGATTTATAAGATATGAACAAGAATATGAACCCATACATTGCTGCGGCTTACCTGTCTGCCCTCGTCATTTTTACAGGCTGTGCCGAAAAAGTAGAAAATAAAGAAACCGAAAAAGCATATTGCATCAGCAAAGAACTTAAACAAGAGATTAAACTGGCCAAAGCAGAAATGCTTCCTATACAAGAAAGTATCACCCTTACCGGGGAAGTGGAAAGTAATTCTGATAAGACAGTTCCTTTTGTAAGTCTTGTAGACGGAGTGGTAATAGATACTTATTTCTCTCTTGGTGATTATGTGAAAAAAGGACAAACGCTGGCTAGTGTAAAAAGTACAGCCGTTAACGAAATGCAGGATGATACCCAGACCCTACAGGCGCAGTTGGCTGTTGCGAAAAGAAAACTTTCTTCTGTAGAAGCCATGTATAAAGATGATATTGCCTCCCAGAAAGATTTGCAGGAAGCAAGATCAGAAGTAGCCATATTACAATCCAATATTTCCAAAACACAGAAAAATATGCAGCTGTATTCCGCAGGAGGAAGCACGATTCAGATAAAAGCACCTGCGGACGGATATGTTATCTCGAAGAATATTTCAAAAGGAATGCCTGTTACTGCCGGAGGAGATCAGCTCTTTACGATTTCCAATCTGGATAAGGTATGGGTAATGGCCAATGTGTATGCCACCAATATGAGACACGTTTATGTGGATCAGCCGGTAGTGGTCAAAACGCTTGCTTATCCTGATGATAGTTTTTCGGGGAAGATTAATACTATTTCCCAGGTTTTCAATGAAAATGAAAGAGTACTCAAAGCCAAAATCATTATGGATAATAACGGAATGAAGCTGAGACCAGGAATGTCTGCAGATGTAGTATTGCCAGTAAATTCACAAAATAAAAGCGCATTGGCTATTCCTGCGAAAGCCTTAATCTTTGATAATAACCAAAGCTATGTAGTGGTTTACAAAAAAGACTGTGAACTGGAGATAAGACCCGTAACAGAAATTGCTTCCAACAGTCAGTATATTTATGTAGAAGGCAATTTAAAACCAGGTGAAAATGTCATTGCTTCCAACGGGCTGCTGATTTATGAAAACCTGAAAAACCAATTAAATAATTCCACGAAGTAATGCGAAAATTTGTACAGAATATAGTTTCCTTCTCTTTAAAAAACTCACTGATTGTTCTTTTGGGAACTTTTCTATTGCTGGCCGGAGGAATCTATTCCTATCTGCATACACCCATTGAAGCATTTCCGGATGTTACCAATACAAGGGTAAGGGTTATTACCCAGTGGCCGGGAAGAAGTGCTGAAGAAATAGAGAAATTCGTCACATTACCCATTTCAAAGGAAATGAATGCCATTCCGAACAAAACTTCGGTACGTTCTATTTCCTTATTCGGATTGTCTGTGGTGACGGTTATTTTTGATGATCATGTCAATGATTTTTATGCCCAGCAATATGCTTCCAATAAACTCGGAAATGTAGAACTTCCTGTCGGAGCAGAATACAGCATTGAGCCTCCTTCGGGAGCTACCGGTGAAATTTACAGATATATTATCAAGAGTAAACTTCCCATCAAAGAAGTAACAGCCATTCAGGATTGGGTGGTAGAAAGAGAGTTGCTGGCTGTTCCCGGTGTTGCGGATGTGGTAAGCTTTGGTGGAGAAGAAAAAACATATGAAATAAAAATTAATCCTACGGAATTACACAATTACGACCTTTCCCCCCTGGATGTGTATGAAGCAGTTTCTAGAAGTAATATCAATGTAGGAGGAGATGTAGTAGCAAAAGGTGATCAGGCTTATGTAGTGCGGGGGATCGGTCTTTTGGAGAAGAAAGAAGATATTGAGAATATTCAGATCGAGGTAAAAGGTTCTACACCTATTCTGGTGAAACATGTAGCTGAAGTAAAAGTTTCAGCAAAACCAAGATTGGGACAGGTAGGATACAACAAAGAAAATGATGTGGTAGAAGGAATTGTGATTATGCTTCGGGGTGAAAATCCAAGTGAAGTGATTGCAAGGCTGAAAGACAGAATAGAAGAACTGAATGGAGGAGAATTGCCGGGAGATGTCCAGATTGTTCCGATCATCGACCGTACGGAGCTTGTGAATACTACAGTGCATACGGTTTCTAAAAATCTTATTGAAGGAGTCATTCTGGTTTCCATCATTGTATTTATTTTCCTTTACAACTGGAGAACAACTTTCATCGTGGCATCAGTAATTCCTTTGGCTTTTCTGTTCGCTATTATTATGCTTAAAATTCAGGGATTGCCGGCCAACCTTATTTCCATGGGGGCGCTGGATTTCGGATTGCTTCTGGAAGGAACGCTGGTTATCGTGGAACATGTCTTTGTCGCCCTCGAACTTAAAGCGAAAAAGATAGGACTGCGCAGATTCAATAAAATTTCAAAACTCGGGATCATCAAGAAAAGTGCGGGAAGCGTAGCGAGCTATATTTTCTTCGCCCTACTGATTCTGATCGTTGCCCTGATGCCTATTTTCTCTTTCCAGAAAGTAGAAGGAAAAATGTTCTCTCCATTAGCATTTACACTTGGGTATGCATTATTAGGATCATTGATCTTAAGTTTAACATATGTTCCGGCAATGTGTAAACTGCTATTGACAAAAAATATTGAAGAGAAAGAAAACTTTATTTCAAGATTTTTCAGAGTTAATATCTATAAAATTTACGAATTCAGTGACCGCCATAAAAAAGGATTCATTGTTGGTTTCGTTGCTTTGCTTGCCATGTGTGGATGGAGATTTTCCAATTATGGATCCGAGTTTTTACCCAAACTGAACGAAGGCGCAATTTATGTAAGAGCAACCCTTCCCAACAGTGTCAATCTGGATGAATCTGTAAGACTGACTAAAGAAATGAAGGAAATTCTCATGAAGTATGATGAAGTAAAATTTGTCATGACCCAGACAGGCCGTCCCAATGACGGAACCGATCCCACCGGGTTCTTTAATATCGAATTTAATATTCAGCTGAAACCGGAAAATGAATGGAAGAAAAAAATATCCAAAGAAGAACTTCTTGAAGAAATGAGAGTCTCCCTTGAGAGATTTCCAGGTATCAATTTTGGATTCAGCCAGCCGATACAGGATAACGTGGAAGAATATGTGGCAGGAGTAAAAGCTCCGCTGGTTATTAAAATTTTCGGAAATGATTTATTTGAGCTGGAAAATTACGCCAATAAAGTAGCTAATTCCATCAGAACCGTTCCGGGAATATCGGACGTGAATGTTTTCAAAAATATCGGACTTCCGGAGCTGAGAATACAGCTTCACGATTCCAAAATGGCAAAATATGGAGTCTCCACAGCAGATGCACAGGCCGTCATCGAAATGACCATCGGAGGTCAGGCAGCCACCAAATTTTACGAAGAAGAAAGAATGTTTGACGTAATGCTCAGGTTTGAAAAAGATTACAGAGATACGCCTGAAAAGATGGGAAATATTCTCATCCCGACTCAGGACAATAAAAAAGTTCCGCTGAAAGAAATTGCAACCATTGATTATCATACGGGGCCATCATTTATTTACCGTGAAGGAAACAGCAGATATATCGGAGTTGGATTTAATATTGAAGGACGCGATCTGGGAAGTACCATCAAGGAAGCCAAAGCGAAAGTAGATCAAGAAGTGAAGCTTCCGAAAAAGCATAAAATGACATGGGCCGGAGAATTTGAAAGTAAAGAAAGAGCCGCAAAACAGCTGGCTATGGTAGTACCGATTTCTTTAGTTCTTATTCTGATGCTGTTGTACTTCAATTTCGGAAATATAAAAGATACGCTGATTTCATCCATTACACTCGCTTTTGCATTCATCGGAGGTTTTTTATCCCTTTGGTTTACGGGAACCATCTTTGGAATTTCAGCGGGAATCGGGTTTATCATCCTGTTTGGAGTGGCTACCATAGACGGTATCGTACTCATTGGAGTGATGAAAGAAAATCTGCAAAACAGAATGTCACTCAAAGAATCCATAGCTCAGGGAGTGAAAAGCAGAATCCGCCCGGTGGTGATGATTGCCCTGATGGGTTCTATGGGACTTCTTCCGGCAGCCATGTCGAATGGAATGGGATCGGAAATTCAGAAACCTTTAGCCATTATGATTGTAGGAGGATTAATTATCTGTATGCTGCTTTCATTTACAGTGTTACCAATTATTTTCCACTATGCCTATCGCAAAAAGTATAAGGAAGCCATATAGTTTCTTTCATTTTGTTCATTATGAGGCCGGGATCCGTGAGGAAGATCCCGGCCTTTTTTTACGAATTTTTTGTAGCTTCTAAAATCTCAATATTTTTTACCACATCACTGCTCTCACATTTTTTTAGTTCTTTTAAAAGAGCAGGAGTGAGGATCTTCGGGTTCAGAATTTGGGTGGCAACTTTTGCAGCGGCGTAATCTACAATACCGATCACCGATTCCCTTAAGAAATTAGGAGTATTGGAGGCAATGACTGCCGTTGCCCAGGAAGTGTCTCTTGCTTTGGATATGGCAAAATCAAGGACAGCATTATCCTTTCCGTTGGAGAGTTGGTCAACAAGATCTACAGGATAACAGATTTTGTTCAGCGAATTCTGTACATTCTGATTAATGGATGCAATGACATTATTAATGTTCTCAAAATCTTTTTTCAAAGGGTTTATTTTCCGGTAAGGCATAATAGAAGCGGCAGAAACACCAAGGTCCAGGTTAATGTGAGCATTCATACCAAGAAATATATGCTGTAATATTAAAAGATTCCTGTTTTTAGCAGCTTCAAAAGCGATGTACCATGAGTTGGTGCATCTTTCATTTTTACTGTAGCTTTCCCATGCCTGAAGATATCTTTGTGCAAAAGCAATATCAAGCAATGTCATTCTGGGATTATCTTCAAATTTTTTCTGCTGAATTCCTTTCAGAACCTGTGCGGTCATAATTCTGTAGGTACAGGCAAAATATCCTGCCGGACTTTTGTTTTTTTTACACCAGATAATAATTTCATCCAGTTTTTTAAGAACTTCGTCAATGGTTTTCATGATGGTTTTTTGTTATTTAAAGATACTAAAAAAGAGGCGTCTCAAAATTGTCATTCTGAACGAAATGTAATGTAGTGAAGAATCTCATATAGTTGTTTATCAATCAGATTCTTCCTTCGTCAGAAATCGAAGATTCGACGTAGTCAATGACAAAAGCCAATTGTTTGACTTTTGAGACAGCCTCTTTATGTATTGTTATTCTGATTATGGGGTGATGATAATCGGATCTGGAAAAGGTTCAAGAATCAGTGGCTTGCACATGGCAGCCGGTTGGCAGGTTCCTCCCATGCATATAAAGTTAGTCATTGTGGTAGTACCGTCAGGACATCTGATCATGCCTTCACCATGGCATCCGCCCGGACATTCTGCCGGATACAGGGTTCCTCCAAATACATCTTTCAGCTCTGTTCTCAAAAGTTTTGTAATGTTTAATTTTTTCATGTGTTTAATTTTTAATTATGGTATTAATTGATGGTTAACTTATTGGTAATTAGTTGAATAATGCTAATTGTCAATAAGCTAAAATAGTTAAATTAATTCATAGAAGCAAGGGAGATTAATTAATTTTTTTAATTTATTTTATATATAATTGTTTGAAATTTAATGAATTAAAAAATAAATTGTATATTTATTTCCAGGTAAAGAGAAATAATAAAGAGGAATCCGAAAATCTTCAAGAGTAGGAAATCAAATTAAACTAAATTAATCATGAAAAATTTAAAAAGCTTAAACAGAAAAGAGTTAAAGACTGTTTTAGGAGGTGCAGCATTAGCCTGTGAAGCACCTGTAGATGGGGGATGTCCGGCAGGGTACACATTCTGCAGCAACCCTTATTGCTGCTATCCACCAAGAAAACCATTTATCTGTTTCGATTAAGAAAAAATCCCTCAACTGAGGGATTTCTTATTTATTAAGGATTTTCTTTTGTAATTTCATCATGATGTTTAAGATACAATGGCAGCGCTGCGGAACCATACCATGGGAAAATTTCATAGCTGAAGACACCGGCCTGAACTGCAGGATCTGTTTTTACCCATTGTTCAGCTTCTTCTTTAGATTTGGTATTGAAAATAAACATGCCACGGTAGTTTTCTTTATTCTTTTCAAGGAAAGGTCCGGCAACAACAATTTTGCCTTCATTGGCAAGTTTACCGATATTAGACATATGCCCTTTCATGAGTTCGCCCATTTTGGCTTTGTCTTCAATTTTAGTAGTGCCAGATGTCAGCATAACAATCGTATAAGGTTTCATCCCATATTTATCAGCACCTAAAGAAGTAGCCAGTTCCTGATTATATTTAGGTTTTTCTGCTTTCTTTTCCTGAGCAAAAGAAAATGCTGAAAGAAAGAGACCTGCAAGTAGTAATGTTCCTGATTTCATCTTGTTTTTATTTTGATAAATATAATAAATCCTTATAGATTTCTGAAAACTGAATTTCAAATGTCGCTATGAAACAAAAAAACCTCGATGAGTTCGAGGTTTATATCTAATTATTCTGATGAGGTTACTAGTCTTTAATTCTTAAAAATTCTTTCGCCAGTTCGATCATCTTTGGATCTCCGGTATATTTACCATGCTCGTCGGAAAGTTTTACTGTAGGAATCCATTCTTTATTGGGAGCCTGTACGCCAATAAGTTTCATTACGATATTCATGGGCTTCAATCCCACATCATTGGTAAGGTTGGTGCCGATTCCGAATGAGATACCAATTTTTCCTCTGCAATAATTGGTAATTTCCTCCACTTTTTCAAGATTTAATGCATCTGAAAAAATAATATATTTAAACATAGGATTGATCCCATTTCTTTGATAGTGGGCAATGGTTTTATCTGCAAATTCCAGAGCGTCTCCACTGTCATGACGAACGCCATCGAAAAGCTTTGCAAATTTTTTGTCGAACTGCTGGAAAAATACATCTGTAGTATAAGTATCAGACAAAGCTACTCCAAGATCACCCCTGTACACATCTACCCAGTGTTCCAGCGCCAACTCATTGGCCATTTTGAATCCATATTCGGCAGCATGGAACATAAACCATTCATGAGCATGCGTTCCGATAGGTTTTACACCATATTTCATTGCAAAATGCACGTTTGAACTTCCGATAAAAGTAGACTCTTTTTTCTGGGTTAAAGCTTCCATCACCAGATTTTGTACCTTATAAGAGTGTCTTCTTCTCGTTCCAAATTCTGCAAATGTTACTCCAAGTCTGCCCAAGGAGTCAGCCTTTTCGATTGTTTTGCTCATTACCACCTCGTTGGAATCTCTTTCCATGTGGTTCATTTCATAATGCAGTTCACTGATCAATGCCAGCAGTGGAACTTCCCAAAGAATCGTTCTGTACCAAAGCCCTTCAACAATGACAGAAAGATCACCTCCTTCCTGATGGATTTTTACTTCAGAAGGATCATAGTGATAACCTTCTAAAAAATCAAGATAGGGCAGATCTATATAAGGACATGTTCTTGCCATGAACTTTTTTTCATCTTTTGTAAGTTTAAGTTCAGCCATTTTATTGACAGCTTCTCTTAAAGCAGCGTCAAACCCTTCCGGAAAGTGGTGTTTTCCCCTGTTGATAAATTCGTATTTTACGATAGAACTCGGGAATAGCTTTACCACAGCATTCTGCATGGTTATTTTATAGAAATCATTATCAAGGATAGAGTTTAATCTGACGTCGCTCATAATATGTGTAATTTTAACGCAAATATAAAAATAAAAAATAAAATCGCCTAAATGTAAGGCGATTTTTTTGAAATATTTCCATGCTTATGGATGGAGTTATTTTCCAAGATAAGAATTGTACATCCAAACTTCTTTCTCCTGCTCGGTGATATAGTCGCTCATCTGCGAATTTGTACCTTCGTCTCCTGCTTTATCTGTAATATCTAAAAGTTCTCTCTGCAGGTCAATTACTACTTTGAATGAACTTAGAATCTGTTCCACACTTTTGGTACCGTCCGTTACTTCTTTACTTTCTTTAATGGTTGCTACCTTTAAGTAATCTGAATAATTATGTGCAGGAGTAGCTCCTAACGTAAGGATTCTTTCTGCAATCTCATCAATCTTTAAGACCAGGCTATTGTACAATTCCTCAAACTTTGGGTGAAGGGTGAAGAACTGATCACCTTTAATATTCCAGTGAGAACCTCTTGTGTTCTGGTAGAATACTGAATAGTTAGCTAATAGTACATTTAATTTTTCTGAGATGTTTTTACAGTCGGCTTCTTTAAGACCGATAATACTTGCGTTTTTCATATGTATATATTTATTTTTAAAATGTGATACAATCACCACTTCCATTCAGTAGAATATGAAGCTTTTTAATGATGACTGCTGTGTTTATCATTGTATATCCCAAATTTACGAAATATCGTGCCGAACTCGTTGGATTATTCATAGATCATAACTATAAGAAAGTTTTTAAATATAGTTTGGATATATCGGGTATATGATTATGATTTACAGATCTGATTTAGAATTATAAAAATTCATAATTATTTAATACCCATTTTTTAAGCTTGGAAAAAAGTTTCTTTTCTATCTCTTTTCCTTATGTATATTATACTTCTTTGAATGTTATATCGAAACGTCTTCTATTTTCGATGTAAGTATTTGATTTTAATTTTTATATAAGTGTTTGCAGATTAAAAAAATATTACTATTTTTGCACCCTAAAATAAAAAGCAATTAAATGCCTACTATTCAACAATTAGTAAGAAAAGGAAGAGCCACGCTTGCCAAGAAGAGCAAATCGGCTGCCCTTGATTCTTGTCCACAAAGACGTGGTGTATGTACGAGAGTATATACAACTACACCTAAGAAACCTAACTCTGCACTTAGAAAAGTAGCAAGGGTAAGACTTTCTAACGGTAAAGAAGTTAATGCCTATATCCCGGGCGAAGGACACAATCTTCAAGAGCACTCGATAGTATTGGTTAGAGGCGGAAGGGTGAAAGACCTACCGGGAGTACGTTACCACATCGTAAGAGGTGCATTAGACACAGCTGGTGTAAATGGAAGAACACAGAGAAGATCTAAGTACGGAGCTAAGAGACCTAAACCAGGACAAGCAGCTGCTGCTCCTGCAAAAGGAAAGAAAAAATAATCATTAAATAAGGTACAAAAGCAATGAGAAAGACAAAAGCGAAAAAAAGACCGTTGTTACCAGATCCGAAATTTAATGATCAATTGGTAACGAGATTCGTAAACAACTTAATGCTTGATGGTAAGAAGTCAATCGCATTCAAAATTTTCTATGATGCATTAGATATCGTAGAAACTAAAAAAGGAGATAACGAAAAAACTGCACTTGAAATCTGGAAAGATGCACTTACAAATGTAATGCCTCACGTAGAAGTACGTTCTAGAAGAGTAGGTGGAGCTAACTTCCAGATCCCTATGCCAATCAGAGCTGATAGAAAAATTTCTATGGCAATGAAATGGTTAATCAAATATTCTAAAGCTAGAAATGATAAGTCTATGGCTTTGAAATTAGCTAACGAAGTTGTAGCTGCTTCAAGAGAAGAAGGTGCTGCTTTCAAAAAGAAATCTGATACTCACAAAATGGCGGAAGCTAACAAGGCTTTCTCACACTTCAAATTCTAATCTGAAATGGGAAGAGATCTTAAATTTACAAGAAATATTGGTATCGCTGCTCACATTGATGCAGGTAAGACTACCACTACAGAAAGGATTCTATTCTATACAGGGGTAAACCACAAAATTGGAGAGGTTCACGATGGTGCTTCTACAATGGACTGGATGGAGCAGGAAGCAGAAAGAGGTATTACTATTACTTCTGCAGCTACCACTTGTTCTTGGAACTTTCCAACAGATCAAGGAAAAGCTTTACCAGAAACTAAACCTTACCACTTCAACATCATTGATACACCGGGACACGTTGACTTCACAGTAGAGGTAAACAGATCTTTAAGAGTATTGGATGGATTGGTATTCTTATTCTCTGCAGTAGATGGAGTAGAGCCTCAGTCTGAAACAAACTGGAGACTTGCTGACAACTACAAAGTTGCAAGAATGGGATTCGTAAACAAAATGGACAGACAAGGTGCTGACTTCCTTAACGTGGTAAACCAGGTTAAAGAAATGTTAGGATCTAACGCAGTTCCAATCGTTTTACCAATCGGTGCTGAAGAAGATTTCAAAGGAGTTGTTGACTTAATTAAAAACAGAGCGATCATCTGGGATGAAGCAGGACAAGGAGCTACTTTCGAAGTAGTGCCAATTCCTGAAGATATGAAAGATGAAGTTCTTGAATATAGAGAGAAACTTGTAGAAGCTGTTTCTGAGTATGACGAAACTTTGATGGAGAAATTCTTCGAAGATCCGGATTCAATTACAGAAGAAGAAATCAATGCTGCATTGAGAGCTGCTACTATCGATTTATCTATTATCCCAATGACTTGTGGTTCTTCATTCAAGAATAAAGGAGTACAGTTTATGTTGGATGCAGTATGTAAATACTTGCCTTCTCCATTGGATAAAGATGATATCAAAGGTACTGATCCGAGAACAGACGCTGAAATTACAAGAAAGCCATCTGTAGATGAGCCTTTTGCAGCTTTAGCATTTAAGATTGCTACTGACCCGTTCGTGGGAAGATTAGCTTTCTTCAGAGCTTACTCTGGAAGACTTGATGCAGGTTCTTATATCTTGAACTCCCGTTCAGGAGATAAAGAAAGAATCTCAAGAATCTATCAGATGCACGCTAACAAGCAAAACCCGGTAGAATATATTGAAGCTGGTGATATTGGTGCAGCGGTAGGATTCAAGTCTATCAAAACTGGTGATACGATGTGTGATGAGAAAAACCCAATCGTTCTTGAATCGATGGTTTTCCCTGATCCGGTAATCGGTATCGCTGTTGAGCCTAAAACTAAAGCTGACCAGGATAAAATGGGTAACGCTCTAGCTAAATTGGCTGAAGAAGATCCAACGTTTACTGTAAGAACTGACGAAGCTTCTGGACAAACGATCATCTCTGGTATGGGTGAGCTTCACTTAGATATCATTGTAGACCGTATGAAGAGAGAGTTCAAGGTTGAAGTAAACCAGGGACAACCTCAGGTAGAGTACAAAGAAAACTTAACAAAAGTTGCCAGCCACAGAGAAGTTTACAAAAAGCAATCTGGAGGTAAAGGTAAATTTGCTGACATTGTATTTGAACTAGGACCTGCAGACGAAGGTAAAGTTGGTTTAGAATTCATCAATGAGATCAAAGGTGGTAACGTTCCTAGAGAATTCGTTCCTGCAATTGAAAAAGGATTTAAAGCTGCAATGAAGAACGGTCCTTTGGCTGGTTTCGAAGTTGAAGGTATTAAAGTTACTCTTAAAGATGGATCTTTCCACGCAGTGGATTCTGACGCTCTTTCTTTCGAAATGGCTGCTAAGCTAGGATTTAAAGAAGCTGGTAAAGCTGCTAAACCAGTAATTATGGAGCCTATTATGAAACTGGAAGTTGTAACTCCGGAAGAATATATGGGTAACATCATTGGTGACCTTAACAAGAGAAGAGGTACTATCAGTGGCCAGGAAGAGAAAAACGGAGCTGTTGTAATCAAAGGTTCTGTTCCACTTTCTGAAATGTTTGGATATGTAACAACTCTAAGAACACTTTCATCAGGAAGAGCTACTTCTTCTATGGAATTAGAGAAATACGCACCAACTCCACAAAACGTTGCTGAAGAAATCATAGCTAAAGCAAAAGGTTAATTTTTAAATTAAAGAAATGTCACAAAGAATCAGAATAAAACTAAAATCTTACGATTACAACTTGGTAGACAAGTCTGCTGAGAAAATCGTAAAAACGGTAAAGGCTACTGGTGCTGTTGTAAACGGTCCTATTCCATTACCAACGAATAAGAGAATCTTCACAGTGTTGAGATCTCCGCACGTAAACAAGAAAGCAAGAGAGCAGTTCCAACTTTCAGCTCACAAGAGACTAATGGATATCTACTCTTCTTCTTCTAAGACTGTTGATGCTCTAATGAAATTAGAACTTCCTTCAGGTGTAGACGTTGAAATTAAAGTGTGATAAATGCATACTTTGCAATGATTATACAATCCGTTCCTTTTCAGGGACGGATTTTTTTATGCATCTGCTATTTGTATAAACTCAGTCAATGGCCAAAGTCAGATCTGTATTTTTATCAATCTGACTTTTTTTGATTGTACTTTCTCTAATCATATCAAAAAACTAAAAGATTAGTATTAATAATAGAACAGATCTGTTTGATCATTGTAAGGAGTCCTTTTATTGAATTAATGATTTGATATTAGCAGGACTTTTCATGGTGACATATGTCACACTACTTTATTTATTTAGAATTAATAAAAATAATAATTTTGTAAAAAATTATCAGATGAATAAAGTAGTATCCTTTTCTCTGCTATTATTGGGTGGGGTTCTGGCCAATGCACAGAAAGTAAATGATTCAGTTAAACACAAAAAAATTGAAGAAGTAGAACTATTTGGTGAGAAAAAGAAACAGCCGCAAGGCCTGGACGCAATTACCAGATTGCCATTGAAGACCAGAGATCAGATACAGAGTATTTCTGTAATTTCCCATAAAGCCATTGAAGAATTAGGAGCGCTTACAGTTACTGATGTTGCCAAAAACGTTCCGGGGGTAACTTTATTTTCAAGCTATGGCGGAGGAAATGAGAGTATGTCTATCAGAGGATATCGAGGAGTTCCTGTACTGAAAAACGGGGTTCAGCTGGATTCAGACTTCCGTACTGCAGGGATGATTACGGATATGCAGGGAGTGGAAAGTATTCAGGTGATCAAAGGATCTGCAGCTATCGGCCAAGGGATCGGAAATGGTTTAGGATCTGCAGGAGGAGTAATTAATGTGGTAACAAAAAGACCGCAGTTTATTGATCAGACTAATGTAGGATTCCGTTATGGAAGCTGGGATTTTTACAGACCTACCGTAGATTTCCAGAGAGTTCTGGATTCTCACGGAAAAGTAGCTGTGAGATTCAATGGAGCATACCAAAATAATAATTCATTCAGAAGCCACGTACAGGGTGAAAGAATTTATGTGAATCCATCTGTTGCTTTCCGCCCGGATGATAAAACAATAATCAATGTGGAAATGGATTATCTTCATGATAAAAGGACACCGGACAGAGGAACAATCAATCTTGCTCCGGGAACTGTTGAAGCATTATATCATATGCCGAAAGGGAAGTTTTTAGGATATGCATCTGATTATTCAAAAACAGAGACATTCAACTTTGCGACTACCATCGTACGTAACCTTACAGACAAATTAAAAGTGAGAGCTGCTTTCGTTAATTCCGTAAGCAATACAGATTCTGAAGCTTCATCAGTATCATTACCGGCTGGTGAAACCAACTATAATATCAGACAGCGTACCATTGGAAAATCACAGGGAGAAGATATCAACAAAGTATTACAGTTAGACTTCATTGGAGAGCAGATAAAGACAGGATTTATCAATCATACTTTCCAGGTTGGTTTTGACTGGAGAGAAACAGAAACTTCATCCACAACTTACGGAGCTTATAAAAATTCAATTGCACCCGGAAATTTAATTACTGCGCGTGATACAAAAATTGATAATATAACGTATGCCGCCAATCCGCTTGATATTTTCGACGTAGTGAACGGAAGTATTCCCAATCAGCTTCCGGTAAATGTCATCTATAAAAATCTGGGAAGATCAAACGCTGTTTTAACTCCAAGTATCGGAGCAATGGCCCAGGACGTAATGACTATCGGGAAATATGTAAAAGCTCATTTGGGACTTCGTTACAGCAGACTGAACGGATCCACCAATGAGTCTGTAGATACATGGAATCCTAATTTTGGATTGATCGTTTCTCCACTTCCGAATGTTAATGTGTTTGGATCATATACTACAACAACCTCTTTACGATCTTCTAATAACCTCCTTTTAGAGGGTGGAAGAGTAGGCCCGTCGATGACCAAACAATGGGAAGCAGGTATTAAATCAGACTGGTTTAATGAGCGTTTAAGGTTTAACGTAACAGTATTTGACATTAAAACAGATCACCTTTCGTTCACTATTCTTGACGAAAATTATAACCCTGTTGTGATCGACAAACAGACGATGTATGGTCTTGCAGGAAATCTTCGAAGAAAAGGAGTTGAAGTAGAATTGATCGGAAGAATTCTTCCCAACCTTCAGGTGATGTCGGGGTGGGCATATCTGGATGCTCAATATCAGGACAGCCCTGCTTATATGAACGGATCAGCACCAATGAATGCCCCTAAACATACTGCAAACGGATGGCTGAATTATAAATTCAATGAAGGTACTTTATCAGGACTTGATGTAGGGGCAGGAATTTATTACGTAGGAAAAAGACCGGTTGACGAATGGACTCAGAAAACATTTACAGCAGGACACCTGAACAGTGTGAGGCCCGGTGACAAACCTTTCGATATGCCGGAATATACAACAGTAGATGCTCAGGTCGGTTATTCTCTGAAAAATGGAATGGGAATAAGAGTATTCTTCAATAATATTTTTGACAGTGTAGGATACAGTTCCTATTTCAGAGGTGGATATATCGATCAGATCCAGCCAAGAAACTTTGCTGTACAGGTAAACTATAAATTCTAACACAAAAAAAATATTATGAAAATTACCAGAATAGTATTTTTAGTAATCATTGCCATTGCCGGTTTAACCTCATGTTCCGAAGAGCATCTGTCTGAAGAGGAACTGAAAACGGCAAGAGAAAATATAGAAAGACATTACACAAATCCCAGAAGTATATATTCATGGGGTAATATTTCTCCCTGGAAAGATCATTGGAACAATACCTCTTATCCAAAAACTTTTTCACCTGGACAGGTCGGAAAGAGTATGATAGCAGAAGAAAAACAAAATCTTGAAAAGCATTTCTCAGGAAAAATCAAATAATTTAGTTTCAATCATTCATATCAATTTTAATTCAAAGAACATTAAGACAGAACTTTTGTCTTAATGTTTTTTAGTATTTATTATTCCGGATTCCTGTTAATTTTATACATTTAATCAATCTATAAAATGACGGTTATGGGAAAAAAAAGCCATAGTTTTTTTGAAAAATTTTCAAACTGGGCTGTAAAATTTACAGGAAGTCCATATGCTTTTATAGGAGCTTTTGTTATCGTAGTGCTATGGGCGGTAACCGGACCTTTCTTTGATTATTCCGAAACCTGGCAGCTGGTGATCAATACCGGAACTACAATCATTACCTTTCTGATGGTATTTTTGATTCAGAAAGCGCAGAATAAAGACTCCAAAGCGATACAGATTAAACTGAATGAACTTATAGCTGCTCATGAAAAAGCAAGTAATCGTATTGTGGATATTGAAGATCTTACAGAAGAAGAACTTGATCAGCTTCATGTTTATTATGAAAGACTAGGACATCTGGCCAAAAAAGAGACGGATATTCATACTTCCCATTCTATTGATGCCGCGGAAAGAAACCATGACTATAAATATGAGTTCTTCAAAAGAAAACATGAAGAATGGCTGCAGAAAAAAGATCATAAAAATATTGATTGAAAATTTTTCTTAATATTTTAAATACTGTGTTTTTTTTACATTGTATTACAGATATTATGGAGGTTTTGGTAGCTGTTTTTGAATTTTCATCTGGTTTCTAGTGTTTTTTTTAATAAATATATACATTTATTGAAAAAAACATATGAAAACAAAATTATTTTGTTTGCCGGTATTCCTGTTGGCAATATCTGCAAATGCCCAATGGAACAGAGGGCTGCCTCAACAAAAAATAATAAAAAAGAGTGATCATTCTGTTTACTACCAGCTTGATATTGATCAGATAAGGACACAGCTGCTAAGAGCTTCTAAAATAGGCGAAGGTTCTCCCGTCACTATTAATATTCCTACTCTTAATGGAAAAATCGAGAAATTTTCAGTCAACAGCTTTCCGGTAATGGATGAAGCCCTGGCTAACAAATACCAGCTGGGTTCCTACGTTGGGCTCGGAGTGGACGACCCAACCAAATACATCAGGTTCAGTGTCGCCCCCAATGATTTTCAGTCCATGATCATTGGTGCCGACGGTCAATATGAGTTTATAGAACCGGCAACATCTGATAAGTCCTTTTATTCCGTACATGGAAAAACTAATAAAAACGGGCATGCATTTACATGTTCTACAAAGGAAGATAAGGAATCTGTTGCCAATCTTCAAAAGTTGAAAAATGCAGGTGTTACTGCAAGATCTAATAATAAAACTTTCCACACCTTAAGGCTGGCTATGTCAGTGACAGGTGAATACACTACCTATTTCGGAGGAGTTTCTGGTGCACTTACCCAGATTAATGCCACTTTATCAAGGGTAAATGGGGTATTTGAAAAGGAATTTAATGTACATGTCAATGCAATCGATGCCCCTGGCCTGATCTTTACCAATTCTGCTAATGATCCCTACAGTATAGCTGATAATAAGTGTAAATGGAATTACGAACTAATGAATACATTGCATGGAGGAGCTTATGGTGTTACAGATGATGATTTTGATATAGGACACTTGTTCGGAGCTTCTGGAGGAGGCGGAAATGCAGGCTGTATTGGCTGTATAGGAAGTAATGATACTTCTACAACGATTGATCCTGATTGTGATGATATACCTTCTCCCGATAATTATAAAGGGAGTGGATATACTTCTCCTGCGGACGGTATACCACAGGGAGATAACTTCGACATAGATTATGTAGCGCATGAAATGGGACATCAATTGGGAGATAATCATACCTATAGTTTTAATGAAGGAACAGGCGTTTGTGTGGAACCAGGATCGGGATCTACCATTATGGGCTATGCCGGAATTACAGGGACCAATACAGATGTTCAGCAACATTCTGATGCCTATTTTCATAGCGTAAGTATTGACCAGGTGCAGGCTAATCTTGCTGCAGTAACTGCTGATGTGGAAACACCTATCACCAATAATCCACCGGTTGTAACCGCAATGAATACAACTTATACCATTCCTAAATCTACAGCATTTGTATTGACAGCATCAGCAACAGATCCGGACGGAGATGCCTTGACTTATTGCTGGGAACAAGTGAATTCATGTTTATTAGCCGATGGCATTGGTAAATCAGGAGGTACAGGTGATGGAGCGTTAGCTATTGGTAACACATCATCTGGAGCTAATTTCAGATCCTGGACACCTACCTCCAGTCCTACCAGGTATTTTCCTAAGCTGGCAACCGTATTGGGAGGTGCAGTAAAAAATACAGCAGATTTTGAAGCGGCAAGTACTGTCGCAAGAACTACAGATTTCCGGGTAACCGTAAGAGATAATAAGCCGGGTGGACAGGCTCAGACTGCTTATGCTACTCAGACTGTAGTTGTAGGATCTGCAGCCGCGTTTACTGTAAATACAACATCATTAACACCCAATGCCAATTCTGCAATTGCATGGACGGTTTCCGGAACAACTGCTGCTCCATATAACGTAGCTAACGTAAAAATTGATTATACAGCAGATGGCGGAGCAACCTGGAATGACCTTGCTGCATCAGTTCCCAATAACGGATCAGCGAATGTTTTTATCCCGGCATCTTTAGCTGGAAAAACGATTCACCTGAGAGTCTCTGCTATTGGAAATGTTTTCTATGCTGTGAAGCAGGCTACCGTATCCGGTTTATTGGCAGTTTCTGAAGCTGGAAATGCGAAACCTGTGAAGATTTATCCAAACCCTGCAGAAGATGTATTGAACGTCACAAATGTTTCTTCAAGCGCTTCTTATGAAATTTTCAGTGCTCCGGGGCAGATCATTGCCAGAGGAACTATAGGCGACGGCAAAATTAATCTAAAAACTCTTGTGAAAGGAATCTACTTTATTACCATCAATAATAAAGAAGAAAAGAGTACAACTAAGTTTGTTAAAAAATAATCAGGTCATCCATCAAAATAAAAAACCTCTGATCATTCAGAGGTTTTTTTATGGTTTGTCTTATCTCATAAAATAGTTGAAATAACTACAGCTTCCCATCAGATTTCGGGTAGTTTCAGTGTCAGAATACTGAGCCTTCAGCTGAGCAAAATAAGTTCTGTACTTCTGGTTTTTAAGATTGTCCATTTCTTTTTGTCTGGCATCTTCTTTTTCAGACCATTTCGGATCAGAATAATCAAAATCCTTAGGTGCCTTGGCTTCATACTGATAATATTTACCCTGTTCAGCACTTGCCATCTGGAATAGGATTCTAGCTTTTTCTTCTTTATTATTGGAAAGCTTAAGCGCCTTTTGATAATAATTGATGGGAAGGTCAAAATTATCAGGTTCAATATAAGAAGTATCAAGAAAGTTTTTATAATAATACTTGTAAGGATTCTTTCTGTCTGTATTCCAGAAATCATATTTACCACCGTTGCTGTTGTCGATATCCATAACAAACAATTCGCGGTAGTATCCTAAAATAGAAGTATTGTACAATAAGTTTCCGATAAGCTGATTGGCTTTTGCTGCTTTTTCACCTGTGCCGTTTCCAATCTTTTTCAATTGAATCAATGCGTCAGCAAGTTGAAGCTTATCCATGCTTGTTGTAATGAAAGGGAAATCAGTGTAGTTTTCTGCTTTCATACTTTCACTATCCGGGCTTCCGAAACTTTCCCAAACATTATGCCCGAAGACAAGGTTTGAAATATTTTTAAATCCGTTGTACTCTGCAGGAGCATATTGTTTTGGAGTGATGGTCTGGCCATTCTTTTCTGTCCATTCGTAATTTTGTCTTGGAATCCCAGCAAAGCTTTTAGCTTTTTCATAATAAGATTTCGCCTTTTCAAAATCGGCAAGTCTCATGGCTCGGTCTCCATAAATCGTATTGAAGAAGGCATCAATATTACCTACACTATCCATGTTTTTGGCGATGATCTGCTGCTCAAACTGGGTTTTATCAGGCTTTCTGTAAAATTCTTCTACGCTTTTTACCAGACTGGAGTTCGGGTTGTACTGCAGATCTGAAAGTTTATTGTTCATCAGGAATGATTTTCCGTCCTCTCCCTGAAGGAAGTAACGGTTCGCAATAACATCCTTAAGGAAATCTGCAGTAGAAGGTACTTCACCATAATAATCAAAATTATCTGTAGTGGCAGTGTCTTTCTCTACTTTTTTCTCTACAAAGTATTCCGCATACTCTTTCATCAGATGGTCTTCATAGTCTGCATCAATTTTCGGCTGGGAAACAATATCATTAAGAACTTTCATTCTTTTGATTTCCTCCAGATATTCCGGATTGGTCGTTTTGATGTCATTCAGAATTTCAGAACTTTCTTTATAGTCTTTCTTTAAAAACTTAAGATAAGCATCTGCAATCTGCCAGTATTCATCCTTAGACTTTTCTTTTGTTTTGTCTGTGAATTTTTCCAGGTCATTAAGGAAGTCCTGTGTCTTCTCATCGTAATAATACCCTGTTCTGTTATAGAATGGAATTCTGTCCGGATTGCTGAACAACTCATCATCACTTTGGTCAGCTTTAACGTTATTACCTGTTTTATCAGATTTGGAACCACCGAAAAGATTTTTGAAGAACCTTACAATTTTCTGCCAGAAAGAAAGCTTTTCTTCTTTCACCTCAGTTTTGGTTGAATCTGCAGATGTATCTTTTGAGGTGTTATCCGTTGAATTTTCCTTCGTCGTTGCTTTTTGAGCATCTGAAGTGTAGTAATAGGTAGGCAGATAGCTTCTTTCAAGCTCGTTGATACTTCTGGCAGCCATTACCTTCAGAATCTCGGAATCTGGATCAATTTCATACATCTTTTCCATCATGGGAATTGGATTGTTGAAATCTTCATAACCCAAAAGGAAGTAAGCCATATTCTTTTCTTCATTCGTATTGGCTCTTTTCATGATATTGCTGAAAGAGGCAGTGTCTGAAAGTTTCATGGAAACAAAAGCAGACTCCTTACGGTCTTTACTGTTCATGAATACCTGAAAAAAGTTCCAGTTGGCATCACTGTTCATTTCCAGTCCTCTTTGAGCTCCTGCCAATTGGTCCAGAGACATGAAGTAGACCGTTCCTTTCAGTTTGATGGGAGCAACATATGTTTTGAAAGCCTGCAAAGCAGAATCGTAGTTTCTGGTATAATGATTAAGACGTACCAGTTGATATCCGTACCGCTGCTTGATTTCAGGATTTCTCGCTGCGTTGTACAAAGAGGTTAAAGCAGCAATGGTTTTATGGTAATCAAGAGCCGTAGCATTTTTTCTGTTGGCATCCCTGTCGTAATAGAATGAGTTTTCACTTTCTATATAATTGATGCTCATATAAGGCTCAAGATACTTGGCTTCAATCAAATAATTAATACCTTCCTTATATTTCTGGTAAAATCCGGTGCCTAGCTTTTGTAAAAGAGGGTTGGTTGGATTTCCGTTCTTTAAAGCATTCAGGTCGTTCATACTGATCTTATACACCAGATTCTGGGTTTCGGAATAGCTCAGCTGATTGTTAAAAAACTTTTTCCATGTTTCAACATTATCATCAGGAATCAATGCAGAATTATATCCTCCATAAAATCTGCTTGAATAATTATGCAGGAAGGGGAGATAAGCCTTGTCTTTGATGATGGTTTGCGTAAAAAGGTTGAAGTAATCATAATCAGGATCCGACCACGCACAGGCGTCAGATTGTGTATAGAAAAGTGATACGACCGCAAGTGAAAGAATATACTTTTTCATAGGGTGTGCAGTGTTTTTTTAGTTTTAATATTGTATGATGGTAGTGTTCTGGCAAGTATGCCTCTATCTCCAGGAGATTAAAATTTCCGGTCTGACACAAATTTACTATCTAATTGATAATAAATGATATTAAAATGCGGGATTTTTTTCTGTAAAAACCCAATAACATCATTAAGCTGTTCTTCAGATATTTCCTCTGCCTTTATTTTGAAACCTTTATTCAAATAACTTCCAAAGTAGAATCCGTCTTTCATGACTTCAACTTCGTGATCTGAAATCTTTTTGAAACTGGAGTTTTCCAGATCTCTTTTCGATAAGGCATTAATAAGTCTGTGTTTTCCTAAATGATTGGTAACAATTCCCCATGAATATATGGGAAGTGCCACTTCAACATTTTTGATCGGATAATCTTCCATTTTTGAAAGGTAGCTTTTCAGAATATTCACATCCAGGATAGAATTCTTATCAGATTTTTCAAGAGGCGATGAAGTAGAGTAGCACATCAGATACACTTTTCCTACGGGAGGAATTCCGGTCTGCTTTTTATCTTTTACCTGGTGAAGGCGAAGTGTACAGGTAATTTCTTTTCCGGAAACTCTTTTGAGTTCTTTCAGAAATTTAAAATAATCATTCCGTGTTCCCGCAGTCCAGTCGCAGTCAATTTGAATTTCATTATTGGTTTTGAGATGATATTCTTCTGTTTTCTTTTGAATTAAAAGATGAATGCTTTCTGCCAGAAATCGGATCTCATCTGCAGAGATCCCCAGCAAGGTCTGATTGGTAATGAAAACCGTAGGAACAATCTGTTTGTCTGTCTGAAAACTCGGGTCCTTGGTAATCACTGCTACTGGCTGAAATTTTCCGTTTACTTTATCTACATCAAAGAATCTGGTGTATAAGTAAGGAACCGTAGCTTTATCCAATGCTTTATTTTCTGCATTGTCAAGCTTCAGTTTGGTTTTCCAGTAATAGAAAGTGTAAGGATGATTCTCTTTCCTGTTGCATGATACAGTAAGAAAGAGGAGAAATAGAAATAAAATTTTAAAATGTTTCATTGGTGTAAATCACCCTTCAAAAATAAAGATATTTTGGCAGAATATAACCCGTAAAATCCCGGTGATTAAAGGTAATAAGCAAAAAATATTGTATTGATGTAGTATGATTTGTTCAAATGCAGTAGGTTGTATAACGATTCCCCTCCTCCGGAGGGGTGGCAAATTTATAATTTGACGGGGTGGTTTTCCACAACAGGAAAACCACCCCAAATGGAGTGGCTTTTTCTCTATATTGTACTACTTAAAAAATTCGCTTTCACAGGTACAGGTTTCTTTATTGATGCTCTCAGTGGATGAGCAGCAGCCTTCAAGATTCTTAACATTTCCTTTTTCATCGGTAAGGTAGATTTTATCTTTATCAAATTTCACGAAAAACGTTTCCTCATATTTTTTAAAAACCACTTTCATTACCTTATTGGGTGCGTATTTACCAACATTGATTTCTTCCGTTGTTTCTTCTCCGCTGGCCTGATTCACCTGAACGTATCCAAAATGTACATCACCATTATTTTTGAGATCCAGATAATAATGAGGAGTACCTGTGCCACTATATCCTTTCATGATATCAAAAGCTCTGTATCCAATAAAAGGAAGCTCTGTCTGCTGTGCCCACGTAAAAATACTGATGCATAGAATCATTATACTGAAAAACTTTTTCATAGATATTTTTTTCAAAAGTAAAGATTTTTAAGCAAAAACATTCACCGTAAAAACACGGTTGTTTAAAAGATGTGTTGTACAAAATCTCTTTCAAAGTTTTTTATAACAATAAAGCCACTTCTTTTGGGAGTGGCTTTCTATAATGAGTTAAAATCAGATTAAAAAACGGTTGCCGCAAGCTGAATCCTTGCAAACTTATTCGATGGATTCCACATCGCCATCATGGTTACAGGAAGACTGTAATGATCGGTAATCTTAACAACCTTTCCGGCCTTTAGGCCTACATTTACGATGTCAAAGCTGTTTTTGCCATTGCCATATAAGAACGTTTTATCATTGAGAGCAAACCCGGCTCCTACAAATGCATCCAGATTGACTTTCTGTCCCTTAATAACAGGATAGCTTGCCTGTACATAAGTGGAATATCTGTTCTTTTTGTAACTCCCATCAGCTTCAAGAATAACTTCTCCTGCATTGGCTCCTCCATACAGCATGATATCAGCCTCAATATTGATCGGGAATGATGGCCCGAAAGTATAGTTGGTCCTTAAATCAATAATATGAGCAGTTCTTCTCTGTGAATAACTGAAAATATCGTCCGCAGCCACTGCAGTATTGATGTTTCGGGAATTGTAAAGGTCCCATAGCCCAATATAAAAACGTCCGTCAGAATATTGAACATAATAATTGATCTCTTTATAATGGGTATTGTCTTTATCATCCGCTAACGCAGAAGCTCCCCAGATTCCTACCTTCCATTTCTTTTCCGCATCCAGGGCATACGACAGGTTTCCCATTACAACAGGCTTATCAGTAATAATAAGGCCTCTCCATAAATGATTGTTCTGAATATTGGCCGTAAAATCAAGTCTTCCTTCTTTGGTTTCCTTAGCTTCACCACTTTCCTGTGAAAATAGCTTTCCTGTCCCTAAAACAAGAAGGAAAATCCCTTTTAAGATTTTTTTCATCATGTGTTTTATTTTAAAAATCCATATAATACTGCTGCGATAATAGCCCCTGTAATCGGACCTACTACAGGAATCCACGCATATCCCCAATCACTGCTTCCCTTTACAGGTAAAATGGAATGCATGATTCTTGGTGCAAGATCTCTTGCCGGGTTAATGGCATATCCTGTAGTTCCTCCCAAAGATAAACCGATTGCCCAAACGACAAAGGTAACAGGGATCGCTCCGATGGAACCCAGGCCTACTTTGGCGGTTGGATCTGCCTGCAGGGAAATACTTGGATCTGCAAAATAGAATACACAGAATACCAGTACAAATGTCCCGATAATCTCACTGATAAGATTGGACGATGTTTTTCTGATAGCAGGACCTGTACTGAAACATGCCAGCTTGGCTCCTTCATCGTCTGTAATCGCAAAATGGTCTTTATGAAACAGCCATACCAGAAATGCACCCAGCATTCCTCCAATCATTTGCGCTGCAATATAAGAGGGAACCAGGTCCCATGAAAACTTTCCTGCAGTCGCAAGACCAATGGTTACAGCCGGATTCAGATGGGCCCCACTTATTGGCCCTGCAACGGTTACTCCCACAAATACGGCCAATGCCCATGCGGTAGTAATAACAATCCATCCGGAATTATTTCCTTTCGTATCTTTTAAGACAACATTGGCTACAACACCGTTGCCTAACAATATAAGAAGCATCGTTCCGATCACTTCTGCAATAAATGGGGTCATATAAGTTTTTTTATGAGTGAGTTAATCTTCTATCCAGCTTTGGGCACTTTTTACAGCTTTCTTCCAGAAGTGGGTCATTTTATCCACTTGTTCTCTGGCCAGCTGAGGGTGGAAATCCTTGTCTACAATCCATTGTTCCTGGATTTCGTCTATACTTTTCCAGTATCCTACTGCAAGTCCGGCAAGGTAAGCTGCTCCTAATGCTGTTGTTTCAAGGGTTTTAGGTCTTGTGGTTTTGAACCCGAATAGGTCGGATTGTATCTGCATCAGAAGATCACTTGCAGAAGCACCACCGTCTACTCTCAGCTCAAGACTTGCTCTCCCTGAATCTGCTTCCATTGCTTTCACAATATCATAAACCTGAAATGCAATTCCTTCCAATGTTGCTCTTGCAATGTGTGCATCAGTAGTTCCACGGGTAATTCCTACAATCGTTCCGCGGGCATACTGATCCCAGTAAGGTGCGCCAAGACCTGTCAGTGCAGGTACGAAGTAAACACCACCATTATCTGGTACGGAAGCTGCCAGTTTATTGATTTCATCAGAAGAATGAATAAGCTTAAGACCATCTCTTAGCCATTGAATAGCAGCGCCTCCTACGAATACACTTCCTTCCAAAGCGTAGTTGACTTCTCCATTGATTTTCCAGGCTACAGTGGTAAGAAGATTGTTTTTAGAAGAAACTGCTTCCGTTCCTGTGTTCATTAATAAGAAACATCCTGTTCCATAAGTGTTTTTTACCATTCCCGGAGTGGTGCACATCTGTCCGAATAAAGCTGCCTGCTGATCGCCGGCAATACCTGCGATTGGAATTTTAGTGGAGAATAGAGTAGTAGCGGTCTCTCCGTATATCTCACTGCTTTGCTTTACTTCAGGAAGAATGTTTCTTGGAATGTCAAACAATTCTAATAAATCATTGTCCCATTCTAAAGTATGAATATTCAGAAGCATTGTTCTGCTGGCATTGGAAACGTCTGTAATAAACATTTTTCCGCGAGTCAGTTTCCATACAAGCCAGGTATCAACGGTTCCGAAGCATAATTTCCCTTCTTCGGCTTTCTGTCTTGCTCCTTCTACATGATCAAGAATCCATTTCAGCTTGGTCGCTGAAAAGTACGCATCCAGAACCAGTCCTGTTTTTTCTTTGATGGTTTCTGCATGTCCCTGTTCTTTCAGCTCGTCGCAGTATTTTGAAGTTCTCCTGTCCTGCCATACAATGGCATTATAGATGGGTTCACCGGTTTCCTTATCCCAAACGATTGTAGTTTCACGTTGGTTGGTTATTCCGATGGCTGCAACTTCCAGTCCTGAGATTCCTGCCTTTGCAATAACTTCAGCTGCTACAGAGATCTGTGAAGACCAGATTTCGTTTGGATCGTGTTCTACCCAACCCGGAGTAGGAAATATTTGTCTGAAATCTTTTTGAGATACATATTCTATTTCTCCACTGTGATTGAAGAGAATCGCTCTGGAGGAAGTTGTTCCCTGGTCTAGAGCGAGAATTAGTTTTTCATTCATGTATATAATGCTAATTTAGGTTGATTACTTTAGGTGAATAAGGAGTTAGTAAATATCCTCTTGCCAGTTCAATGAATTCATTTTCCTGCTGCTGAGCCCATTCTTCAGAATATCCTTTTTCTTCAGCAATGATTTTTGCTACGTTATGAGCGCTGTCTATCGCTGCTCTGGCATCCAGGAAAAGCAAACGTACTCTTCTTGCCAGGATATCTTCAATCGTTTCTGCCATTTCAGCTCTTACTGCCCATACTACTTCTGCTACAGTAAAAGGGTGATCCGGGTGGATTTTTTGAGCATAGCGCGGATTACTTTCCTGTAATTTTTTGATCGCCGGAATATCAGATCCGTACACATACAGATGATTGGTTCTGTCTACCTGTTCCGGTTTTACATTTCCATGAATGGAAAGATGTTCTGTTTTAGACGGGCTGTTTCCCAATCTGTGAACTTTCATGGCTTCGTTTACGGTATCTTCTGCCATTTTACGGTAGGTGGTCCATTTTCCTCCGATAATGGAAACTAATCCCGTTTCTGAAGTAATGACTTTGTGGCTTCTTGATACTTCTTTTGTACTTTTGCTTCCGTCTTTAGGAGCTGCAAGCGGACGAAGACCTGCGAAAACAGATTTTACATCTTCACGCGTTGGTTTTTTAGCTAAATATTGTCTCGCTGTATTCAATACAAAACTGATTTCCTCTTCCAGTGCACGAGGCTCAAAGCTTTCATCTTTCAAAAGGGTGTCTGTAGTTCCCACCAAAGCTCTGTCATGCCATGGAACAACAAATAAAACCCTGCCGTCCGATGTTTTTGGAATCATGATGGCATCATCGCTTTTCAGGAAAGATTTATCCAGTACCAGGTGAATTCCCTGGCTTGGTACCACCAATTTACCATGCTTAGGGTTGTTCATATTAAGAATGTCATTCGTAAATACACCAGTGGCATTGATGACTACTTTACCATGGATCTGATATTGCTGTTTAGAAAACTGGTCTTCTGCAACTACACCGATTATTTTATCCGAATCATCTTTCAAAAGGTTGATTACTTTAACATAGTTGACAGCACTTCCGCCTTTTTCAATAATAGTCTGGGTAAGGTTGATAGCAAGTCTGGCATCGTCAAACTGTCCGTCCTGGTAAACAACTCCACTCATTAAGTGATTTTGTTCAATAGTGGGAAGCTTTTCAATGGTTTTTGATTTGCTGATGTATTTCGTTTTACCTAAGCTCAATTTTCCGGCAAGAAAATCATAAACAGATAATCCTATCTTATAATAGATTCCTCCCCACCAGGTATAGTTAGGAATAATAAAAGACTGATTTTTTACAATATGTGCTGCGTTCTTTGCTAAGAGTCCTCTTTCTTTTAATGCTTCTTTTACCAATCCGACGTCTCCCTGAGCGAGATATCTAACTCCGCCGTGTACCAATTTGGTACTTCTGCTGGATGTTGCTTTTGCGAAGTCATGAGATTCAAGCAATAAAGTTTTGAATCCCCTGCTTACCGCATCTAATGCTGAACCTAAACCACTGGCTCCTCCTCCTATGACAATAAAGTCCCATTCTTTTACATTGGTTAACTTACTGAGTTCTTCGTTTCGTTTCATAAATGTTTCGTTTATGTTTCGTTTTCAAATATATAAATTAAAAATGAAAGCAAAAAGAAAATAAATGAAATTTTAAAATATCGGAAAAAATCGGTAATTTTGATGAAACGAATAAAATGGAAAAGCTATTACCAAGGCAGGATGAAATACTTAAAGAGCTGGATGAGAAAGGGCATGTGCTTGTCCAGGATCTGTGTGAAAAGCTCAATGTTTCTTCAGTTACGATCCGAAAGGATCTGAATTATCTCGAAAGCCTGGGGCTTCTTTTCAGAAATCATGGAGGAGCAAGTAAGCAGGTAAGATATGCTTATGAAAAAAATGTGGGTGAAAAAGAAAATATCAATGTGGAAGCGAAGCAGGTTATTGCCAAAGCTGCATTATCATTGATTCACGAAAACGACTGTATTATATTGGCATCCGGGACAACCATGCATTATCTTGCCAGAATGCTTGTGAATTTCAATTCGCTTACTGTTTTAACGTCCTCACTAAGGGTGGCTATTGAGCTTTGTAACAATCCTAATATTAATGTGATCCAACTGGGAGGGGAGGTGAGGAAAAGTTCAACTTCAATCGTAGGGTCCATTTCGGAAGGAATTCTCAAACAGTTTTCCTGTAATAAACTTTTTCTGGGGGTAGACGGTATTGATCTTGAATTTGGAATCAGTACCTCCAATGCGGCGGAGGCACATCTTAATCAGGTAATGATTGAGTGTGCGGATAAGACAGTCGTTTTGGCAGATTCGTCCAAACTGAATAAGAAGGGGTTTGGTAAAATTGCCTCATTGGACGAAGTGGATTATCTGATCACAGATAATGGTATCGGTGAAGAAGACCGGTCTGCGTTGGAAGAGAGAGGGGTTACGGTTATTGTAAAATAGGCTGTATTCAGCTTAATTAAATAGTTAAAAATAGAGACCATCTGACTTCAGGCGGTCTCTATTTTAAAATAGAAATCATTTGACTTGTACTTTCCAGAAAAATCTCTTTTTGTTTTTTCTTTCCGCTCCAAGCAGAGTGTAGAACTTAATGGCTCTTGTATTAAAATCCGGGGTTTGCCATTGAATCATCGAGCAGCCTTCTTCTTTTGAGTGGATTTTTATTAATTCCATTATTTGTTTTCCTGTTCCGTTTCCCCTTGCATTCTCTTTTAGGAATAAGCAGTCAACATACATATAGTAACCTGCGTCCCAGGTGGAGAACTGTTTGAAAAATGTTGCATATCCTGTTATTTCAGTATCAGATTCTGCAACCAGACATTTTATATGGGAATCCGGATCAAGGAGGTGTTTAGCGAGCTGTTCCTTTTTGTTTTCTTCCTTAAAAAAGTTTCTTTCATAGTGCGCATGGGCTTTACATAATTCAATAATGGAACTTATGTCTTTTTCTTCGGCGAATCTTATTTTCATATCTTTATGTTGATGGATTAGCAGGCGCATACAAAAGCGGAACCATTGGTAGGATCTGTTCCTTCTGTGGCATAGCCATCAAATTTCCACCATTCCATTCCTCCTATTAATTCCATCACCTTAAATCCTAATTGGGTCATTTTTAAAGCTCCTTTTGTGGAAGCATTACAGCCTATCCCGTCGCAGTAGCAGACATATATTTTTGACTTATCAAGGTGCCGGGTGCTTTCTTCTGTCATTTCCTGATGGGGCAGATTAATTGCAGATGGGATGTGTTCTTTGCTATAGCCATGTGGTCTTCTGGTATCTACTGCAATGTAATCTGTGCTGTTTTGAAATCCATCATATAAATCTGAAGGATCCATTTCATACATTAATTTTTTCTGGTAGAATTCAATTTGTTCTTGCATACTATTAAATTGTTTGTAGTGCAAAGCTATGATCGGGTTTATTCTTTTCCTAAGATTGAAATTGAATGTTCTGCAGTGTTAAATGAAATATTTTCAGATAGTGTTTTTTGTTATATGATTAACTTTGCGCTATGGAAATCAAGTTTTTAAAACTTATTAAAACAATTGCGGAGGAAGGGAGTATTGCAGGTTCTTCTGAAAAACTTTTTTTGACACAGTCAGCATTAAGCCATCAGCTTAAAGATCTGGAAATCCAGCTCGGGTTTAAAGTGTTTTACAGGGCAAGGAACAAATGGGAGCTTACTGAGGAGGGAAGTGTGCTTTACAAAACTGCATGTACGGTAATAGATAGTATAGGGAATGGCCTGAATGAGATTCAACAGATAAGAGCCGGAGCGGCGGGTACCATAAAAATCAGTACAGAATGTTACTCATTTTATCAGGGACTACCGTTATTTATTCAGAAAATGAAAGTATTATATCCTGAGATTGAAGTGGATCTGGTATTGGAAGCAACTCATAAGCCTGTGGAAAAAATCATATCCAATGAAATTGATATTGCAGTGGTCACTTCAAAACCTGCCGGTAATAATGAATTGATCTGCATTGAGATTTTTGAGGATGAAGTTTTTGCAGTAATTCATAAAGAAAACCTTTTAAATGATACTGAATATCTTAGTGCTGAGGATTTTCGGGATGCTCATTTAATCATTCATTCTTTTCCTTTAGAAACCGTTTCTGTTTACGATCGGTTCCTTAATCCTAGCGGAATGATGCCTGTGAAGATTTCAGCAGTTCCGTTAACAGAAGTTACTTTGGAAATGGTGCAGGCCAATATGGGGATTACCTGTATGCCGAAATGGGCATTGCATTCATTCAGGCTGTCTGATGAGCTGAAATTTAAAAAAATCGGAAGTAAAGGTTTGAGAAGAAAACATTATCTGGTGGTAAGAAAATCGGATGCCGGAAAAAAATATATTAATGACTTTCTTTTGAACTTCAAAGAATATTTTCAAAATTTTGGATAGTTTTTTTTCTGAAACTGCTAAATGATTAAAAATCAAAATATTTTAGTCGAAATATTTGTCAGTTACAAAATTATTCATAAATTTGCACACTCATTTTAGGGGCGTAGTATGCCTATATCAAAAGTAGAAATTACTTCAGACTTCCGAAAAATGGGGATAAATAAAGGATAAATTTTATTATAATATAAACAATGTCAGGTATTATTGGTAAAAAAATCGGTATGACATCTTTGTTTAACGAAGAAGGAAAAAACATTCCTTGTACAGTTATCCAAGCTGGTCCATGCTCGGTTTTACAGGTCAGAACCTTAGAAAAAGACGGTTATAAAGCTGTTCAGTTAGGTTTCGATGACAAGAGTGAGAAGAACGTTGGTAAAGCGTTAGCTGGTCATTTTAAAAAGGCTGGTTCTGCTCCTAAAGCTAAATTAGTAGAATTCTACAGAGAATTCGTTGATGAAGTAAAAGTAGGAGAAGAAGTAAAAGTTGATTTATTCGCTGAAGGTGAATATGTTGACGTAACAGGAACTTCAAAAGGTAAAGGCTTCCAGGGTGTTGTTAAGAGACACGGATTTGGAGGTGTAATGCAGGCAACTCATGGTCAGCACAACAGACTTAGAGCTCCAGGTTCTATCGGTGCTGGTTCAGACCCTTCAAGAGTATTCAAAGGGATGAGAATGGCTGGAAGAATGGGAGGTAAGCAGGTAACTGTTCAAAACCTTCAAGTGTTAAAAGTTGATCAAGAACAAAATCTTTTAGTAGTAAAAGGTGCTGTTCCGGGAGCTAAAAATTCTTATGTAATTATCAGAAAATGGAACTAGTAGTATTAAATACATCAGGAAAAGAGACCGGAAGAAAAGTAACTCTAGACGAAACAGTATTCGGAATTGAGCCAAATCAGCACGCGGTTTACTTAGAAGTTAAACAGTATCTTGCTGCTCAAAGACAAGGTACTCATAAAGCAAAAGAAAGAAGCGAAATTACTGCTTCTACTAAAAAGCTTAAGAAGCAAAAAGGATCAGGATCTGCTAGATACGGTGATATCAAATCTCCAGTATTCAGAGGTGGAGGTAGAGTATTCGGACCAAAACCAAGAGACTACAGATTCAAATTGAACAAAGCTCTTAAGAGATTGGCTAAGAAATCTGTTTTATCTCAAAAAATGAGAGACAACAGCATTAAAGTTTTAGAAGATGTGAGCTTTGACGCTCCTAAGACTAAAGATTTCATCAATGTATTAAATGCATTGGAACTTAACGGTAAAAAATCTTTATTCGTTCTTCCTGAAGCTAACAAGAATGTGTATTTATCTTCAAGAAACTTACCTAAAACTAAAGTAATGAACTTCAACGAGATCAGTTCTTACGATTTAGTAAACGCTGGTGAGATCATTTTCTTCGAAGGTGCAGTTGAAAAATTCCAGGAAAATTTAAAGAAATAAATCATGTCAGTTATTATTAAACCAGTTATTTCAGAAAAGGCTAATTACCTTACAGATTTAAGAGGTTCTTATTCTTTCTTAGTGAATCCTAAGGCGAATAAAATCGAGATCAAAAAAGCTGTTGAAGCGGCTTACGGTGTAAAAGTAGCAGACGTTAACACAATGATTTATGCTCCGAAGGTTTCTTCAAAATACACTAAAAAAGGTCTTCAAGTAGGAAAGACAAATAAATTGAAAAAAGCGGTAATCAAACTTGCTGAAGGTGAGGTTATCGATATTTTTGCTGTAAATTAATTATTAATTATAAATAATAGTAATGTCTGTTAGAAAATTAAAACCTATCACCCCGGGACAGAGATTCAGAATTGTAAACAATTTTGAGGAAATTACTACCAACAAACCAGAGAAATCTCTAACAGTTGGTATTAAAAAGTCAGGTGGACGTAACCAAACAGGTAAAATGACCATGCGTTACACCGGAGGTGGACACAAAAAGAAATACAGAATTATTGACTTCAAAAGAAACAAAGCAAACGTTGAAGCTACTGTAAAATCTGTAGAATACGATCCAAACAGAACTGCATTTATCGCTTTATTAGAGTACGCAGACGGAGAGAAGAGATATATCATCGCTCCAAACGGTATCAAAGTTGATCAGAAAGTAGTATCAGGAGAAAGCGTTGAACCAAACGTAGGTAACGCAATGAAATTGAAAAATATTCCATTGGGTACTGTAATCTCTTGTGTTGAAATGAAGCCTGGACAAGGTGCAATTTTAGCAAGAAGTGCTGGTTCTTCAGCTCAATTAACTTCAAGAGATGGTAAATATGCAATCATCAAGTTACCTTCAGGAGAATCAAGAATGATCCTTACTGAATGTATGGCAATGATTGGTTCTGTTTCCAACTCAGATCACCAATTAACTGTATCAGGTAAGGCTGGTAGAAGCAGATGGTTAGGTAGAAGACCAAGAACAAGAGCGGTTGTAATGAACCCAGTAGATCACCCAATGGGTGGTGGTGAAGGACGTTCTTCAGGAGGTCACCCAAGATCTAGAAACGGTAAACCGGCTAAAGGTTACAAAACTAGAAAGAAAAACAAAGTGTCTAACCGTTACATCGTATCTAAAAGAAAATAATTATGGCAAGATCACTTAAAAAAGGACCGTTCATTCATCATACTTTAGATAAGAAGGTTCAGGCAAATATAGAGTCTGGTAAGAAGACAGTTATCAAAACTTGGTCTAGAGCATCTATGATCTCTCCGGACTTCGTAGGACAAACTATTGCTGTACACAACGGGAAATCTTTTATCCCTGTTTACGTTACAGAAAACATGGTTGGTCACAAGTTAGGCGAATTTTCTCCAACAAGATCTTTCAGAGGTCATGGTGGTAACAAAAACAAAGGAAGCAGATAATCATGGGATCAAGAAAACAAGATAGTTCAATCGCAAGAAAAGAAGCTAACAAAGACGTTGTAAAAGCTTCATTAAATAATTGCCCGTCTTCTCCAAGAAAAATGAGATTAGTTGCTGATATCATTAGAGGAGAGCAGGTAGACAAAGCACTTTATATCCTAAAATATTCTAAGAAGGATGCTTCTAACAAGTTAGAGAAATTACTTCTTTCTGCTATGGCTAACTGGCAAGTGAAAAACGAAGGTGCTGACATCGAGGAAGCAAACCTTATCGTTAAAGAAATATTTGTGGATAGTGCAAGACAATTGAAGAGACTAAGACCAGCTCCACAAGGTAGAGGGTATAGAATCAGAAAAAGATCTAACCACGTTACATTAATCTTAGGTAACAAAGAAAATTAATCAAGGTATGGGACAGAAGACAAATCCAATTGGTAACAGATTAGGTATCATCAGAGGATGGGATTCTAACTGGTTTGGTGGAAACGATTATGGAGACAGAATCGCTGAAGACTACAAAATCAGAAGATACCTTGAAGCTAGATTATCTAAAGGTGGTATTTCAAAAATTTATATTGAAAGAACTTTAAAATTAGTTACAGTAACTATTACTACTGCTAGACCGGGACTTATCATCGGTAAAGGAGGTCAGGAAGTTGATAAATTGAAAGAAGAGTTGAAGAAATTGACTGGTAAGGATATTCAAATCAACATTTTCGAAATCAAAAGACCTGAATTAGATGCTGTACTAGTTGCTGATAGTATTTCTAAGCAAATTGAAAACAGAATTTCTTACAGAAGAGCTGTTAAAATGGCAATGGCAAGTACTATGAGAATGGGTGCTGAAGGTATCAAAGTTCAAATCTCTGGTAGATTAAACGGAGCTGAAATGGCAAGATCAGAATCTTTCAAAGAAGGAAGAATTCCATTGTCAACTTTCAGAGCTGATATTGATTACCACTGGGCAGAAGCTCACACTACTTACGGTAGACTAGGGGTAAAAGTTTGGATCATGAAGGGTGAAGTTTACGGTAAAAGAGAACTTTCTCCACTAGTGGGACAACAGAAAAAAGGAGGTCAGTCAGACAGAGGAAACAGAGGAGGAGACAGAGACAACAGAAGACCTAGAAAAAACAACAACAATAACAATAATAATTAAAATTTTAGATTAGAAATTTTGAATTTTAAATTACCGTTACTTTTTTAAAATAAAAAAAATCTAAAATCTAAAATCTAAAATCTAAAATTTAGAAATTATGTTACAACCAAAAAGAACCAAATTCCGTAGAGTTCATAAGATGAAGATGAAGGGGAATGCCCAGAGAGGTAGTCAACTTGCTTACGGAACTTTTGGGATCAAAGCAACGGAAGGAGCTTGGATCACTGCAAGACAGATTGAAGCGGCTCGTATCGCTGCGACAAGATATATGAAGAGAGAAGGTCAACTATGGATCAAAATCTTCCCAGATAAGCCAATTACTAAGAAACCAGCGGAAGTACGTATGGGTAAAGGTAAGGGTGCTGTTGAATATTGGGTAGCTGTAGTAAAACCAGGTAAAATTATGTTCGAAGTTGGAGGTGTACCTTACGATATCGCTAAGGAAGCTTTAAGACTTGCTGCACAAAAATTACCAGTAGTTACTAAATTCATCGTTGCTAACGATTTTGTTAAACCTCTATAATCTTTGAATACAATGAAAAATGCTGATATTAAAAATTTAAGCGCGGGTGATATTCAAGCTCAATTAACTGAAGCAAAAGCTCAATATTCTAAATTGAAATTGGCTCATGCAATCAGCCCAATTGAAAACCCGATTCAAATCAGAGATTTGAGAAAAACAATCGCAAGACTAAACACTGAGTTAACTAACAAACAATAATTTCATTTTACAATGGATAGAAATTTAAGAAAAGAAAGAATCGGAGTGGTTTCCAGCAATAAAATGGAAAAAACTATTGTTGTTAGTGAAACTACAAGAGTAAAGCACCCGATGTACGGTAAATTCGTTTTGAAAACGAAAAAATATACTGCACACGACGAGAACAACGAATGCACAGAAGGTGATACAGTTTTGATCCAGGAAACTAGACCTTTGAGCAAGAGCAAGAGATGGAGATTAGTAAGAATCATTGAAAAAGCTAAGTAATAATGTTACAAACAGAATCAAGATTAAAAGTTGCTGATAACACAGGTGCTAAAGAAGTACTAGTGATCAGAGTTCTGGGAGGAACCAGAAGAAGATATGCTTCAGTTGGTGATAAAATCGTTGTTACGATCAAGGATTCTACGCCATCTGGAAACGCTAAAAAAGGTCAGGTATCTAAAGCTGTAGTAGTAAGAACTAAAAAAGCAGTAAGAAGAAAAGATGGTTCATACATCAAATTCGACGACAATGCTTGTGTATTACTAAACGCAGCGGGAGAAATGAGAGGAACGCGTGTTTTCGGACCAGTTGCTCGTGAGTTGAGAGACAAAGAATATATGAAAATCATTTCATTAGCTCCTGAAGTACTTTAATTTTAAAAATTTTTAAAAGAAATGTCAAAGTTAAAAATAAAAAGAGGAGATAACGTAATCATTACTACTGGTAAGAAAGATATCAAAGGTAAGACTGGTGAAGTTATTGAAGTGATCAAGAAAGAAGGTAGAGACCCAAGAGTAATCGTTGCAGGACTTAACATCGTTAAAAAACACGTTAAGCCTTCAGCTTCTAATCCTCAAGGAGGAATTACTGAGAAGGAAGCTTCTATTCATATCTCAAACGTAGCTTTAGTTGGTAAAGACGGAAAAGCTATCAAAATCGGTTACAAAATCGAAGGAGATAAGAAAGTAAGAATTAACAAAAAAACGGGTGAAACTTTATAATTTGAATTAACATGGAATATATAGCAAGACCCAAAAAAGCATATAAAGAGACAATTGTTCCTGCAATGATGGAAGAATTCGGGTATAAGTCAGTAATGCAAGTACCTAAATTAGAGAAAATCGTTGTATCACAAGGTTTAGGTGATGCTACTGCAGACAAAAAAATCATTGATTATGCTGTAGAAGAGCTTACAAATATCACAGGTCAAAAAGCTGTTGGTACAATCTCTAAGAAAGACGAAGCTGCTTTCAAATTGAGAAAAGGTATGCCTGTAGGTGCAAAAGTTACTTTAAGAGGAAACCAGATGTATGAATTCTTAGACAGACTTACTGCTTCTGCTTTACCACGTATCAGAGATTTCTCTGGTATCAAAGCTGATGGTTTCGATGGTAGAGGTAACTACAACTTAGGTATTACTGAGCAGATTATCTTCCCTGAAATCGTAATTGACAAAGTGAAAAAAATCCAGGGGATGGATATCACTTTCGTTACTACTGCGAAAACAGATAAAGAAGCTAAAGCATTATTAACTCACTTCGGTTTACCATTTAAAAAGAACTAAGAAATGGCTAAAGAATCAATGAAAGCGCGTGAGCGCAAAAGAGAAGCACTAGTTGCTAAATACGCTGCTAAAAGACAAGCTCTTAAAGAAGCTGGTGATTACGAAGGACTTCAAAAATTGCCTAAAAATGCTTCTCCTGTAAGATTACACAACAGATGTAAACTAACAGGTAGACCAAGAGGATACATGAGAACGTTCGGTATTTCCAGAGTAACTTTCAGAGAAATGGCAAACAACGGTCTTATCCCAGGTGTAAGAAAAGCTAGTTGGTAATTATTACTAATTAAAAATCGGGACAATTAAGTTGTTCAGATACTAAAGATAAAAATATCAGACCGAAGATTTCTGAAGTCTGATATTTTACTCTTCAAGTCTTTGCAAAACTGATTGTTCTTTAACCAATAATTTATAAAAGAAAAATGGTAACAGATCCAATTTCAGATTTCCTAACAAGAGTAAGGAACGCACAAAGCGCAGGCCACAAAGTGGTGGAAATTCCTGCATCGAAAATCAAAAAGGAGATTACTAAGATCTTATTTGATCAAGGGTATATCTTAAACTACAAGTTTGAAGATAACGCTGTTCAAGGAGTGATCAAAATCGCTTTAAAGTATGATAAGCAAACTAACAAACCGGCTATCAAGTCTATTCAAAGAGCTTCTAGACCAGGTTTGAGACAGTACAAAGGTTCAGCCGAGCTTCCAAGAGTACTAAACGGTTTGGGTATTTCTATCATCTCTACTTCTAAAGGAGTAATGACTGACAAGAAAGCTAGAGAAGAGAAAGTAGGCGGTGAAGTAATCTGCTATGTTTATTAATTTTTAATCAGAGGAAAATGTCAAGAATTGGTAAAGCAATTATAACAATTCCAGCAGGAGTTACAATCACTGAAAACAACGGTGTAGTAACTGTAAAAGGAGCTAAAGGAGAACTTTCTCAGGAGCTTACTGCAGGAATTACTATAGAACAAAAAGATGGTGAACTTAACGTAAACAGACCATCTGATTCTAAACAACACAAAGCGCTTCACGGTTTATACAGAGCGTTAATCAACAACATGATTGTTGGTGTAAGTGCAGGTTTCGAAAAGAAACTTGAACTAGTAGGGGTAGGATATAGAGCTTCACACGCAGGTCAAAAACTTGAGTTGGCTTTAGGATTCTCTCACGGTATCGTATTAGAACTTCCAAGTGAAGTAAAAGTGGATACATTGACTGAAAAAGGTAAAAACCCAATTATTACTTTAACGTCTCACGACAACCAACTTCTAGGAATGGTAGCTGCAAAGATCCGTTCTTTCAGAAAGCCTGAGCCATACAAAGGAAAAGGTGTAAGATTCGTAGGAGAAATTGTTAGACGTAAAGCTGGTAAATCTGCTTAATAAATTATAAGTATTATGGCATTAAGTAAATTAGAAAAAAGAATAAGAATCAAAAGAAGAGTAAGAGGGAAAATCTCTGGATCTTCTGAATTGCCAAGATTATCTGTATACAAAAGTAATAAGGAAATTTACGCTCAGTTAATCGACGATAAAAATGGTAAAACTTTAGTTTCAGCTTCTTCAAGAGAGAAAGGTGTAGACGCTAAAGGGACTAAGACTGAAGTTTCTGCTGCTGTTGGTAAAGCTATCGCTGCTAAAGCTATCGCTGCAGGAATCGAAAGTATTGTATTTGACAGAAACGGATTCGTATACCACGGTAGAGTAAAAGCTCTTGCTGATGGTGCAAGAGAAGGAGGACTTAAATTCTAATCATTAAATTTCGGAAAATATGTTAGGACTAGATAATATAGAAAGAGTAAAACCGGGAGGATTAGAATTAAAAGATCGTCTCGTAGCTGTTAACAGAGTAACAAAAGTAACAAAAGGAGGTAGAGCTTTCGGATTTTCTGCTATTGTTGTAGTAGGTAACGAAGAAGGTGTTATCGGTTTCGGTTTAGGAAAATCTAAAGAGGTTGCTTCTGCAATTGCTAAAGCAGTTGAAGACGCTAAGAAAAACCTTGTGAAAGTTCCTGTAATGAACCATACTATCCCTCACCAAACTACTGCTAGATACGGTGGTGCAGATATCTTCCTAAGACCTGCTTCTCACGGTACAGGATTGATCGCCGGAGGTGCGGTAAGAGCGGTATTGGAATCTGCTGGTATTCACGATATCCTTTCAAAATCTAAAGGATCTTCTAACCCTCACAACGTAGTGAAAGCTACTTTCAAAGCGTTATTAGACATCAGAAGACCTGAAGAGATCGCTAGAATGAGAGGAATTTCTCTAAGTAAAGTGTTTAACGGTTAATAATTAAAACAATGGCAACAATTAAAGTAAAGCAAGTAAGAAGCGCTATTGGTAGAACAAAAACCCAAAAGAGAACGCTTGAAGCATTAGGATTAAAAAAACTTCACCAAGTTGTAGAACACGAAGCTACTCCTTCTATCTTAGGAATGATCGCTGCAGTAAGCCACTTACTTGAAGTTCAAAAATAATTTTATAAAAGAGAAATTAAAATGAATTTAAATAACATAAAACCTGCTGCAGGATCTACTTTCAACTCAAAGAGAATTGGTAGAGGTCAAGGTAGTGGAAAAGGAGGTACTTCAACAAAAGGACACAAAGGTCAGAAAGCGAGAGCTGGTTATTCTCAAAAAATCGGTTTCGAAGGTGGACAGATGCCTTTACAAAGAAGATTACCTAAATTCGGATTCAAAAACGTAAACAGAAAAGAGTTTAGAGGAGTTAACCTTGATACTATCCAGACTTTAATCGAGAACAAATCCATCACCGGAGATATCACGAAAGAAGTTTTAGTAGCAAACGGAATAATTTCTAAAAACGAATTAGTGAAAATTATGGGTAGAGGAGAATTGAAATCTGCGGTTTCAATCTCTGCTGACAAATTCACTAAATCTGCTGAAGAGCTTATTGCTAAAGCAGGTGGAAAAGCAATTACCTTATAATACTTACTAATGAAAGAATTTATACAAACACTTAAAAATATTTGGAGTCTTAAAGAACTTAGAGATAAAATTCTCTTCACTTTAGGGATTATCCTTGTGTATAGATTCGCATCTTATATCTCGCTTCCTGCAATTAACCTTGCAGAGGTGGGAGATCTCTTAGAGCATTATAAAAATCAAGGCGGTAACAAGCAAGGAGCAGGTCTCCTTGGCTTGCTTTCGTCGTTTACGGGGGGAGCTTTCAGCCACGCTTCCGTAATGGCGTTGGGAATCATGCCTTATATTTCTGCTTCTATTATTGTTCAGTTGATGGGGATGGCTATTCCTTATCTTCAGAAGCTTCAGAAAGATGGAGAGTCAGGTAGAAATACATTGAACCAAATTACAAGATGGTTAACAATTGGAGTTTGTCTGGTACAGGCACCTTCTTACTTAACTTCTATTACTCAATTATTCTTACCATATGCTCAGTTCCAGTCTGCATACTATGTAGAGCCAAATTCAATCATGTTCTGGTTGCCAAGTATTGTTATTTTGGTTGCCGGTTCAGTATTCGCAATGTGGCTGGGTGAAAAGATTACCGATAAAGGAATCGGAAATGGTATCTCTATCCTTATTATGGTGGGGATCCTTTCAAGATTACCTGAGGCATTCGTACAGGAGATGGCCGTGCAGAACGGAAAAGGAGGAATGGGATCTATCATGATCCTTATTGAAGTATTATTCTGGATGTTGGTAGTTCTTTTAGCAGTAATCTTATCAGTAGCTGTTAGAAAAATTCCAATTCAGTATGTAAGCAGAGCTCAAGCAAGAGGAGGTGTAAACAGAAATCTTATGCAGGGAGCAAGACAATGGATTCCATTGAAAGTAAATGCTGCTGGTGTAATGCCGATTATCTTTGCCCAGGCATTGATGTTCGTACCAGGATTATTAACAAAATTCGATGAGTCTAACACTTTTCTTGCAGGTTTCAAGAATGTTTTTAGCTGGCAGTACAACGTATTGTTTGCGCTATTAATTATTATCTTCTCATTTTTCTATACTGCGATTACAATTCCGGTAAACCAGATGGCTGATGACTTGAAGAGAAATGGAGGTTTAGTACCGAAAGTAAGACCCGGTAAAGAGACCGCTGATTATTTAGATGATATTTTATCAAAAATTACCTTGCCAGGTGCAATTTTTTTATCTATCTTTGCAGTCCTTCCAGCAATTGTGCATGGAAGCTTTGTTCAGACAGATGCGTTTGCCCTATTTTTCGGGGGAACATCATTATTAATTATGGTGGGTGTAATTTTAGATACAGTTCAACAGATTAATACTTATCTGCTGAACCATCATTATGATGGCTTAATGCAGTCTAAATTATCAAGAACGACTGGATATTAATTTATGGCAAAACAAAAACATATTGAACAAGATGGCGTGATCGTGGAAGCACTTTCTAACGCCATGTTCCGTGTAGAGCTGGAAAATGGGCATATCCTTATTGCTCATATCTCCGGCAAAATGAGAATGCATTATATTAAACTTTTACCTGGAGATAAGGTAAAACTAGAAATGTCTCCCTATGATTTAACAAAAGGGAGGATCACATTTAGATATTAAAACAATTAGCCAAATGGAATACACATTCCATTTGGCATTTGTAAAAAATAAATACTATCAAAATGAAAGTAAGAGCATCAATTAAAAAAAGAAGCGCTGATTGCAAAATCGTACGCAGAAAAGGTGTACTATTCGTAATCAACAAGAAGAACCCAAAATTTAAACAAAGACAAGGTTAACATTAAATTATGGCGAGAATTGCAGGTATTGATTTACCAAAAAACAAAAGAGGTGTTATCGGTTTAACTTACATCTATGGAGTAGGAAGAAGTACTTCTTCTGAAATCCTTAAAGCTGCCGGTATCAGCGAAGACAAGAAAGTCAACGAATGGAATGACGATGAATTGGCTGCAATCAGAACATATATCTCTGAAAACGTAAAAGTAGAAGGAGAATTGAGATCTGAAGTGCAATTGAACATCAAGAGATTGATGGACATAGGATGCCAACGAGGAATACGTCACAGACTTGGATTACCTTTAAGAGGCCAGAGAACGAAAAACAACTCTAGAACACGTAAAGGGAAGAGAAAAACTGTTGCTAACAAGAAAAAAGCTAGTAAATAATCGTTAGGAATTATGGCAAAACAAACTAAAGTAGTTAAGAAAAGAAAAGTAAAAGTTGAAGCTATTGGTGAAGCTCATATTCAGGCTTCTTTCAATAACATCATCATTTCTTTAACAAATAAAAACGGAGAGGTTATCTCTTGGGCTTCTGCCGGTAAAATGGGTTTCAGAGGTTCTAAAAAGAATACTCCATTTGCTGCTCAGATGGCAGCTGAAAATTGCTCTGCTGTAGCTCACGAAGCTGGTTTAAGAAGAGTAAAGGTGTTTGTGAAAGGTCCAGGTGCAGGTAGAGAATCTGCTATCAGATCTATCCACAATTCAGGAATTGAAGTTAGCGAAATCATTGATGTGACTCCTATGCCACACAATGGATGTAGACCACCAAAAAGAAGAAGAGTTTAATTTTTAGAATTTACCCATTATGGCAAGATATATTGGACCTAAAACTAAGATTGCTAGAAAGTTTGGTGCTGCAATCTACGGAGATGATAAAAACTTCGAAAAAAGAAAGAACCAACCGCCAGGACAACACGGTCCTAACAAAAGAAGAGGTGCTAAAAAATCAGAATATGCAATTCAGTTAGCTGAAAAACAAAAAGCTAAATATACTTACGGTATTTTAGAAAGACAGTTTGCTAACCTATTTGACAAAGCACACAGAAGTAAAGGTGTAACAGGGGAAGTTCTATTACAACTTTGTGAATCAAGATTGGATAACGTAGTATACAGATTAGGTTTTGCTAAAACAAGATCTGGAGCTAGACAATTGGTTTCTCACAGACACATCACTGTGAACGGAGAGATTCTTAATATCCCTTCTTACTTGGTAAAAGCTGGTGATGTAATCGCTGTAAGAGAAAAGTCTAAGTCTCTTGAAGTTGTTACCAATGCATTGGCTTCTAAGTCAAACTATGAGTGGTTACAATTCAACGATGAGAAGAAAGAAGGAACTTTCGTTTCTGCTCCTGAAAGAATCCAGATTCCGGAGGACATTAAGGAAAACCTTATCGTCGAACTTTACTCTAAATAATTTTTTAATCAAATTTTTGCTCAACCCAATAATATGGCAATTTTACAATTCATAAAACCCGATAAAGTAATTTTACTTAACTCTGATGAATTTAAAGGTCAATTTGAATTCAGACCTTTAGAACCAGGTTTCGGGCTTACAATCGGTAATGCTTTGAGAAGAGTGTTGCTTTCTTCTCTGGAAGGATACGCTATTTCATCTATCAAAATAGAAGGTGTAGAGCACGAATTTTCAACTATTCCAGGAGTAATCGAAGACGTTACCGAAATTATTCTTAACCTTAAGCAGGTAAGATTAAAAGCTGCAGCAGAAGGCCAGGCTAACGAGCAGGTTGTTGCTAAAGTTTCAGGTCAAACGGTTATTACTGCTGGTGATTTAGGAAAGTCTATCAACGGATTTGAGGTTTTAAACCCGGATTTGGTGATCTGCAACCTAAACAGTGATGTAACTTTCGAAATTACTTTCAATATTGAAAAAGGTAGAGGGTATGTTCCTTCTGAACAAAATAAATCAAACAATGCTCCAGTAGGAACTATTGCTATTGACTCTATTTTTACGCCGATCAAGAAAGTACAATACAGCATTGAAAATTATCGTGTAGAGCAAAAAACAGACTACGAAAAACTTGTATTAGATATAGAAACTGACGGGTCTATCAGCCCTCAGAATGCTTTAACTGAAGCTTCTAAGATATTAATTTATCACTTCATGCTATTCTCCGATGAGAGAATTACGCTTGAAACTGAAGCTGTAAAAGCATCTATCCAGTACGATGAAGAAACTCTTCACACAAGACAACTTCTTAAGTCTAAATTAGCAGATATGGATCTTTCTGTAAGAGCCCTTAACTGTCTGAAAGCGGCTGAAGTAGAAACTCTTGGAGAACTGGTTTCTTACAGTAAGTCTGATTTGATGAAATTCAGAAATTTTGGTAAAAAATCTTTGACAGAACTAGAAGAATTAGTGCATTCAAAAGGTCTTAACTTCGGTTTCGACGTTGCAAAATATAAGTTAGACGCTGATAAATAATTAATAATGAGACACGGTAAAAAATTCAATCACTTAGGAAGAACAGCTTCTCACAGAAGTGCTTTACTTTCTAATATGGCTTGTTCTCTAATTGAGCATAAAAGAATCAACACTACTGTAGCTAAAGCTAAAGCTTTAAGAGTATATGTTGAGCCTCTATTAACAAAAGCAAAAGAAGATACTACACACAATAGAAGAGTAGTATTCTCTTACCTTCAAAATAAATTTGCGGTTGCTGAATTATTCAGAACTGTAGCTCCTAAAATCGCTGAAAGAAACGGTGGTTATACAAGAATCATCAAGACAGGATTCAGACCAGGTGATGCTGCTGACACTGCTCTTATCGAATTAGTTGATTTCAACGAGCTTTACAACCCTAATGCTGAAGAGAAAAAAGCTACAAGAAGAAGCAGAAGATCAACAACTGCTAAAAAAGCTGAAGCAGTAGTTGCTGATGCTCCTGCAGTTGAAGAGAAAGTAGAAGAAGCTAAAGCTGATACTACTGAGGAAAAAACTGAAGAATAATATTCATTCAGATATATAAAAAAACCATCCGGAATCCGGATGGTTTTTTTATGTAATACTTATCAAATAAAATGTCCCTCAATATGGAAGGACAATTTTTTATTTTAAATCTTTGTTCTTTTCAGCTCAATAATATTATTACCCTGTTCAAGGTGAAGGCTGTCTCCTTTTACCCTTGCAGTCATATCATCTTTTTTGTAAATCGTTTCATCTCCTTTGGTTTCCGATTTAGGCAAGGTAAACGTTTTCTTGTTGCTGGTAATAGCTACCGTACTTTCTTTAGGATCGTTTTTAAATACTACTTTCACCAGTGTTCCGTCAGTAGCTTTATACACAAAATCTGTTTTTTCTGTTTTTTGACCGTTGATGTTTACAGTAGAAGAACTTTGTGTTAACGAATCTATCTTTCCGTTGTTGTCTGTAACTACAGTTTCTGAACTGTCTGTTTTGATAACGCTTTTGTTTCCGCTTTCACTTTTTTTACAGCTGACTACTGCCAGTGCCAATACAGCACCTAGTGCTAAAAGACTTTTTTTCATGATTATATTATTTGATATTCAATTGATTTTTATATTTTAAATTTTACAAAAATCATGCCTTACAATATGAGAAATTTTAAACGTTATTTAAGCATTATTCTTTTATTTTTCTCCTTAAATACTGTGTTTTCACAGAAAGGAAATTTTGAAATTAAAGATGGACATTTCTTCCTGAACGGAAAATCATTTACCGTGTATTCAGGAGAAATGCATTATCCCAGAGTTCCGTCGGAGTATTGGAAGCATCGTCTGGAGATGATGAAAGCAATGGGACTGAATACCGTTACGACCTACGTTTTTTGGAATTATCATGAAGAAGCCCCGGGAAAATGGAATTTTTCAGGTGAAAAAGATTTGCAGAAGTTCATCAAAACGGCACAGGAAGTTGGCTTATACGTTATCATTCGTCCGGGGCCTTATGTTTGTGCAGAGTGGGAATTCGGAGGATATCCGTGGTGGCTGCAGAAAAATAAAGACCTTGAAATAAGAAGAGACAACAAAGCTTTCTTAGAGGAATGCCGTAAATATATCAGTCAGCTGGCAAAGCAGATCGTACCTCTGCAGATTAATAATGGCGGCCCGGTTATTATGGTACAGGCAGAGAATGAATTTGGATCTTACGTTGCCCAGCGAAAAGATATTCCGTTGGAAGAACACAGGGAATACAGTCATAAGATTAAAGATGTGCTGTTGAAAAGCGGAATCTCGGTACCTTTATTTACCTCAGACGGCAGTTCACTTTTTAAAGGAGGATCTATTGAAGGTGCTTTACCTACCGCAAACGGAGAAGGTGATATTGCTGTTTTAAAGAAAAGCATCAATGAGTATAATGGTGGAAAAGGTCCTTATATGGTTGCAGAATATTATCCCGGATGGCTCGATCATTGGGCAGAACCATTCGTTAAGGTCTCCACAGAAGAAGTGGTGAAGCAAACAAAGCTCTATATAGAAAATGATATTTCTTTTAATTATTATATGATTCATGGCGGAACCAACTTTGGATTTACCAGTGGTGCCAATTACGATAAGGATCATGATATCCAGCCGGATCTTACGAGCTATGATTATGATGCTCCCATCAGTGAAGCAGGATGGGCAACCCCTAAATATAATGCGTTGAGAGAAATTTTTCAATCCCTCAATAAAAGTAAGCTTCCGGATGTTCCAAAACCAGTAAAAGTCATCACCATTCCCCGGATAAAATTTTCAAAAGTAAATTCTCTGTTTGATCTTACCGATCATCAGAAACCTGTTATTAATGACCAGCCACTGACGTTTGAAGATTTGAACATCGGAAACGGATATGTTCTTTACAGAAGAAAGTTTGACAAAGACCATAAAGGGATATTGGAAATAAAAGGACTCCGTGATTATGCGAATATTTACATCAATGGCCAATGGAAAGGTGAATTGAACAGAGTATATAAAAAGTATGATCTTGCTATTGAAATAAAATCCGGAGACCGGCTGGAAATTCTTGTTGAAAATATGGGAAGAATCAATTACGGAGCAGAGATTGTTCATAATTTAAAAGGAATTATCAGCCCCGTAAAAATTAATGGCGCTGAAGTTTCCGGGAACTGGGAAATGCTTCCTCTTCCTTTTGATACTTTTCCAAAACATCACTTTAAAAATAAAGAAATTGCAGATCATTCACCTGTTATTCAGGAGGCAGAATTTGTGCTTGAAGAAACCGGTGATACTTTTCTTGATATGAGAAATTTTGGAAAAGGTATTGTTTTTATTAACGGGAAAAATGCAGGAAGATACTGGAGTACTGCAGGTCCTCAGCAAACACTTTACATTCCCGGAGTATGGCTGAAAAAAGGCAAAAACAGGATTCAGATCTTTGAACAGATTAAGTCCCATCATACAATAAGCAGTATTGATCATCCTATCCTTGATCAGATTGTGAAAAATAATTGATTTTAAATATGTATTTATAATTTTTTATTTTAATTTATTATGAAATATTTATGATAATATTGTTTTTGAAGTGAAAAATTGATTAAATTTAATACAGCTAAAACACTAAGCCATAACTTCAAACTCAAACAGTAATATTACACAAAGGTGTAATTGATTTCAAATTGTTTTCTGTTGAAATTTGCTTCAAACAAACAAAGTCATGAGCATTTCCATAGCCATAGTAGAAGACGAAAAAAACTACAACAATGCGTTGAAGAAGGTCATCAATTATCAGAAGGATATGAAAGTGGTTGCCCAGTTCTTTGACGGCAATGATGCCATAACGAACCTGCCAGATATCTCTCCTGATGTTGTGATGATGGATATCCAGTTACAGGATATGCTCGGAATCGAAATCATAGAAAAACTGCGAAAAGAAATTCCCGATACCCAATTTATTATGTGTACCAGCTTTGATGATGATGAAAAGATCTTTAATTCTTTAAAGGCTGGTGCTATGGGATATCTTGTAAAAGGTGAAAGTATGGATAAGATTCTTTCTTCAATACGGGACGTATATCAGGGAGGTGCTCCTATGAGCTTTTCCATTGCCAGAAGAGTATTGAATCATTTCGAAAAAAAGCTTCCGGAAATAAAAGGCTTTGATGAACTTACGGAACGCGAAAAAGAAATTCTAGAACTTCTTTCACTGGGGCTTCTTTACAAAGAGATTGCGGATAAAAAATTCATCAGTATTGACACCGTCAAGAAGCACGTAGGAAATATTTACAGAAAACTCCACGTCAACAACAAAGTGGAGGCAGTCAATAAATTTAACCAATCAAAAAACTAAGAAATTATGGAAAATTCAAATGCAACAAGTCAGGTAGTCCTTGATGACAATTTAGCTTACAGAGAAGGCCCTATCGGTAATAAACTTGAACAGCTGGTTGAAGATGTGTCGGAAATGAGGCCCATTAGCCACATTCTGGCAGAAAGTTTTATTGACAGTGCTAAAAAGGGCGTTTTGCCTTTTATGCAAAATCGGGAGGTGAATTTTAATCTTGGGGGTATTTATGCTGTAAAACATTCTCTCCTGAAAGATATTTGTGAGATTATGAAAGATATTAAGGCGACCTATTTAACATTTACTTTCGTACAGATAGATCCCCGGGATTCCAGATTACGACTTACACCTTATTCTGAAAACAAGATGATCTACATGGTGGCCTCTTTGCAAACAGAGGGGAAAAATACCATTGATGAGCATAATTATCTTATCATCAATGCCAATCAGGATCTTTCACTTAAGGATCTGAAAATCTCCGATGAGAATGTAAAAGCACTTAATGATTTTTATCTTAAGAACGGACATCAGGTATTGACTAATTATTTAGGACGAAATAATACATTTTATATCAGTTATCATATCGTTGATCTGATAGATACCCTGTCAAAAGATGATAGTGAGACATTTATCATTAATCTTTGCGAGATCAGTGATGTGAAGAAAGTCGTTTTTGAAAATAATCTTGGCGATAAATTTCGCGAAGACCAATATAAAAGACATTTTGAAACCCATGAAAAACAAATGACACTGGTTTTTAGTACAGACGAAGGATATTACGATATGGGTTCATTATATCCGTAAAATGGTAATCCAGATAATATACATCGCAGTACTCCTGGCGGCTACTGTAAAGTCCATAGTTTTAGCTGGGAAGAAAGGTCTTTCCAGCCAAAACTATTTTGCGATATTTTTATTTCTTTCGCTTTGTCTGGAGCTGTATGGCCATTATAAAATATTCAATAAAGAATTTGACTTTGCTTATCTGTTTAATTACTACAGCATTTTTTTGATTATTTTTTTTGGCATCTACTATGCTAAAATTTTCCCCAAAAAAATCATTGTATTTTCCCGGTATGTTCTGATGGCCATACTTGCGTATATTATTCTGTTTATAAAGTTTTATAGTGATAACTATGAAAATACATTAGGAATATTAGTATGCTTTTATTTCATCATTAATGTGCTGGTTTGGTTTTTTATAAGGCTGAAAAATTTTGACGAAATAAAAATTCTGGACGATCCGCATTTCTGGGTTTCCTGTGGTTTACTTTTTTGGAGTATTTTCTTTATTTTCAGATCCATACCCATGTTTTTTCTTCGGGATAATGATCCGGGGCTTCTGCAAATTCTGAAAGTGATGCAGTATTGTGTAAATATCATTATGTATGGAATGTTCTATATTGCTTTAAGGAAATTTGAAAATAAAAACACAATATGAAGCAACTGCCGGATACAATAAGATTGGCTTATATTATTGCGGTTATTTTATTAATAACTTTTGTCATCTTTATTGTTTTAATAGTTGTTCTGTATAACAAAAGACAGCTTTTTTTTATTCAGCAGCAGCAGCTTAAAGAATCTGAGCACCAAAACCAGCTTCTTCAAAAAGAACTGGAAAAACAAAAGGTGCTGGAACAGGAGCGGGAACGTATCTCCCACGATATGCATGATGATCTTGGAGCCGGAATTTCTGCATTGAAGCTTCAGGCAGAATTTCTGAAACAGAAAGCGGAAGATGATGATCTGTTAAACGACATCGATGAGCTTCTGAAAACCTCCGAAGAAATGAATATTTCCATGAGAGAAATGCTGTGGAGCCTGAACTCAGGAAATGACACATTGGGGAGCTTTATCGATTATGCTGTCCTTTATACCGGAAACTTTTTGAAGAAAACAAAAATAATCGTGTATTCAGAATATGAAAATATCATAGCAGAAACACCGATTTCCACAGAAATGAGGCGTAATCTCTTTCTTTGTCTGAAAGAAGCCGTTAATAACGTTTATAAACACAGCCGTGCCAACAGCCTGAAACTTTCATTTTCGCAGGAAGAAAATAACTTTTCTATGAAAATCTCTGATAACGGAAAGGGAATTTCCGACGGCCATAAAGAAGGGAACGGTCTTAGAAATATGAAACGAAGAATGAACGAATTATCCGGCGATTGTACAATCATTTCCGGAAATCCCGGAACCTGTCTGGTCTTCAAAATAAAATTATAAATTACCCTTTTGTGTAATTGACTGGTCCGTTTTTTAGAGGGAAATTTGATACATAAAATCAAAGGCCATGAAAACTCTTATTAACGACAGTATCGAAGATCTGGAAGCTGCTTTAAAAAACAGCAGTGATCTTCAGGAAAAGTTCAGAATAAATCCTATAGAGGCTATAAAAAATGTAGAAATAAGAAATCCTAAGGATACAGACTACTGGATTTACAGGATTATTGTCCTGATGCTCGGGCTGGCAGTTATCGCAATTATTGCAGGGCTTATACTCATTGCTTACTGGAATGACGGCTCCTCCAAGGATAATCAGCTGGTTACTATATTTGCAACGATTTCATCAGGAGCAATAGGTGCCCTGGCCGGTCTTTTATCTCCCACGCCCAGAAAATAATAATAACTCCTATACCGTATCATAAAGCTCACTTTTCAAGGTGAGTTTTGTTATGATCTTCCATTTTTTAATTCCTGATCCATTCCCTCAAAAATGGGGAATTATCATAATATAAATTAACTAAAATTTAACTTGGATTTATTTCAAAAAAATGCTGTGAAATACCCTTGAAAGTTAAATTTTGATTAAATTTGTCTAAACTAAAAAAAATAAAAAATGAGTGCAATTTCTTACATAGAAGCAAGACAGATTTTAGATTCCAGAGGAAATCCTACCATTGAAGTAGATGTATTTACAGAAAGCGGGGCAATGGGCCGTGCAGCTGTACCTTCAGGAGCATCTACAGGAGAACACGAGGCGGTAGAATTACGTGACGGTGGTTCAGAATATCTGGGAAAAGGAGTTCTGAAAGCTGTTGAAAATGTAAAAGAAGTAATTGCAGAGAATTTAGTAGGACAGCCGGTTTTTGAACAAAACTATATCGATCAGATTATGATTGATCTTGATGGAACGCCTAACAAAGGAAATCTTGGTGCCAATGCTATTCTTGGTGTTTCTCTGGCAGTAGCAAGAGCTGCTGCTGCAGAATTGGGAATGCCTCTTTATAAATATGTAGGTGGAGTGAACGCCAACACACTTCCTGTTCCAATGATGAATGTAATCAACGGTGGATCTCACTCAGATGCTCCTATCGCATTCCAGGAATTCATGATTATGCCGGTAAAAGCTGATTCTTTCTCTCATGCATTGAGAAAAGGAACTGAAATTTTCCACAACCTAAAATCTATTCTTCATTCAAGAGGTTTATCTACTGCGGTAGGTGATGAAGGTGGTTTTGCACCAACTTTCAAAGGAACTGAAGATGCTTTGGATACTTTACTTCAAGCTATTGAAAAAGCAGGTTATAAGCCAGGTGACGATATTATGTTGGCACTTGACTGTGCGGCTTCGGAATTCTACAAAGATGGAATCTATGATTACAGAAAATTCCAGACTCCGGATGCAGCCCAGTTTTCAAGCAGCGAGCAGGTTTCTTATTTAGCGGAACTGGCTGCAAAATATCCAATCATTTCTATTGAAGATGGTATGCAGGAAAACGACTGGGAAGGTTGGAAAATGTTAACAGATAAAATTGGTGACAGAGTACAGCTGGTAGGAGATGATTTATTTGTAACCAACGTAGAAAGATTATCCAGAGGAGTAAAAGAAAATATTGCGAACTCTATCCTTGTAAAAGTAAATCAGATTGGTTCTCTTTCTGAAACAATGGCTGCTGTACAGATGGCTCAGAATAACAAATTCACTTCAGTAATGTCTCACAGATCAGGAGAAACTGAAGATTCTACAATTGCTGATTTAGCAGTAGCAATGAACTGTGGACAGATCAAAACCGGTTCAGCTTCAAGATCAGACAGAATGGCAAAATACAACCAGTTATTAAGAATTGAAGAAGCTTTAGGCGAAACTGCAATTTTCCCAGGGTTGGAAGCTTTTAAAATCAAAAGATAATTAATCGAATTTATAAATAACGGCAAGCGAAATTTTTAGTTTGCCGTATTTTATGGAAAGTGGTATATTTAAAAAAAATAAATAAATAATGTCAGACAACAAAGTAATATTGAATTACGACGGTAATTCATATGAATATCCAATCGTGGATAGTACTATCGGAGACAGAGGGATTGATATTTCAAAATTAAGAGACCAGACAGGTTTAATCACTCTGGATTTAGGTTACAAAAATACAGGAGCTACTATTAGCGACATCACTTACTTAGACGGAGATAAAGGAGAATTATTTTACAGAGGTTATCCAATCGAGCAGATTGCTGAAAAATCTAACTTCACTGAAGTAATGTATCTTTTATTACATGGAGAATTACCTACTCAGGATCAGTTTACTTCATTCGACAACAATATTAAAAAATACAACTTCATCGCAGACGAAATGAAAAAAATCATTGATGTTTTTCCTCGTTCTGCTCACCCTATGGGAGTTTTATCTTCTTTAACGTCTGCTTTAACAGCCTTCAACCCGAAAGCTGTTAACGTAAACTCTAAAGAAGAAATGGATCACGCTGCTGAGCTTATGATCGCTAAGTTCTCTCACCTTTGTGCATGGACTTACAGAAAAACTCAGGGCTTACCATTAAACCACGGTGATAACAACCTGAACTACGTAGAGAACTTCTACAAAATGGCATTCAGATTACCAAACGCTGATTTCGAAATCGATCCGGTAGTTGTAAATGCTTTAGATAAATTATTAATCCTTCACGCAGACCACGAACAAAACTGTTCTACTTCTACAGTAAGAATGGTAGGTTCTGCCCACACAGGTCTTTTCGCTTCTATCTCTGCCGGAGTATCTGCACTTTGGGGACCACTTCACGGTGGTGCTAACCAGGCTGTAATCGAAATGCTTGAACTGATCGAGAAAGACGGTGGTGACGTATCTAAATATGTTGCTAAAGCTAAAGATAAGAATGATAACTTCCGTTTAATGGGATTCGGACACAGAGTGTACAAAAACTTCGACCCAAGAGCGAAAATCATCAAGAAAGCTGCTGACGATATCCTTAAAGCATTAGGTATCCAGGATAAAGCTCTTGACATTGCAATGCAGCTGGAAAGAGTAGCGCTGGAAGACGAATACTTCGTAGAAAGAAAACTATATCCAAACGTAGACTTCTACTCAGGTATCATCTACAGAGCGTTAGGAATCCCTACAGAAATGTTCACCGTAATGTTTGCATTAGGAAGACTTCCGGGATGGATTTCTCAGTGGAAAGAAATGAGACTGAAAGGAGACCCGATCGGAAGACCAAGACAGGTTTACCAAGGTGCTCAGCAAAGAAACTACATCGATATTGCAAGCAGATAATATTTGCTTATACTATAAAAAAATCCCAAAGCATGCTTTGGGATTTTTTATTTATATCAATTAGCTCAATAAGAAAGCCCGCTTTTTTAAGCAGGCTTTCTTTGTTTATTAAGGACACTGGCATCTGTCGCAAGTCCAGATATAACAGTTTCCTGCATCATCCCATTCACAGCATCTTCTGCCTGTTGAGATTGGAGCGCCTCCCATTACGGATTTTTGTTGATCTCTTCCTAACTTTTGTGCATTTTTCAGCACCGGATTGTTCTTGTTCATGACTTTGATTTTTGGTGTTAATAGTTCATTTTAAGGTTTATAATTTCGCGAAAATTATATCACTAATATAGGAAATTAAATAATATGATTATCTATTTTTTTGTTCTTATGTAGATGGAAAATAGTAAGTTGTAGATGTTTTTGGAACTATTCACTACAGTTGGCTCATATACAAGGAAATTTTGTTGAAGTGTATTGATTTTGGGAACCCAATTTAATGCATAAAATAATCCAAAAGTTTTATAGGTAGAGACCTTTACTTATATTTGTAGTATTGCATAAATCTTTATGAGACTAAACATTAAAAACGAAACGGGCAGGCTGAAGTCAGTAGTTCTGGGCCAGCCTAATTCATTGGGGCCTGTTCCCACACTAGAGGAAAGTTATGACGCAAAGTCATATTACTCAATCGAACACAACATTTATCCTAAAGAAGAGGATATTATCAATGAAATGAACGCTTTTGAAGCGGTTTTAAAAAAGTATGGCGTTGAAGTACTGCGTCCCAGCATCATCAAAGATTACAATCAGGTTTTTTCAAGAGATGTAGCCTTTGTAATTGATGATAAAATGATCATTTCCAATGTGATTGCAGACAGAGCAGACGAGCAGGAAGCCTACAAAAGCGTTTTTGAAAAAGTAGCATGGAGAAAGATCATCAATCTTCCCGAAACTGCACATATCGAAGGAGGTGATGTGATTGTATGGAATGATTTCCTTTTCATCGGAACCTGCTTCAGTGAAGATTACAGAAACTATAAGACGGCAAGAACCAATGAATATGCCATTGAAATCTTAAAAGAATATTTTCCGAAGAAAAGAATTATTGATCTGGAACTGAAGAAAAATGATAAAGTTCCTTTTGAAGGTATTCTGCATCTGGATTGTACATTTAATCCGGTAGGTGAAGACAAATGTATTATTTATAAAAACGGATTTGTAGATGAAAGCGACTACCGTTTAATCATTGATATTTTTGGAGAAGAAAACTGTTTCCATATCAATGATGAAGAAATGTTTGAAATGTTCCCGAATATTTTCTCCATTTCTCCTGATGTTGTCGTTTCGGACAAAGCATTCACTAGAATGAATGACCACCTGAGAAACGAGTGGGGAATGACTGTTGAAGAAATTCCTTACAGAGAAATCTCTAAAATGGGAGGCTTGCTGAGATGCTCTACAATGCCGCTTGTGAGAGAGTAATTGAGTTGGAGAGTTTTAGGGTTTGAGAATGATAGCATTGATTGGTTTGGATATTTTTTTAACTTTAAATAAATAGTAATGTATGTCAACGATCAGATTTCATCAGGACTTAAAAGTGTATCAAAAATCATTTGAAACAGCTCAACTGATTTATGAACTCTCAAAATCTTTTCCAAAAGAAGAACTTTAATCACTTACAGATCAGATAAGAAGATCATCAAGATCTGTAACGGCAAATATTAGTGAGGCTTGGGGCAAAAGAAAATATGAAAAATCCTTCATCGCTAAGCTTACAGACTCAGAGGGTGAAGCAAGAGAAACCCAAACATGGCTTCAGTTTGCTTTTGCCTGCCATTATATGAATGACGAGCAATATAATAATTTGCACAACAAGTATAACCAAATAATAGGGATGTTAGTTAACATGATGAGCCAGTCAGAAAAGTGGTGTTCATTTTCTTCGGTGAATAAAGAAGATAATAATTTGTAAAACGCTGTTCAGACACTCAAACTCTCATACACTAACACCCTCAAACTTAGAAAAAATGCAAACAACAGATACAGTATTAATGATAGAACCGATTGCATTCGGTTACAACGCTGAAACAGCGAAAAATAATTATTTCCAGGTAGAACAGACAGGCTCTGATATCCAGTCAAAAGCGTTGGCAGAATTCAACACCTTTGTCGGAAAGCTGAGAGAAAAAGGAATTAATGTGATCACTATAAAAGATACGTTGGATCCCCACACTCCGGATTCTATTTTCCCGAATAACTGGGTAAGTTTCCATAAAGACGGAAAAGTGGTTTTGTACCCGATGTTCGCTTCCAACAGAAGAGTGGAAAGAAGAGAAGATATTATCGAAAGTATCAAAGATCAAGGGTTTGAAGTGGCTGAAATTGATGACTGGTCTTTCTCTGAAACCCAGGGACACTTTCTGGAAGGAACAGGAAGTATGATTTTTGATCACGATAACAAAATTGCTTACGGTTCTGTTTCTTTGAGGCTGGATGAAAAACTGTTCAGAGAATTCTGTACAAAATACGGATTTACTCCCGTTGTATTCCATTCTTTCCAGACTGTAGGCACAGAAAGGCTTCCAATCTATCACACCAATGTAATGATGTGTGTAGCCGATAAATTTGTCGTAATCTGCCTTGACTGTATTGATGATGAACTTGAAAGAGGAAAAGTAGTGGAAGCTATTAAAGGATCCGGAAAAGAAATCATTGAAATTTCTGAAGAACAGATGCAGCAGTTTGCCGGAAATATGCTTCAGGTTCAGAATAAAGAAGGCAAAAAATTCCTGGTCATGAGCCAGACTGCTTACCAGTCTTTAACTCCGGAACAGGTAGCTGCTATTGAAAAATACTGCGAAATTATCTATTCAGACCTGAATACCATTGAAGTAAATGGTGGAGGAAGCGCAAGATGTATGCTTGCTGAGGTTTTTCTTCCAAAAAAATAATATATTTACAAAAAAAATTAATTGAAACCATTATCAAGTAAAGGTTTACATATTCTTCTGACTTTGGAAACAGAGTCAGAAGATTTGTTATTAGACAGCAAAGGTTTTCTGGCGTTTACAGAAGGAATTCTGGAAACCAAAGAGGTGGAAATTGTAGGCGTTACCAACCATATTTTTGAGAATGACAGCTTTACTTCCGCCGTGATCCTTAAAGAGTCTCACCTTTGTATCCACACGTGGCCGGAATTTAAACAGCTTACTTTCGATGTTTTCCTTTGTAATTATACCCAGGACAATACCACAAAAGTAGAGCAGATTGCAGATGAAGTGGTTCAGTATTTTAAAGCTAATACCATTCAAAAACACAAAATTTACAGATAAAAATGCACTATGTCTGCTCAGCATGCGAATCCGAAAATACATTAGATCTCACCTTTCCTGTTGAAGAATACGTTTGTATGACCTGCTCCCATCTCATTGATGTAGCCTGGAACAAAAAAATTAAACATCTGAAAGTCCCAACGGAAAATGTTGTATTGGATGTCGGACAAAAAGGAAAAATTGACGGTACGGAATATACAGTTGTTGCGATTACTGTTAAAAAATACGGAAACAGTATTTTCTGGCGGGAATATTCCTTAAAAGACAGCAAAGGAAATGATGCTTTCTTGAGTGAGAGCGATGGACATTGGGTATTCCTGATCTCTATACATCCTGATGATTTTAAAGGTAAAGATTCAAAATTACCAACCTATCTCGGGCGAACCTACCGATGGTACGAAAATACTCCATGCACTATTGATGCGGCTGCCGGTTTTTATGATGAACACCTGGATTTCAGCATTGCGACCTACAAAGAATATGTCAATGGAACGCGTATGATCTCTCAGGAGAAGACCGGTAAGAAAAGCCAGTATTTTTATGGAGTTCACATTTCAAAATATGAAGTTAAGAAAGCTTTTAAAATAGCTAATCTGCCCAATTATACAGGAATAGGGATTGTTCAGCCCTATTATTTCGATATCAGACAAGCCTTGAACATCTTTTGTGTGGCTGCATTAATGATTTGCCTGCTCCAGATGTATGTCTACACTTCAAGAACGAACGAAACCGTTTTTGCAGAGACCATCAATTTTGCAGATGTAAAAGACAAAGAAATGGTCAGCAAAAGTTTTACCCTTTCAGGAGGTTCTGCACCATTAAAAGTGAATGCATTTTCAGGTGTTGATAATTCCTGGGCTAATGTTCAGTTGAGTCTTGTGAATGAAAAGACTAACGAAATTGTCTATACCTCAAAAGATATCGAACAATATCATGGGTACGAAGATGGAGAAAGCTGGTCAGAAGGAAGTCAGTCTGAAGAATTTAACCTTTGTGGAGTAAGCTCGGGACAATATCACTTTCTTATTTCAGCAGAAAAGGAAGGATCTTTATTACCTGCATTTTCCGGTCTTCAGTCACCGGATTCAAGGATATTAATCTCCAGGGATAAATCAGGAACAGTAGAGGTAACCGATATCTATAAAGGGCAACCTATCACTTTCATAGACGGAAAGACTTTAGAAAAAGATACAACAGAATTAGGTAAACTGGTGAAAGCTTCCTTTGGAACTTCAAAAATAGATTCTCTTATCAATACAGAAGGGTTAAGACTCACTACAGATCCTATTTCAAACAATACCTATATACAGCTCAAAGCGACCTGGCTTCCTGTTTCATTCTGGAACTTCGGATTCATTTTATTCATAATGATTGCGCTCTTTGTCGCCATGTGGATAGGAAAACATTTCTTTAATGTGAATAAATGGAAGAATAGTTCAAACACCCCTTATCCTGCAAATGATAACTAATATTACCAATTACATAAGACAAAACTGGATACTCTGCTTGATCGGAGGGTTTTTCATGACCTGGTTTGTATACCTTACCTATCAGGGAAATCAGGTCTGCGACTGTGCCAAAACAGAAACATACCGCGACGGAACTACAAGAAGTCATTCCAGAGTAGGATTCTACAGATACTATCACAAATAAAAATATAAAAACTATGGACAACATCAATTTCTTACCCATACTAAACTCGGTTCTTTACTCATTTTTAGGAATCGCTATTCTGCTGGTGTGCTATTTCGTTATTGAAAAGCTTACCCCGGAAAAAACATGGCATGAGATCGCTCAGAATAAAAATATAGCACTGGCTATTGTTTTCGGAGCATTTATCATCGGAATTTCAATGATTATAAGCGCGGCAATTCATGGATAAGAAGAGGATTCCTCTTGAGCTGCTTTTATTGTTTTCAGTATTCGTCATTGCTACATGTGGATTGATTTATGAGCTGGTGGCCGGAGCCCTGGCGAGCTATCTTTTAGGAGACTCTGTAAAGCAGTTTTCTTTCATTATCGGAGTGTATCTCTTTTCAATGGGAGTAGGTTCCTATCTTGCGAAATTCATCAAAGGAAATCTTATTGATAAATTCATTGAGATCGAAATCCTCGTAGGAATTGTAGGCGGAATCAGTTCTGTTGTGCTTTTTATTCTGTTTAATACACTGGCACATTTTGAAAGCGTTCTCTATCTCTTTGTCTTCTTCACCGGATGTCTTGTAGGGGTGGAAATCCCGCTTCTGATGAATATTTTAAAAGACAGGGTTCAGTTTAAAGATTTAGTTTCAAATGTTTTTGCATTCGATTATATCGGGGCTTTGCTGGCATCCATTCTTTTCCCGTTGGTTTTGATTCCAAAATTAGGGATTGTTAAAACCCCTTTGTTTTTTGGATTGATCAATATCTCTATTGCGATATTCCTGTGCTATTATCTTACAAAGGAATTATCAAAACCCTTATCCCTGAAAATAAAATCTATCGCGGCATTTGCCTTCTTGCTGGGACTTTTCTTTTTTTCAGATACGATTCTGTCTTATTCTGAAGAAAAACTATATGGCGAAAATGTGGTTTATACTAAAAGTTCACCCTATCAAAGAATCGTTTTAACGAGGAATACGCACGAGTTTCGTTTATATTTAAATAATAACCTACAGTTTTCTTCCACGGATGAATACCGTTATCATGAAGCTTTGGTACATCCTGCTATGTCGATGGCGAAAAACATTGATAATGTCCTGATTTTGGGAGGAGGTGACGGCTTCGCAGCCAGAGAAGTATTGAAATACAAAGACGTTAAAAAAGTAACCCTGGTGGATCTTGATGGTGAAATGACTCAGTTTTTCAAGACCAATGAAACCATGCGCAGGCTGAACCAGAATTCTTTTTCCAATCCAAAAGTAGAAATCATCAATAAAGACGCTTACATATGGGTAAAAGACAGTAAAAAGAAATTTGACGTTATCATCATAGACTTTCCTGATCCGTCCAATTATAGCTTAGGAAAACTCTATTCCCTGCATTTTTATAAAGAACTGGAGAAGCTGACAACGCTTGATACGAAAATTGTGGTTCAGACCACATCTCCATATTTTGCTCCGAAATCTTTCTGGTGTATTGAGAAAACAATCAATCAGATCTTTCCATTCACAGCAGCGTATCACACCTATGTTCCCTCTTTTGGAGAATGGGGATTCACGATGGCTTCATTTGAACCCATCAACAACAGGATCTACAGAAAGCTGCCTGGATTAAAATATTATGATTACAATTTTTCACAGATGTCTTATTTCAATAAAGATATGAAAGTGAAAGAAGTAGAAGTTAACCGTCTGGATAACCAGATACTAGTCCGTTATTTCGATGAAGAGTGGGGGAAAGTACAGTAGAAAAGATTTTCTTACAACTATATTTTTAGGTAGCCTTATGCTTCCTTTTTTGCAGTATTGCGGAAAGAAAGTAAAAGCTTTGCTGTTAAAGATCACAGGGACCAATCATGTTCTCGGGCATAGATTATGGGCAAAAGATTTTCCACAGTTTTCAGAAGTTATCCACACTAAGTATCTTATTGTCGGAGGAGGAATTTCCGGACTTTCAGCGTGCAGGTTCTTCAGCCAGCAACATGAGCCGGATTATCTTCTTCTGGAAATGGAAAATCATCTTGGCGGCAATTCTTCGAACGGACAGAATTCATTTTCAAAATTTCCTTTAGGCGCTCATTATTTACCGTTACCGAACAAAGAGAATACAGAAATCATCGACTTCTTGAAAGAATGTGAAATCTGCTTAGGAACAGAAGAAAACGGAGAACCCATCCTTGATGAATACCAAATGACTTTTCCACAACAGGAAAGACTGTTTTATAAAAATGCCTGGCAGAACGATATTGTTCCGCAAAGAGGAATTTCAGCAGAAACCCAGCAAGAGCTTGCCCGCTTTTTTAAGCTGATGGATGAATTTCGTACAAAGAAAGACACGGAAGGAAAATATTGGTTTGCCATTCCGGTACATGATTCCAGTAGAGAAGATGAGGTTGTAAAGCTTGAAAAAATCATTTTTAAAGACTGGCTCAAAGAAAATAACTTCTATTCGGAAGAACTTCTCTGGCTGCTGGATTATTCCTGCAGAGACGATTTCGGATTAGGAATAGACTACGTTTCAGCATGGGCAGGCATTCATTATTTTGCCGGAAGAAAAAACAACTGGAGCACAAAATATAAAGATCAGGTATTCACCTGGCCGGAAGGAAATGCAAGACTGGCAAACCATTTTTCAAAATATACGGAGGGAAAACATTTGCCGGGAAATCTGGTTTTTGATATTAAAATCAATGATAAAGTTGAGGTCTTAAGTTTTGATAATACCCAAAAGAAAACTAAAAAGATCATTGCAGATAAAGTACTGTTTGCAACCCCACAATTTGTGAATGAAAGAATTTTTAATCAAAAAAGAGCATCATCATTTCATTATGTTCCGTGGCTTTTAACCACCATTACGTTTAAAAACGAATTTGGAGGAGATGAAGAGCTGGCCTGGGATAATGTGATCTACGGTTCTTCGGGATTAGGCTATATCTATGACCAGCACCAGAATCTGAACCAGATCATAGGTGAAAAAGTAATTACCCATTATAAGAGTTTTTCAACTGCAGATTGCAAAAAAGCAAGAAAAAAGCTCTATGCCATGAAAGAATCTGAACTTAAAACTTTAGTTTTGGATGATTTGAAGAAAGCCCATCCGTTGATAGAAGATTTCATTCTGGAAATGCAGTTCCATAAAATCGGACATGCGATGATCGCTCCGGTTCCCAACCAGATTTTTGGAGAAGAAACCCAAAAAGCAAAAAAAACGATAGAAGATAAAATTTTCTTTGCCCATTCCGATCTTTCGGGAATATCTATTTTTGAAGAAGCTTTCTATCAGGGAATCCGGACTGCAGAACAAATGATGTAAAATACAACAATGAAACAACCGTGGATACATAATGCAAAAACAGACTGGTGGTTTATTTTATCGCCGCCTTTTCTGGTATTGATGATTATCTTTCTATTTCAGAAACAAATTCAGGGGCTGGAAAATCATTATTCCTTTTACACATGGCTTTTCCTGATCGTTTTTGTGGATGTGGCTCATGTATATTCTACGCTGTTCAAAACGTATTTCGTAAAGGGAGAAATACAGAAAAATAAACTGCTGTATCTGGGAATTCCTGTTTTGAGCTGGATCTTGGGAATGCTCCTGTTCCAGTTGGGTAGCCTGACATTCTGGTCAGTACTGGCATTGATTGCCGTTTTTCATTTTATACGGCAGCAATACGGATTTATGAGAATCTATGCGCGCTTTGAACCGGATAACTGGAGCAAAAAAATAGATGAGGTGGCTGTGTATTCCGCAACGATTTATCCGATGCTGTACTGGTTTAAAACGCCCCGTGCCTTCACCTGGTTTGTCAACAATGAGTTTGACTGGCTTCAAAATCTTCCGGATTATATTCCTTTAATTACCATTATCTATTTTGCCATTCTGATTATTTGGATTATTAAAACTGTTGTTGAAGCTTTTAAAACAAAAAAAATTAACATTCCGAAAACAGCACTGATCACCGGGACTTTTCTTTCCTGGTATTTCGGGATTGTTTACTTCAATAATGATCTTCTGTTTACTTTTCTGAATGTGGTTTCTCACGGTATTCCCTATATCGCATTGATCTATATCCGGGAAATAAAGCAAAAAGAAAATCATCAGCTGAACCGGATGCAGATTTTTAAATCCTTTTCAGGAATATTCCTATTTGTCGGAGTCATTTTATTGTTTGCCTTTCTCGAAGAATTTTTGTGGGAAACGCTTGTCTGGAATGAGCACTTTTCCCTGAATGTGGTGATCTCAGAAAATCTCTTTCAGTTTCTGGTTCCTTTATTGGTTGTTCCGCAGCTCACTCATTATCTTCTGGACGGCTTTATTTGGAGAAAACCCAAAAAAGTTAGTTAACTTTGTCCGGAACGTTTAAAATCTGAAAATGAGACAATATTTTTTATCATTAACAATTTTTATGGGAATTATTGTTGGAGCCCAGCAGAAAACATTCTGCAATCCTATCAATATCGACTACGGATATACCCCTTTTGAAGCCTTTTCCAAGCAGGGAAAGCACCGCGCTACAGCAGATCCGGTAATTGTCAATTTTAAAAATAAACTTTTCCTTTTTTCTACCAACCAGGAAGGATACTGGTACAGTGATGATATGCTGGACTGGAAGTTTGTAAAAAGAAAATTCCTCAGAGATAACAAATACATCCATGATCTTAATGCTCCGGCAGTCTGGGCAATGAAAGATACTTTATACGTGTATGGCTCTACCTGGGAACAGGATTTCCCGGTCTGGAAAAGTACTAATCCCACCAAAGACGACTGGAAAATTGCAGTGGATACTTTAAAAGTAGGAGCTTGGGATCCGGCGTTCCATTATGATGAAGATAAGAATAAATTATATCTTTACTGGGGTTCAAGCAATGAATGGCCATTGCTGGGAACAGAAGTGAAAGTAAAAAACCTTCAGTCAGAAGGTTTCGTAAAACCTATTATTAAGCTAAAACCTGAAGACCACGGATGGGAAAGGTTTGGGGAATACAATGATAATGTTTTTCTGCAGCCTTTTGTAGAAGGAGCGTGGATGACGAAGCATAACGGGAAATATTATATGCAGTATGGTGCTCCGGCAACAGAATTCAGTGGATACTCGGATGGAGTATATGTGAGCAAAAGTCCTTTGGAAGGCTTCGAATATCAACAGCATAATCCGTTCTCTTATAAACCGGGAGGTTTTGCAAGAGGTGCAGGGCACGGAGCGACATTTGAAGACAATTACAAAAACTGGTGGCATGTTTCGACCATCTTTATTTCAACTAAAAATAATTTTGAAAGAAGACTGGGGATCTGGCCTGCAGGCTTTGATAAAGATGATGTAATGTATTGTAACACGGCTTATGGCGATTATCCGACTTATCTTCCGCAATATGCACAGGGAAAAGATTTTACTAAAGGTCTTTTTGCCGGATGGATGCTTCTGAACTATAATAAACCTGTACAGGTTTCATCTACTTTAGGTGGATATCAGCCTAACTATGCGGTAGATGAAGATATCAAAACCTACTGGAGTGCTAAGACAGGAAATTCCGGGGAATGGTTCGAGACGGATCTGGGTGAAGTTTCGACAATTAATGCCATTCAGATCAATTATGCGGATCAGGATGCAGAATTTATGGGAAAAACATTGGGGAAAATGCATCAATATAAAATCTATGGTTCCAATGACGGGAAAAAATGGAATGTGATTGTGGATAAAAGCAAAAACACAAAAGACGTACCTCACGACTATGTAGAACTTGAAGAGCCTGCAAAAGCCCGTTTCCTTAAAATGGAAAACCTTAAAATGCCAACAGGAAAATTTGCATTAAGCGGTTTCAGAGTATTCGGAAAAGGAGCAGGAAAACAGCCTGCTAAAGTGGAAGGGTTTGTTTCTCTGAGAGCTGATCCAAAGAAATATGGTGAAAGAAGAAGTATCTGGATGAAGTGGCAGCAGAACCCTGATGCAGACGGCTATGTAATCTATTTTGGAAAGACTCCGGATAAATTATACGGAAGCATCATGATATACGGAAAGAATGAATATTTCTTTACCGGAGCAGACAGAACGGACGCTTACTATTTCCAGATTGAAGCTTTCAATGCCAATGGAGTTTCTGAAAGAACAGCTGTTGCAAAATCTGAATAAATTTCAATTTTAAAATAAAAAATAACACGTTTTGAGGATTCAGGACGTGTTATTTTTTGTTAGAAATAAATAAAAAATCCGCTGAAAAGAATCAGCGGATACCGTAAGAATAATTAAATATGAAGAAAGATAATTCTCTATCTTGTTCTGCTTTTGATGGCATCTGATGCCCCTTCGATGTCTCTTACCTTTTTCACTTTCTGGTTTCCGAAATTGTAGGTAAGGCTTACGATTAAACTTCTGTTGTAACGGTTTTGGTGGATATAATTATAATTTCCGTTCTCCTGAAAGTCTTCAATTTTCACGATGTTGGTATTCAGTACATCATTTACATTCACTGCAAAAGTCCAGTCGTTCCACATTTTTTTAAGACTGAGATCCAGACTCATTAAGTTTTTCAGTGAACCAAGCTCAATCTGCTGTTTGTCAACAAAGAAATAATTAAGTCCGAAGAACCATGTTTTCTTTTTATCAAGACGGATGGTATTATTGGTCTGGATCAGAAGACTGGTAGAATTGGTTTTATTGGTGTAGGTAATAAAGTTTCCATTAGGCCCTTTTTGATCTTTGAAGCGATCCCCGGTTGTAGGATCAGTATCAAGACTTCCATTGTTGATATTATGCTGCACTCCAATATTGAAATTGGTTGTCCAGTACTGTTTGAAAAACGACTTCTGAATACCTACCATGGCCGACATTTCCTGCTTATTTCCAAAGTTGGTTCTGATGTATCTCAATGCAGGATTATCACCAATTTTACCATCCGGTGATACCGGGTATCCCTGAAGCGGAACCTGTGTAATGACGTCCTGAATGTAAGAATGGTTTAAAATCAGGAAATACGAATTTCTGTACATATAGGTAAGTTCCTGATTGTAGTTGGAAGAGGCCTTTACAAACGGATCATTCTGAGTATAGTTATCATCGGTCAGAATATTTTTGACCGGATTAAGTTCCCAGAAACTTGGCCTTCTCATTCTGCTTGAAAAGGAATAGGAAATATTGTTTTTGTCATTAATCGCATAATTCAGACTTAGATAAGGAAGAAGGTTTTTGTAATTTCTTTCAATTCTTCTAAGGGCTTCTGTGGGAGCATTGTCAGACGTTCCAAGACTGTTGGTGATCTCGTATCTGGCACCTACTTTTCCTGAAAGTTTGTCGGAAATTTTTTTCTCAACGGTAAGATACATTCCGTAGATGTTTTCATCATAAATAAAATGGTTGGGTCTTGAATCCGGAGCTGTTACTGGATTAAATGAATAAGTGATGTTTTTAGAATCGTTATCTGTTTTAGTCTTGTTATAATTTCCACCGACGGAAACGGTAAGATCATTTTTAAACTTTTGATTATAATCCACCATTCCGGAGAAATTATTAATGATCTGCGGAAGGTCCTGAATAACTTGTTTTGTTCTTGCTCCTACATTTCGGTTGATATCTGAGGTAAAGGTTTGGTTATCCGTAAACTGGAACCTTCTGTAGTTGAGGTATGCTGCATTTACATTCAGTTTGCTACCCAGAGAATCCGTTTTTAATTCATAGTTTAAATTCACAGAATTGTTATAAGATCGTGTATTCTCTCTGTTTTTAGACCATGTATATTCCGTATTCGTTTTTTTTATGGTATTGAATAAATCTACCGTTGAATTATAACTTTTATTGGCCCATGTATTCCATGATAAGGCAAGGCTGCTTTTGTCGTTCAGCTGGTAATCAATATTCAGATAACCTCCTATGTTTTTATTCGGATCGTCAATATCTCCGGTAGATTCGTTGGAAGTTGTTGAGGTCCCGTTTCTCAGGGTATAGGTTTGTGCTTCGATATTTTCACCGCCGCTAAGACTGGCACTTACTCCCAGTTTATCTTTTCTGTAATTGGCTGAGAAACTTGCCTGGCTTCCGTTATACTTATTGGTTGTGTTAGACATTCTCATGTTTCCGTTGAGACCGTCACTCATTTTTTTCTTTAAAATGATATTGATGATTCCATCAGAAGATTCTACCTGATACTCGCTGCCGGGAACAGTAATCACTTCAATTTTCTGGATATTTTCAGCCGGAGTATTTTTCAGAAACTGAGCCAGTGACTCAGAATCCATATTGCTTTTTCTTCCGTTGATATAGATCAGAGCATTGTTTTTTCCTGCTATTTTTAATGTTTTATCATCTGTAGAAGATAATAAAGGAGTTTGTTTTAAAAGGTCAAAAGTGGTGTTTCCTTTGGCAACAGGTGATGCTGCCACATCGTATACAAAACGGTCACTTTGCTTTTTGAAAACCTGCTTTGTGATGGTAACACCTTCTATGTTTTTTGTTTTTGCCGTATCAGATTTCTTCTCTTGTGCAAATGCACAGGTACCGAATATAATAGCCATTGACAAAATTATACGTTTCATGTTGTTTTTATTTAAGAGTGGATTTAGTGAAATAAGTTTTTATAGATTAGGTTCTTGATTTTACAGCATCGTTAGCCGATTTCATTTCCCTTGCCTTTTTCAGTTTCTGATTTCCGAAATTATAAGTAACCCCGATGCTCATCAACCTTGGATAATTGAAGTTGGTGATATTGTTAAATTTCCCATCGGGCTGTACGCCTCTAATGCTGTAGAAACTTTGATTGAATAAGTCACTCACTTCCGCTACAATAGTCCAGTCTCCTGCAATTTTTTTCAAACTGAAATCGAAACTTTGTCTTGATCGGATCATACCTCCTTCCATGGCAGTCTGGCTGGCAAAGAAGTAATTCACTCCCAGGAACCAGTCTTTTTTAGAAGACAGTCTGATCACATTATTGATGGTTGCAGACATATTGTAGTTTTTAACATCAATGATGTAAGGATCCACTACTTCAGTTTCTCCCGGAACCGGCATGGAAGTAGGATCTTCATATACTCCGCCTTTGTAGGTAACATATCCCAGATTGACAGAATAATTGGTTGTCCAGATGTCTTTGAACCAGGACTTGTTCATTCCTAGAGTAAGAGCAATTTCCCTGTTTTTACCATAATTGGTTCTGATATATCTTAAGAATCTGGTAGTTTCCATAATTGGATTTCCTTTGATATCCTTGATGATTTTCCCGTCAGCATCTTTTTTAGGAGCTGTTACCGTTCCCTGCAATGGAATCAGGTCTGAAGCTGCTGCATCTTCCACCATATTAAAACTAAGATTGGCATAGAATGCATTTTTGTACATATAATTTAACTCCTGATTATAATATTTGGAAGCCAGTATAAATGGATTGTTCTGTGTATAATTGGTAGGAGTAAAATAAGTTCTTGAAGGATTCAGTTCCCAGAATCTCGGTCTTCTGATTCTGCTGGAGAAAGTATAGCTCAGATTATGATTGGTATTGATGGCGTAGTTTAAATTCAGATAAGGCAGAAGGTTGTTGTAATTTCTTTCAAAACCTGTTTTATCTACAATATCCCCGGTACTTCTGGTCATTTCGTAGCGGGCACCAATCTTTCCGGATATTTTCTCAGTCAGTTTTCTTTCATAGTTCAGGTAAATTCCAAGAATATTTTCTTTATAAATGAAGTGATTGGTTTGGTTGGGATCTATGATAAATTCCCCCTTTATTAGTTTATCCTGTTTGGTATCGTTATCTGTATTGGTGTGATTGTAGCTGATCCCCATTAACCATGTTGCGCCTTTTGCTGTCTTTTTCAGATAATCAATATTGGCTGCATAGTTGTTGATAATTTGGGGTACCGCCTGATGCAATGCAGAATATTTGTTAATCGTATCATTCGTTAGAGGAAAACTCTCATTGAAGCTTACTTTATCTCTGTTGAACCACAGGTAAGAAACGTTTGATGTAAGTTTACTTCCCAGAGAATCTGTTTTCATCTCATAATTTAAATTGAAAGAATGATTTCTGGTCTGTGCATCCTCGTTATTCACTGTTCTGTTGTTTAAGACTCCGTTTTGCCAGTTGGTAATATCCAGTACAGAATTGAAACTTTTATTGTATCTCATGTTGTAGGAAAATCCAAGACTGTGTTTTTTATTAATTTCATAATCAACATTAAAACCGCCTCCAAAATTTTTGTTAGGATCATCATTAAACCCAAAAGACTCATTTCTGAAAGTAGGATCACCGTTGGACAGCGTATATCTTTGTCTGTCTGTCCAGCTTCCCGTTCTGAAATTGGAATTACCAGACCATTTACCTTGTCTGAAATTAAAAGAAGCTCCTGCATTAGGGTTATTGTAATAAGCCTGCTCGTTCTGCATTTTCAGCGTTCCGTTGTAGCCGTTGTTTTTGCTTTTTTTCATCACAATATTGATCACCCCTTCTTTAGATTCAACCTGGAATTCACTTCCTGGAACTGTAATCACTTCTATTTTCTGGATATCCTCAGAGGGAGTAGACTTCAGCATTTCAATCAACGCCTCAGAATCCATATTGGTTTTTTTATTGTTGATATAAATGATTGCATCATTTTTTCCCAAAATCTTCAGCGTCTTTCCGTCAATGCTGGAAATCATCGGTGTTTGTTTCAAAAGAGTAAAGGTGTTTGTCCCTTTAGCAATAGATGAAGAAGCTACATCGTATACCAAACGGTCACCCTGCTTTTTGAAAACCTGCTTCTTGAGAGTCACTGCATCAATAGCATTGACTTTCAAACTATCTTTTTTCTGCTGGGCAGTGATAAGTCCACCGAAAAATAGTGCTGCAATAAGAATTTGAGTCTTCATGATTATTCTTTTTTAATTAATAGCTTGTATGGTTTGTTATTTAACATTACAAAGATATATAATAAATTTAGTATTATGCAATACAAAGTACTTAAAAATATTTTTGAATCATCGCAATTGATTGATTGTCAGTTGATAAAAATTTAGTTTAAAATATTGATTGCTTAACCTTTCTGTATAATAAGACAAATAAATGATGCTAAATGTTACATCAATGAAAGAAATTATGAAAGAATTTTTTTTAAATTGGATAATTAATATTGGAATTTATCCTCGTAGTTCAACAATTATGTCACAAAGGTTATATCCGTAAAAATAAAAAAGGACCGAAAAGGTCCTTCATTATATTGTTTATTCTCTGTCGAATCGGGCCAGCTTTTTATCTACCCAAACCGTTGCAAAGGGGAAGAATGCCGATAATAAGGCAAAAACAAAATCTTCATCATCCCAATTATAAATTTTTCTGGCAGGAAGGCAGAGTAGAAGGTAAAGAGTAAAAAATAATCCGTGTAAACTACCAATAACACTGATGAAGATGATAGAATATAAATTTTCATCATACCGGATCCAGATCATCGCAACACCATACAATAAAAGACATGAAATGGCCTCTGCAAGACAAATCTGCTTAAACCATCTGATGATTTTTTCCTGAGAATATTTTGAGAATATTTTTTCGATGAAGTTCATTTCTTAAGATTGTGGTGAGGGTTAAAAGGTAAGAGTCTTTCTCCAGGCTTGGTTTTAGCCTCTCATTTCTGATTTACAAAATTACTTATAAAAACTACTACCATCCAAATATTCAAAAACTTCTGGTGGCAGCATAGGTCTTACATTTTTACCATCCTTTATCATATTACGGATTTCCGTAGCTGAAAGCTCTATTATGGGTGCTTTTACCAGAGAGATATTTTCATGCTGTAAATATTCAGGATCTTTTTTCTCGCCTTCAAATACTCTTGGGTAAACAATAATATGATGATTTTTGATCAGGATATCAGCATTTTTCCATTTGTGAAGGCTCTTTAGATTATCCTCTCCCATGATCAGACTGAAAGAATAATCAGGGTATTTCTCATGCAGATACGTTAAGGTATCAATAGTATAACTTGGTTTCGGAAGAGAAAACTCCACATTGGAAGCTCTCATATTGGGGTAATTCTTTACTGCCAGTTGTACCATATCAAGTCTGTTATGGTCATTCAGTAAAGACTTTTTGTCCTTAAATGGGTTTTGCGGGCTTACCACAAACCAAAGCTCATCCATATCAGAATTTTCCAGAATATAATTGGCCAGAATAAGATGCCCGATATGAATAGGATTAAATGATCCGAAAAATAAACCGATTTTTTTCATTGTTATAAGGAACTAGGTAGCAGGAATTAGGTTTTAGGGGTGTGAAGCTTTGTAATTATTGCATTCAGCATTTTTGATATTTCAGATGTTTTTTTAATTAAAATTTGAAACTCTTCAGGATTCAAATAATGTAAGTTTTTTGAAATAATCAATTGGGTTTCCAGCTCAGCACAGCTACCTCTTGCAATTTTCAAAAACTGAAGATAATCGCTGGTAGATCTTCTGGAATGTCCTTCAGCAATATTGGACGGAACTGAAATTGACGCTCTTCGAATCTGGCTAGTAAGTCCATACAGTTCTTCTTTTGGAAAAATAGTGGTCACGGAATAGATTTCAGTAACGAGATCTACAGATTTGTTCCAGACAATTAATTCCTTATAATTTCCCATATGATTCTCCTATTCCCTTATTGCTAAATCCTAACCCCTGAATTTTACATCCTTGATATTAAGATAATGAGTGACATTGCCTTTCCAGTGATTCTCTTCCAGGGTAAAAGCAAGATCAAAATTTTTATTTTTAAAATCTTCAGCAAACTGTCCGAGTTTGAATCCGACACATTCAATATTTCGTCCCGTAGATTCCTGCTTGATATAAAACTTCAGGTGATTATTATCTTTTCCCATGGTTTTTACATATCCGGAAAGCTTCTGATTGGTTAATGTAAAAATAGGCTTCATATTATGAGGCCCGAATGGCGCCAGTTTTCTGTGGAAATTGATAAACTCTCTGTTGATTTCGTCAATTCTTATTTCCGTATCAATCGTAATAGAAGGTTCCTTTTGGTGCTCCTGGATTTTTTCAGAAACAATTCTTTCAAATTTTTCCTTGAAGGCATCAAACTTATCTTTTTCCATCGAAAGTCCGGCAGCAGCATGATGGCCTCCGAATTTAAGGAAATATTCAGAGCACATATCAAGAGCTTCATGTACATCGAAATCAGAAACAGACCTTGCAGAAGCTACCATTTCTCCGTTATTACCATCGGTAAAAACTAGTGTGGGTTTATAATAGGTTTCAATAAGCCTTGAGGCTACAATACCGATAACGCCTTTATTCCATTCAGGATGATAAACGATAGTCGTATGTTTGGTTTCCTGCTGGGATTCTATAATCTGATTGAGGGCCGAAAGGGTGGAATTCATATCCAGTTCACGCCTTTCATCGTTGAGGTTCATAATATCATTCACAATCTGATTGGCATGTTTCAGATTGTCGGAAACCATAAGCTCTACAGCTGCTTTACCATGAGAAATTCTTCCGGCAGCATTAATTTTGGGAGCTATTTCAAAAACGATATTGGAAATTTCAAAATGAGAAAGTTTATCTTCCGGAATCAATAATCGTAACCCAAGATTTCTGGTCTTCCTTAAGGTTTTTAATCCCATTTTAGCCAACACTCTGTTTTCACCTGTCATCGAAACAATATCTGCTGCAATGGAGATCGCCAGAAGATCGGTCAGTTCAAATAATTCTGCTTCCGGTAATTTATAAATGGTATTCAGTCCCTGGCAAAGCTTAAAGCCAACCCCGCATCCTGAAAGTTCCTTGAAAGGATAGCGGCAGTCGCTTCTTTTAGGATCAAGAACAGCTGCAGCGTTTGGAATCTCTTCACCCGGAAGGTGATGATCGCAGATAATAAAATCTATACCCAGATTGCTGGCATAGTTGATCATATCAAGTGCCTTGATTCCACAGTCTAGAGCAATGATTAATGAGAAACCATTTTCTTTGGCGAAATCAATTCCTTCCGTGGAAATTCCATATCCTTCAGAATTTCTGTCCGGGATATAATAATCTAAATATTTTTTCTCAACAATTTTGCTGAGATACAGGTACATTAAAGCAACCGCTGTGGTTCCGTCCACATCATAGTCACCATATACCAATATTTTTTCACCGTTTTCAATGGCGGTAGCAATACGCTCTACAGCTTTTTGCATATCTGCCATTAAAAAAGGGTTGTGGATATCGTTAAGGTTCGGTTTGAAGAATTCTCTGGCCTTTTGATAATTGTCAATTCCCCTAAGAACGAGGATTTTAGATTCAAAAGTACCAAAACCAAGTGACGAACTTAGTCTGTCCACAACTTCCTCATCGGGTTCAGGCTTGTAAATCCATTTTTGACTCATTTCACAAAAATAAGGAAAAAAAATAGCATTCAGGGAAGAACTGAAACGAAGTTTTGACTTAATAATTGTTAAAAAAAGGCTATCTTCGTGCTCCAAAATTTTAAATGACTATGAAAAAAATTACTCTATGCTTTCTGTTACTGGGAACAGCATGTTCGATCAACGCACAGAAAATTAATCTTGGCAAAGCAGCCGGAATGGTTTCAAATGGTGCAAAAGCCTTAACATTTACCAACGAAGATGCTATTAAATTATCCAAAGAATCAGTAGAGTGGATGGATAAAAATAATCCTGTAGCAGGACCGAAAGATCCTTACACTGTGAGACTGAACAGGCTGTTTGGAAAACACAAATCTCAGGATGGTCTGAACCTTAATTATAAAGTTTATAAAGTAAAAGATATCAACGCGTTTGCCTGTGCAGACGGAAGTGTACGTGTATTCTCTTCCTTAATGGATATTATGACTGATAATGAACTGCTTGCCGTAATCGGACATGAGATCGGGCACGTAAAGAATCAGGATACCAAAGATGCTATGAAATCGGCTTATCTGAAGGCGGCTGCATTAGATGCTGCTTCCTCAGCTTCGTCAGATGTAGCTTCACTAAATGAAAGTCAGATAGGGAAGATGGCGAATGCATTTTTAGATGCTTCGCACAGCAAAAAGCAGGAATCTGAAGCAGATACTTATTCATATGATTTCATGAAGGCCAATAAGTATGATGTGGTAGGAGCATATACAGCTTTTAAAAAGTTAGCCTTACTTTCACAGGGAAGTACACAGACTAATTTTGAAAAGATGTTCAATTCTCACCCCGATAGCAACAAGAGAGCTGAATCTATCAAAAAGAAAGCAGAGAAAGAAGGCTTATGGAAAGATCCGGGAACGGTTACTTTACCTGCTGCAAAATTGACGAAATAAATATTATTTATTGTTTAAACGAAAACACCTCAAAGCACTGCTTTGAGGTGTTTTTATATAGATTTTAATGTTGTTCAGATTAAGAATACATTTTCTCTCTTAATTCTTTTACTTTTTTATCCGCAAGATACTCGTCGTAAGTCATTTCTCTGTCGATAATTCCGGAAGGAGTCAATTCGATGATTCTGTTACAGACTGTTGAAAGCATTTCGTGGTCATGAGATGCCAGTAAAAGATTTCCTTTGAAGTTGGATAAAGAGTTGTTCAAGGTTGTGATACTCTCCAGGTCTAAGTGGTTGGTAGGTTCGTCCAATAAAAGAACGTTCGCTTTTTGAAGCATCATTCTACTGAACATACATCTCATTTTTTCACCCCCTGAAAGTACTTTACAGGATTTCAAAGCTTCATCTCCTGAGAACAGCATTCTTCCTAAGAATCCTCTTACGAATTCTTCATGACGCTCTTCGTCATTTTTTGTAAACTGTCTCAACCAGTCAACTAAACTAAGGTCTTCCTGGAAGAAGTTGGTGTTGTCCAAAGGCATGTGAGACTGGTTGGTTGTTACTCCCCATGCAACAGTTCCTTTGTCTGCTTCTACATTTCCAGCAAGAATTTCGAAGAATTCTGTGATAGCTAAAGAGTTTTTAGAAAGTACTGCTACTTTATCTCCTTTCTTAAGGTTTAGATCAACATTAGAGAATAATAATTCCCCGTCTTTTGTTTTCTCAAGACCTTTTACATCAAGGATCTGATCTCCTGCTTCTCTTTCCATTTCGAAAATAATAGCAGGATATCTTCTTGAAGAAGGTTTAATATCGTCAATATTTAATTTGTCGATCATTTTCTTTCTTGCAGTAGCCTGTTTTGCTTTGGCAACGTTGGAACTGAATCGTGCAATAAAGTCCTGAAGTTCTTTTTTCTTCTCTTCAGCTTTCTTGTTGGCCTGAGCTCTTTGTCTTGTTGCCAATTGAGAAGCCTGGTACCAGAAAGAGTAGTTACCTGTATAAAGGTTAAGTTTAGAATAATCAAGGTCACCGATGTGTGTACAAACCGTATCAAGGAAGTGACGGTCGTGAGATACAACGATTACCGTGTTTTCATAATCAGCAAGGAAGTCTTCAAGCCATGAGATGGTATCGATATCAAGGTCGTTGGTAGGCTCATCCAGAATCAATACGTCAGGATTTCCGAAAAGTGCCTGAGCCAAAAGAACTTTTACCTTGTCTTTGTTCTCAAGTTCACTCATCAGCTGCCAGTGCATATCATCCGTAATTCCTACGTTAGAAAGCATAGTCTGAGCATCAGATTCTGCAGTCCAGCCACCCATTTCGTCATAAATTACACCTAGTTCACCGGCTTTAATACCGTCTTCGTCAGAGAAATCTTCTTTTGCGTATAACGCATCCATTTCCTCTTTTATTTCAAATAATTTCTTATTACCTCTTAAAACAGCTTCAAGAACTGTAAACTGATCATAAGCAAAGTGATCCTGTTCCAAAACTGACATTCTTTTCCCTGGTTCCAGAGATACATGCCCTGTTGTAGGATCCTGCTTTCCTGTTAGTATTTTCAGGAATGTAGACTTTCCCGCACCGTTTGCTCCGATGATTCCGTAGCAGTTTCCTTTGGTAAACATAATATTTACCTCGTCAAAAAGAATTCTTTTCCCGAATTGTAAAGATAAGTTAGATACTGTTAACATATAGTTTTGTAAATTTGGCGCAAAAATACGAAAAGAATTTGGGTATTTTGTAATAATATAATAGTCAAGTTTTTAAATGTACGGTATTTTTTATATATTTCATTAACGAAATTTTAAAATGATGAAGATTGAGAAAACAGTTAACATATTAAACAAAAGAGCCCGTTTTGAATATGAAATTCTTGAAGAATATGAAGCCGGAATGGTTTTAACGGGTACCGAAATAAAATCTTTACGTTCATCCAAAGCATCTATCACAGAATCGTTCTGTCAGTTTATTGATGGGGAATTGTACATCATCAACATGATGATTGATGAGTACAAATTGGGAACTTTTTACAATCACAAAACAAAAAGGGAACGGAAATTGCTCTTGCACAAAAAAGAATTACAAAAACTTGAAAAAAAGTTAAAGGATGCCGGGAACACCATAATACCTTTAAAATTATATATCACTGATAGAGGGAAAGCAAAGGTGCTCATAGCGCTTGGTAGAGGGAAAAAACTTTTCGATAAAAGAGAGGCGATAAAAGATAGAGAAAATAAACGGAACCTCGACAGAATATTAAAGAAAAGTTAAAAATCATTTGAAAAACTTTGTATATAAAGAAAAATTATATTTATTTTGCATTATCAATTATTTAATCATTTAATTCTATGAAAAATCTAAAATTAGGAATTTCAGCATTGGCGCTTACTGTTGCCTCTACTGTTTTCGCACAGACTACCAACAATCCGTGGTTAATCGGAGTTGGTGCTCATGCTGAAAACCACGTAGCAGCAAGAAGTAACTTCAGTAATACGTTCTCTGCTAACAATTTGACAAAAAGTATGTTCAATGTGAACAACTTTTCTATTACACCTCCACTATCTAAGTTAACAGTTGCTAGAAACGTTGGTAAAGGTTTAGTAATTGACTGGCAAACTTCTGTTGGAAATGTTGAAAACAAAAGATTCAACATGGGGAAAGAATTTTTCCTAATGACAGGTCTTGGTTTCCAGGCTCACGCTGCAGGTCTTTTATGGAACGAAGAATCTTGGTTTGATCCATATTTAAGAGTTGGTGCTAACTACTTAAGACATGACTATACAGCTCTTACTTTCCCTAGAACATCTGTTGATGATAACGGTAACCCAATCGAAACTGTAACTAACGGTAAGGATGGTAACGAAAACGGTAAAGCTAACCACTTTACTGTAGCTACAGGTGCTGGTGCTAACTTCTGGGTAACTAAGAACTTCGGTCTTGGTGTTCAGGGAGATTATGTATCAACTCCAGGTGACAAATCTACTGTTGCTAACTTCTGGCAAGCTTCTGCTTCCATCTTATTCAGATTCGGAAACAGAGACAGAGATAAGGATGGTATCCTAGATAAAGATGATCTTTGTCCAGATACTCCAGGTTTACCAGAATTCCAAGGATGTCCTGATACTGACGGTGACGGAGTTCCAGATAAAGACGATCAATGTCCAGAAGTGGCTGGTCCAGTTGAAAACAACGGATGCCCTTGGCCAGATACTGACGGTGATGGTGTAATCGACAAAGATGACGCTTGTCCTACAGTAGCAGGTCCTGCTGAAAACAACGGTTGTCCTTGGCCAGATACAGACGGTGACGGTATCTTAGATAAAGATGATGCTTGTCCTACTGTTCCAGGTCTTCCAGAATACAACGGATGTCCTAAACCAAAAGAAGTAACAGCTACTGATGTTGAGAAAAACCTTAAGAGTGTATACTTCGATTTCAACAAAGCTACAATCAAGCCTGAATCTAAAGGAGCTTTAGATACTGCTGCTGAAATCATTAAGAAAGACGGAGGTAGATTCCTATTAGTTGGTGAAACTGACAAAAAAGGAAGCGATGCTTACAACTTGAAATTATCTAAAGAAAGAGCTGCTTCTGTAGTTGCTGCTTTAGATGCAAGAGGTGTAGATATCAACGCATTAAAATCAGTTGGTATTGGTGAGCAAAATGCTAAAGTTGCAGAATCTGCTTCTGATGCTGAAAGACAAGCTGATAGAAAAGTAACTGTTAGATACATTGGTGATGACAGTGAGTGGAACAAATATCAGAAATCTGATGTTGTAGCTCCAGCGAAAAAAGCTACTAAAAAAGCTACTAAAAAAGCTCCAGCTAAGAAAAAAGCTGCTGCTAAAAAGAAAAAATAATTAATTTTTCTAAATAATGAATACCTCCAATTTGATTGGAGGTATTTTTTTTTTGTGGACTTTTGAGTAATTTTGTTGGAAATTTAAAAATTAAAATGGGAAGAGCATTTGAATATAGAAAAGCTTCTAAAATGGCCAGATGGGACAAGATGGCCAAGACATTCTCTAAAATAGGAAAAGATATCGCACTGGCTGTAAAAGCTGGAGGAACAGATCCTGAATCTAATCCTGCCTTGAGAAGATGTATCCAAAACGCAAAAGGGGCTAACATGCCTAAGGATAATGTTGAAAGAGCAATTAAAAAGGCAAGCGGTGCAGATGCAGAAAACTATGAAGAGATCACTTATGAAGGTTACGGACAAGGTGGTGTTGCTTTTTTTGTAGAATGTACTACAAACAATACTACAAGAACGGTAGCCAATGTACGAGCTATCTTCAATAAGTTTGATGGTAACCTTGGTAAGAACGGGGAATTGGCATTTATCTTCGACAGAAAAGGTATTTTCACTATAGATTTGGCTCAGATCAAAATGGATTGGGATGATTTTGAAATGGAAATGATTGACGGAGGAGCAGAAGATGTAGAAAAAGATGAAGAAGAAGTAATGATTACCACTGCTTTTGAAGATTTCGGTTCTTTATCTCACAAATTGGATGCGCTTGGAATTGAAGCAAAAAGTGCAGAACTTCAAAGAATTCCAAATAATACGAAAGAAGTGAACGCAGAACAGTTCAAAGCGAATATGAAAATGCTTGAGCGTTTCGAAGAAGATGATGACGTGCAAAACGTTTACCACAACATGGAAATCACAGAAGAGCTGATGAACTCTCTATAAAAAATAATATAGCATTCATATACAGTTAATTTTCAATTAGTTTCTTTGTGCAAAACTATGAAAAGAAACGTTGAATTAGTTGTTATATCGGATGTTCATTTGGGAACTTATGGATGTAAGGCTAAAGAATTGCTAAGATATCTCAATTCGATCCAGCCTAAAACTTTAGTTTTAAACGGTGATATTATCGATATCTGGCAGTTTAAAAAGTCTTACTTCCCTAAACCTCATTTGAAGGTAATCAGAAAGATACTTTCACTGGCTACCAAAAACACAGATGTCTATTACATTACAGGCAATCATGATGAAATGTTCCGTAAGTTCACAGATTTTGAACTGGGAAAACTTAAAGTCTGTAACAAGATCTGTCTGAATATCGATCAGAAAAAAACCTGGATTTTTCACGGGGATGTTTTCGATGCATCCGTCCAGCATTCCAAATGGATCGCCAAACTTGGCGGAAAAGGTTATGATCTTCTTATTATCATCAATAATGTTGTAAATTGGTTCCTGGAAAAAATGGGTAAAGAGAAATACTCATTTTCCAAAAAGATCAAAAACAATGTGAAAAAAGCGGTAAAATATATCGGGGATTTTGAATTGACAGCTTCAGAGCTGGCCATTGATAACCAATATGATTATGTGGTATGCGGGCATATCCACCAGCCACAGATCCGCGAGGTTGTTAATAAAAAAGGATCCTGTACTTACCTGAATTCCGGTGACTGGATAGAAAATCTTTCTGCTTTGGAATATCATGATAAACAATGGAAGATTTTTTATTATGATGAACATAAACATTTACTGAAAGATGATGAAGCAGAAGAAATCCCGGAGATGGATAATTCTGATCTTTTAAAAATTGTAACTAATTTTTCTTAAATGAAGATTCTGTATGCATTCCAGGGTACCGGAAACGGGCATATTGCCAGGGCACAGGAAATTATTCCTCTTCTCAAAAAGCATGCGTCTGTAGACACCTTGATCAGTGGCCATCAATCGCAATTGAAGGCTGATTTTGACATTAACTTTCAATACAGAGGCATTTCCCTTCTTTATAATAAAACAGGAGGTCTATCTTACCGAAAAACATTTACCGAAAATAAATTCTTTGAAGCCGCTAAAACAATCAGAGAACTAGAGCTGTCACAGTATGATTTAATTATTAATGATTACGAACCTCTGACAGGCTGGGCTTCCAAATTGAAAAAGTTTCCGTTGATAGAACTCAGCCATCAGGCTTCTATGAGTTTTCCTGAAACACCCAAACCAAAGGAAAAAGATTTTCTGGGAGAAATGATTTTGAAATATTACGTTCCCAGCGAAAAAAAAATAGGATTTCATTTTGAAAATTACCATCCACAGATCAAAAAACCTGTCATCAGGAGAAAGATCAGAAACCTTAATCCTTACAAACAGGGATATTATCTTGTTTATCTTCCGAGTTTTGCGGATGAAAATATCATTAAGGTTTTAAGAAAAATCCCTGTGGAGTGGAAAGTTTTTTCAAAATACAGCAAAGTACAGGTGAAAATAAAAAATGTAGAAGTATTTCCCATTGATGAAAGTCAGTACCTGAAATATTTTGAAGGCTGTGACGGAATTTTATGCAATGCAGGTTTTGAAACCCCGGCAGAAGCATTATTTATGGATAAGAAACTATTTGTGATTCCTATCCACAATCAATATGAGCAGGAATGCAATGCATGTGCTCTGGATAAAATGGGAATTCCCAATTCCAAGGTGTTAAATCTTCAGGAAATTATGGAGTGGGTAGCATCAGATCATCATCTCAAAGTAGATTATCCGGATGATATTGAAGATATCCTGGTAAACGAGGTTTTAATTCTTTAAAAAGATATCGGCCACATCACTCATTCTCATCATCACAGACCTTGCATACGAACAGTGCGGGTATACTTTCCAATTGTTTTCTCTGGCAAATTTAATGGCTTCTTCCACAAGGAATTTTCCCATTCCTCTTCCTTCAAATTCCGGGTGTACCAAAACAAAAGAGATAATCAGTTTATGATCTTCAGGGAAAATGGTATAGGTAAGCCTTCCGACTTCTTTTATTTCGTTATTTAAAGTGATAACTCCGCCGTTCCCGGATTTATTGTTTTCAAATTTCATGATTCTTGACTTTAGTTTAAAGATACAAAAATTGAACCGAGCTTTGCATAAGCAATAAGTGTTGCTGTCAATCTCGCTCAACACTTTTCAAATTGACCATTCACTTGCGAAGAAAAATTAACCATTGCCTACCTAATTATCTTTCCCCGTATAATAATTATAATCTTTGATAATTACACCGATGAACTGTCTTTCCGTCATTTTAGTGGGATCTATTTCCAGTTTCAGAATACTTTTAATTTTATCGGATAGTTTACTGATGATCTGGCGATCATCTGCTTTCAATGCTTTGGTATAATTGTCTTTGATAATTCTCATATCATTATCACTCAAAGCAATCACCTGAGGGAAAGAGGGAATATAATTTTCATGGATATTCTCCAGTATTGTATGAGAAATATTAATGCTATTTTTTAGGGAGATCACAGCTGTTCCGGAAGCGATATCACCCAAACGCTGATTATTTTTAGAAACAATCATAGAAATAAGTCCTACTACTCCGGCAAATGAAACATCTACAATTCTGAAAATCCACCGGATCATATAATCTGCTAAACTGGCCTGGTAACCGTCAATTTTCACCACTTTTATTTTCATGAGTTTTTTACCGGGAGTCTGGCCTTCCATCAAACTTTCCAATACAAGAGGATAAATATAAACAGGAAAGGTAAGGACAAGATATACCGCACGTATCGACCAGCCATCAAGACCATTCAGAAGATATCCCAAATCAAGAATATTGAAGAACAGATACAGGATAGCAACTACATAAGCAATCCTGATCAGAAGATCAATAATGAAGGCAAGCATCCTTTCTCCTATACCTGCAATAGTAAAACTAATATTTACATTTTGTGAGGTATTTATCGCAATTTGAGACATATTTTTTATTATTTTAGCCTTAATAATTATGAGAGAAGTTTATTTCATTAAACAAAATAAAGAAAAATGGTTGGGAATCGAACAGGTTATTCAAGGGAAAATTAAAAAAAATCCTGATGACCTGTCTTCATTGTATATAAACCTGATCAATGACCTTTCTTTTGCCCAGACTTATTATCCCAAAAGTAATACTACCGTTTATCTGAACCATTTATCTGCCCAGATTTTTCAGAAGATTTATAAAACAAAAAGGGTAGAGGAGAACAGGCTGATTTACTTTTTCAAAACTGAAGTTCCGTTGCTGATGTATCAATACCGGAGATATCTGATGTATGCCTTTCTCTTTTTCATTTTGTTTACATCAATAGGAGTGCTTTCTGCCATTTATGATAAAGGCTTTGTGAATATTATACTAGGGGAAGGGTATGTGAATGAAACGATCGAAAATATTAAAAATAATAATGCCGTAGGCGTTTATCAGAGCGGAAGCACTTGGGGAAGCACCATCGGAATTATCTTTAATAATATTCAGGTTGGAGCAAAATTATATATTTACGGAATTGCCGGGGGAGTGGGAACATTGTTTGCACTGCTTTCCAACAGTGTGATGCTGGGAGCTTTTCAATATTTCTTCTATGATTACGGAGCATTGAAAGACAGTGCAAGAGGAATATGGCTTCACGGGGTTTTTGAAATTTTTGCGATGGTAGTAGAAGCGATGTGTGGATTGATTCTGGGCGCGTCTATTTTATTTCCAAGAACATTTTCAAGATTTAACTCGTTTAAAAAAGGATTTAAAGATTCATTTAAAATATTTTTAAGTACTGTCCCTTTCACTATTTGTGCAGGGATTATAGAAGGATATGTCACCAGACATGCATTGAAGATGCCTTTAATTTTAAACCTTATCATCATTTTTGGCTCACTTGCAATTATTGGATACTACTATTTTGTATATCCGTCTGTTGTTTACAAAAAAACTAATAAACACATCAATGATACAATTTTATAAAAAAAGAGATTTTGGAACTTTTATCAGTGACAGTTTCAATTTTTTCAAATTATACGGAAAGAATTATTTCAAAAACTATATTCTGATCAATGGCTTGCTTTTGATCTTAATGGTTACTGTTGTTATTTTCGGCTATAAGGAGCTGTTTTCACAGATATTCGGATCTAATCTTGGAGGTGAAACCTATTATTTTGAACAGTATTTTTCAGAAAATTCCGGAATGCTGATCACAGTAGGATTACTGACTTTCCTGCTTTTCATGGTCCTGATGATTGTCAATTATCTGTATCCTGTTTTTTATTTAAAAAGAATTGCACAGGGAGCAGAAAAAATAAAGACTGATGAAATTCTCGGTGACTTTAAAAACAATGCCGGAAGAATTGGAAAACTATGTCTGGGAATGATCTTTATCGTTACTCCGGCAATCTTATTTGTAGTAGGTTTTTCTTATATTCTGGTTCTTATCATTATCGGTTTCTTCCTTATCCTGCTTCTTTATCCTACGATATTTAATTTTACTACATTTCTGATGTATGATTATTTTAATTCGGACCGAGGGTTCTGGGAAAGCTTGAGCTATGCTTTGCGTTCTCAGTTTTCTTATCCCAATGGAAGTGAAAAATCACCCTTCTGGAAATATTGGGGAGCTGCATTTGTGATGTTTATTATCATGTACATTATAACGTCTATCTTTACGTTTATTCCGATGATGTTTTTTTACGGATCACTGCTTACCTCTACACCGGACGGAAATTTTGAACAGAATCCTTTTACCGGAACTGCCGGAATCATTTTTTTTGTATTCTATGGAGTTTCTATGTTACTTTCATTTTTTCTTTCCAACCTTATGTATGTGAATGCGGGATTAATGTATTATGACAGCAGAACAGATCTTCACCAGAAAGTTGAATTGGCCGAAATAGACACGATTGGAATCAATGAATAAAACTCTTTTTTTCATACTGCTTTTCTTTTCTCCCGGGCTGGTTCATGCTCAGGATAACCCTCCTGCTTCTGATGATCTGGTAGATTCATTGTACACTACCGGGCATTACAGAAATATGCTGCGTGCAGATTCTGTACTGATGAAATATCCGGTATCGGAGAATGAAGTGTACCCGAAAACGTTTAAAGAGAATATTCCGTCAAGATATAAAGGAAATGAGTTTGATTATTCCGTTTCAAAGCCGAGAGAATCTTTCTTTCAAAAACTGATGCGGAAGATCAATCAGATCATACAGGGGATCTTTGGAGATACAGCACTCACTAAGTCGGCAGAACTTACTACGGTTCTTATCAGACTGTTTGCCATTATTCTTGTAGGATTTCTGCTTTATTTCATCATCAGATATATCATGGGAAAAGATGGGAATTTTATTTTTGGTAAAAAGAATAAAAAGCTGGATCTTAATGTGCAGGAACTTCATGAGAATATCCATGAAATTAATTTTCCTGATAGTATCGCGAAATTTGAACACGCAGGAGATTATCGTTCCGCAGTTCGGTATCAATTCCTGTTTGTTCTTAAAAAACTGAGTGATAAAAAACTGATCACCTGGAATCCGGAAAAAACTAATAAAGATTATACTGCAGAGTTAAAAGCTGCCCACCTGAAGAATGACTTTTCTGATCTGTCCTATATTTTTGATTATGTCTGGTATGGAGAATTCAGTATTGATGAAGAGAGCTACCGGAAATTTAAAAATCAATATCAGGCCTTTAAACCATAACAATAATAACCATGAATAAAACTTTCAAAACATATGCTGTAATTTTCGTCATTGTGATGATTGTTCTGGCATTGCTTGAAGTTAACAAAAAAGAAACAACAGACTGGCGGAAGAATTTTGATATCAACGAAAAATCTCCGTTCGGGTTGTTTGTTTTCAATAAAGAAGCCAACAATCTTTTTAAAAATAAGCTGAAGAAGATTGAGCAGGTTCCTTACGAATATTACAGCCAGCATAAAAAACAGGCTCACAATATTGTCATCATTGAAAATAATCTTGACAGAGAGTCCTGGCATAAAATTCTGACTCAGATATCTGAAGGCTCAGATGCATTTCTGATGGTAACCCGTATGCCTAAAGAAATTTCAGACAGTATCGGATACTATGATTCAGAGATCTCCTTTGAAGAAGAAAATGTTTTGAAGCTTACCGACAAAAAATTTCAGAATGATTTTATTAAGCTGGATAAATTTCCGTCGGGCAGAGGATTCTCATTCATAAAACCGGGAGTGGAAGTACTGGGGAAAACCGTTGAGAAGAAGAATACAGATCAGGCCAATTTTATTAAAGTAAAGTTTGGTAAAGGATATATCTATGCTCATACAGAACCTCTTTTCCTTACGAATTATTATCTTCTAAAACCCGGAAATGTAAAATATGCTCAGGACGTATTTTCATATCTTCAGGATAGGGAAACCCTTTGGTTTGTCTCAAACAAAAGCTATGAATCACGCTTTTTCATGAGATTTATATTGTCAAATCCGGCTTTAAAATATGCATGGTGGGTATTTTTAGGAGGGCTTATTCTTTTTATCTTCTTTAATGCAAAAAGGAAACAGAGGATAGTCCCAGTAACAGAACCATTGAGAAATACTTCCCTGGATTTTGTGAAAAGCATTGGAAATCTGTATCTTCAGGAAGGCGATTTCCATGATATGATGGCCAAGAAAGCTCAATATTTCCTAAACAAGGTAAGAATGGATCTGTTGATAGATACCCAGCATCTAGATGAAGAATTTGCAAAAAAATTACATCTGAAAACTGGTAAACCCGTAGAAATGATTGGCGAAGCAATAGCGCTTATCAAAAAAGCCCAGGATCCTTACGCCAGTGTAATGAAAGAAGACCTTACAAGGATCAATAAGCTCCTTGATGAAATACTTAAATAATATAACAATAGAAATAACCTAACAATGTAGATTTGCTCAATGCTGTCACCATTCAAAGAGATACATTGTTAGAATGATAAATAAAAATTTTATTATGGAAAACCTGGATAACCCCAACATAGAAACCCCAAGCTCTATTAATTTTAATAAGCAGGAAGAGCAGTTTCAGTCGAGAATTGATATGATTGAACTTCGTGCAAGTTTGGAAAAAGTAAAATCTGAGATCGGAAAAGTGATCGTAGGGCAGGAGAAAATGATTGAACATCTTTTGGCAGCTTTGCTTTCAAACGGACATGTTTTGATTGAAGGTGTTCCGGGAGTGGCAAAAACAATCACTGCAAAACTATTAGCCAAAACCATTGACGTAGGTTTCAGCAGAATTCAGTTTACACCGGATCTTATGCCTTCCGATATTTTGGGAACATCCGTTTTCAATGTGAAAAACTCAGAATTTGAATTTAAAAAAGGACCTATCTTCTCCAATTTCATCCTGATTGATGAAATCAACAGATCGCCGGCAAAAACGCAGTCTGCATTATTTGAAGTCATGGAAGAAAGGCAGATCACGATGGACGGTACACGATATACCCTTGAGGAACCTTTCCTGGTGATCGCTACACAAAACCCTATTGAACATGAAGGAACGTACAGGCTTCCGGAAGCGCAGCTGGACCGTTTTTTATTCAAAATCAATGTAGGATATCCTGATCTTGAGCAGGAAATTGCGATCATTAAAAATCAGCACGAAAGCAAAAAAGAAGATAAAACAGAAGGAATCAACCGCGTGATCACAGCTGAACAATTGAAAAACTACCAGCATCTGGTAAAAGAAATTATTGTGGAAAGCCAGCTGATGGAATATATTGCTAAAATTATTATCAATACCAGAGAAAACCAATTCTTATATCTGGGAGCTTCACCACGAGCTTCATTGGCACTTCTTACGGCATCAAAGTCATTTGCCGCTTTAAGAGGTAGAGACTTTGTGACTCCTGAAGATATTAAAGAAGCAAGCTACGCCGTATTAAGACACAGAGTCATCGTATCTCCGGAAAGAGAAATGGAAGGTCTTACCGCAGATGAAATTATCCGTCAGATTTTAGAAGGAATAGAAATACCGAGATAGAACAATAGGTAGTAGATGGTAGGTAGCCGGTAGCAGTTGATTGTGAGTGAATGTTTAAATATTTACAAAATTATTATGTATGGCAAATTTTAAAGAACTTTTAGTCTGGCAGAGATCTATTGATTTTGTTACTGAAATCTACAGAACTACAGAAGCTTTTCCTAAGGATGAGATTTATGGCTTGCCATCACAAATCAGAAGGGCTGCTGTTTCTATACCCTCCAATATTGCAGAGGGAAACTCCAGGAGAAGCAAACCTGATTACGCGCAATTTTTAAAAATATCAAGAGGCAGTTGTGCGGAAGTAGAAACACAATTAATTATTTCAAAAAATCTCAAATTTTTAAATGAAAATGAGCATTTAAAATTAAATGAAAAGATTATAGAAATATCCAAAATGTTGAACGGACTCATTAACTCATTACAATAATACAACTGTAAGACCTATGGTGCGTTCACATAATCCTCAAAACCTGTAACCTGTAACCTATCATCTGCAACCTGCCACCTAACCAATGAAAAACTTATACATCAATACACGTTTCTTTTTTACACTCATCGGAGTGGGGATTCTGTATGTCCTTGCATTTTTCTTTCCGGTGCTGATGTGGGTAGCCCATATCGCACTCCTGATTTGTTTTTTGGCAGCAATGGTAGATTTTCTGTTGCTTTTCAACCAAAAGAATGCATTGCAGGTTCAAAGAATTCTGCCGGAAAAACTGTCTAACGGAGATGAGAATTTTGTAAAAATTGACATCAAGAATAATTACAACTTTACCATAGCCACTAAAATTATTGATGAAATCCCGTTTCAGTTTCAGAAAAGAGATTTTCTGATCAAAAAACAGATCACTTCCGGAGCAAATACATTTTTTCAATACACATTAGAGCCTAAAGAAAGGGGAGAATATCATTTCGGAGGATTGAATGTGTACGCATCATCACCAATAGGACTGATTTCAAAAAGATTTATTTTCCAGAAAGATGCTATGCTTCCTGCCTATCCCTCTTTTATTCATCTCAGAAAATATGAACTGATGGCTATTCAGAGTGAATTTTTATTAGGTGGAATCAAGAAAGTCAGAAAGTTGGGACATACCATGGAATTTGAGCAGATCAAAGAATATGTACCCGGAGATGATATCAGAACGATCAACTGGAAAGCAACTTCGAAAACAAATCGTTTAATGGTTAATCAGTTTCAGGATGAAAAATCACAGCGTATCTTTATGCTGATTGATAAAGGACGAACCATGAAAATGCCTTTCAACGAATTAAGCTTGCTGGATTATTCCATCAATGCAACCATGGCGCTGTCTCATATTATTTTGAGAAAAGGAGACAGAGCCGGAATGATGACCTTTTCCAAAAAAGCTGAAAATAAAATTGCTGCTGATAATAAATCCGGACAGCTGAAAAAAATCTCTGAAGCTCTTTATAATATCAAAACAGATTTCTTCGAAAGTGATTTCAACCGTTTGTATCAGGATGTAAAATATTCCATCAACCAGAGAAGTTTAATTCTGCTTTTTACCAATTTTGAAACGTTAGACGGACTAAACCGGCAGCTGAAATATCTTCGCGGAATTGCAAAAAACCATTTGCTGGTCGTGGTATTCTTTAAAAATTCAGAATTGCAGACGCTGATCAACAAAAATCCTGAAAGTATGCAGGAAATTTATGACGAGATTATTGCAGAAAAATTTGAGTTTGAAAAGAAACTGATCATCCAGGAACTCCGTAAATATGGAATCTATACCGTTTATACCCTTCCGGAAAATTTGAATATCGATGTTATCAATAAATATCTGGAGATAAAAGCGAGAGGAATTTTATAACTTTGTAGAAGCAATAAGCAATAAGCAATAAGCAATGAAAATTACACTTAACAGAATAAACGACGATTTTTTATTTGAATGTACCAATGCTCAGGGAAATTCTATTCTTTTGGATAATACTTCCCAGCCGGGAGCTAAAGGAGTTTCTCCAATGGAAAGTGTACTGATGGCTGTGGCAGGCTGCAGCGGAATTGATGTAGTTTCTATTTTAAAGAAGCAGCGTCAGGAGATCAGAAGCTTTCAGGCAGAGGTAGAAGGAGAAAGAGTACAGGTAGAAGATGCAAAACCATTTAAATCGATTAACGTAAAATTCCTTCTGGAAGGAGAAATTGATCCTAAAAAAGCATTAAAGGCTGCAGAACTTTCTTTTGAAAAATACTGCTCTGTATCAAAAACGTTAGAACCGAATGTAGAAATCGGATACGAAGTCTATGTGAACGGAGAAAAAATTTAATCTCTTATATAAAATAACAAAAGCCGGATGTTTCATCCGGCTTTTATTATTACTCATTACCAATTACTCATTGCTTATTAAAAGGTGAGTCTTGGCTTTATCAGTTTCGCTACAGTAGCAGTCCATCCTGTTTGATGGGAAGCACCCACACCACGGCCGTTATCACCATGGAAATATTCAAAGAACGTAATATAATCTCTGAAGTGTTCATCATAATTGAACTTGGGATTGCCTCCGTTGAACGCCCTTTGGCCATGTTCATCCTTTAAAAATATTGAGCAGAGTCTTTTGCTGATATTCTGGGCTACTTCATCCAGGTTTCTTTTATCACCGCTTCCCGTTGGGAATTCTACTTTCAGACTGTTTCCATAATAATAATGGAAGCGCTGCAGGCTTTCAACAATCAGGAAATTGATAGGAAACCAGATGGGGCCGCGCCAGTTGCTATTTCCGCCAAACATTCTGCTGTCACTTTCTGCAGGCGTATAGTATACCATATTTTCAGACCCATGTACAGAGAATACAAACGGATTTTCTTCGTATACCTTAGACATAGCACGTATTCCGTAAGAACTCAGGAACTCATTTTCATCAAGCATTCTGGTCAGAACTTTTGTCAGTCTGTTTTTACGAAGTATGCTCATAAGGTGTTTTCGTCCGTGTCCTTCCTCGTCCCAATGGGAAACGAGTTTGGTAAGCTCCGGTTTATTTTTTAAGATCCACTCCATTCGGGTCCTGAAATTCGGCATCTTTTCCAGTAAGCGATGGTCTACAATTTCAACAGCAAACATAGGAATCAAACCAACAATACTTCTTAACCTCAAAGAAACACTGTCTCCGTTTCCAAGCTGCAATACATCATAGAAAAATCCGTCTTCTTCATTCCAAAGCCCTTTTGTGCCTTCACCAAGATTTTCCATAGCCTCAGCGATATAAAGATAATGTTCAAAAAACTTGATGGCCATATCTTCATATACCTGATAATACTGGGCAAGCTCCATTGCAATACGCATCATATTCAATGCATACATGGCCATCCAGCTGGTTCCGTCTGCCTGTTCAAGATGCTGTCCGTCCTTTAGTTCCATATTCCGGTCAAAAGCTCCGATATTATCAAGACCAAGAAACCCTCCACCAAAGATATTTTTTCCGTTTTTATCCTTTCGGTTCACCCACCAGGTGAAATTAAGAAGCAGTTTCTGGAAAACTTTCTCTAAAAATAATAAATCCGGTTTTCCGTTATTTTTTTCATCAATTTTAAAAACACGGAAACAAGACCATGCGTGTACCGGCGGATTCACATCACTCATATTCCACTCATAGGCAGGAAGCTGTCCATTGGGATGCATGTACCATTCCTTAGTAAGAAGTAAAAGCTGTCCCTTGGCAAATTCCGCATCAATGATGGAAAAAGGAACACAATGAAACGCCAGATCCCATGTGGCATACCATGGATATTCCCATTTATCGGGCATAGAAATAATATCCTTATTATGGAGATGATTCCATTCCGTATTTCTTACATATTCATTGAAATTTCTTGGGGCTTCAAAGTTGGGATCACCTTTCAGCCATTTTCCGATATTATAATGATAGAACTGCTTATTCCAGAGAAGTCCTGCAAAAGCCTGTCTCTGTACATTTCTCTCATCTTCGTTAACGGTATCATTCTGAATTTCCTGATAAAACTCTTCAGCTTCAGCCTGCCGGGTATTGAAAATTTCATCAAAGTTTTCAAAAGGATTATCATTTTCCTCAGGACATAATCTGAAATCAAAAACCTTTGATTCTCCAGCTCCGATAAGCTCATCGATCAGGAAAGAAGCTTTTGTCCCTTTCTTTGCGGGATTAATCGTATTTGCCTGGTGGGTAATAAAATGATTGATGCCATCTTTGAAATATGTATTTTCACCTGCAGGAGCTCCGTAAAGCTTAGAAGTATTGGTTTCATTATCACAAAATACGCTTTGTGCATTGGTATTTCGGGAATAAAGTTTTTTAATGGAGATACTGTCGTGTCCAATATTGATACTTCCGTCATGAGAAGCATTAAGCTCTGCCTTATAGGTGTTGTATCCCCATTTCCAGTTGTTTCTGAACCATACAGTAGGCGCTACCAGAATAGGTGCTTCATGCTGACTTCGGTTACAGACCGTTACTCTGGCAAGAATATCATTGTGATCGGCCTTGCAATATTCAATGAAAATATCAAAATATTCATCATTATCGAAAATTCCAGTATCGAAAATTTCATATTCCGGTTCCTTTTTACTGCGTCTTCCGTTTTCTGCAACAAGTTCATCGTAAGGAAATTCATTGATGGGATATTTATAAACCATTTTCATATAACTATGAGTAGGTGTATTATCCAGATAATAAAAGATTTCTTTGATGTCTTCCCCATGATTACCCTGAGGATTGCTCAAACCAAAGAATCGTTCCTTTACCATTTTGTCTTTCTTGTTCCAGAACGAAAAAGCAAAACATAAAAGCTGCTTTACATCAGAAATTCCGGCAATACCTTCTTCACCCCAACGGTAGGCATAGCTTTCTGCATTATTATGGTTGGTAAAATTCCAGGCATTCCCGTTCGGGCTATAATCTTCGCGTACATTTCCCCACTGCCGGTTGCTTACATAAGGTCCCCAGTTTTTCCATTTGGTATCTTGTAATCTATCTTTTTCGGCGGTCATATCTCATCACTTTTCCATACGAAGTTAGTTTTTTTGAGAAGTAATTCCAATTTTTTTCATCTGAATAATTATTAATATACTCTTGGAATACTTGTATTTAAGGGCTTTTTTAAATATTAAAATAATTTTTTTTTGAAATTAAAAGAAAAGAACTACCTTTGCACCATTCGTTCATTCAAATATTGAAAATGTTATCAAGAAAGGTTGAGGGATTAGACCCTATGAAACCTTAGCAACCCTTTGCGCAAGCAAAGAAGGTGCTACGTTCTACCAAATAATTTTGGACAGATAACTCACTGAAGTTCTTTTTCAGCCATTTCCTGTGGCATTTTCAATTGTATTAAAATTTAATAGAATTGAAAACAGAACTAAACTATATTAATCTTTCTTATCAAACTCATTCCCAAAAGGAATACCATATCCCGTTGAGCTATCAGCTCTTTGGGAAAGATCTGTTTACAGCCCCTGTTGTCTTAATCAACCATGCTCTCACCGGAAACTCAAATGTATCCGGAGAAAAAGGCTGGTGGAAACAGCTGGTAGGGAAAAATCAGATTGTTGATACCGATCAGTATACCGTTCTGTGCTTCAATATACCAGGAAACGGATATGACGATTTTTTAATTGAAGATTATGAAGACTTTACTCCTTCAGATATCGCTGCGATATTTCTGAAAGGGCTTGAAGTTTTACAGATCAAAAATTTATATGCCATTATAGGAGGCTCTCTGGGAGGAGGTATTGCCTGGGAAATGCTTGCCCAGCAGCCGGATCTTGCTGAGATTTTTATTCCTATTGCCTGCGATTACAGAACGCACGACTGGCTTCATGCACAGTGTCTGGTTCAGAAATTTTTATTAAATGATAAGGAAGAACCATTACAGAAAGCAAGAATTCATGCCATGTTGTGCTACAGAACACCGCAGTCGCTCAATGACAGATTTCAAAACCAATATAATCAGGACAAACAACGCCTGGAATCAGAAGACTGGCTGGTTTATCATGGTAATGCACTAAACGAAAGATTTAGTTTAAAAGCTTACAAATTGATGAATCATCTCTTGATGAATATAAATGCTGCTGATACAGCACTGGAGAACATACAGGCACGAATGCACATGATCTCCGTAGATACAGATTTATTTTTCCCGGCTTCTGAAATCCGAATGTGTTTTGAAAACTTAAAAGAGAAAAATAAAGATGTTTCTTATCACGAGATCCAATCTATACACGGGCATGATGCCTTCCTAATGGAATATCAACAATTAAATAATATCATTAAAAACATTTTATAGAAGTAATGAAAAATGCTAACGAAATAAAATTTTTGAAGAACAGATCAATCGTTAAATTTGAAGGAGAAGATTTCCTGGGAGAAATCGGGATTGACGGACGAATTTTTAAAGCGCTTACTTTGGCGCGTATCAGTGTAGGAGTAATCTCTCAGCAGGCCGTAGAAAACGGAATTTCTATCCTGGTTCATGAAAATGATGCAGAGAAGGCAGTGGCTTGTCTTATCGATGAATTTGAAGCAGAAAGAAAGTCAGGAAAAGTTTCCCAGATCTATAGTATCAATAATGTTTCTGTCATTGGTTTTGTAGCAGAAGATTTTAATAAAGTCTTTGCTGAGCTGGCAAGAAATAATGTTTTTCCATTGCTTTTGAACCAGGTAGCAGGAGAAAACAGAGTCAATATCGTAGTGACGTCTTCACAGGATGAAAAAACAAGAAACATCATAGAATCTGAAATTTTCAAAAAACCGAAAACCGTTCATCTGGCCATTATTGGCCATGGAAATGTAGGAAAAACCTTGATAGAACAGGTACTTGAATCTGCAGAAGAAATTAAAAAACGTAAAAAAATAGACCTTAAAGTAGTTGCAGTAGCCAACTCAAAGAAAATTGCCTTCAACAAAAAAGGATTTGATGCCAATTGGGGGGATGAGGTTTTAACAGCAGAACGTCCGTCAAATGTTGAAGAACTGATTAATTTCTCCAACGAAAACCAACTGGAAAATCTGATCGTTGTGGATAACACCGCAAGCAAGGATTTTGTTAAAAACTATCACGCTTTGGCAGAAAACGGTTTTGATCTGGTTTCTTCCAACAAAATTTTCAATACCCTTCCAATTGAAGAATACAGAAAACTAAGATATACGTTGAATAAAAATAACAGACGTTACCTGTATGAAACCAATGTGGGAGCAGGATTACCGTTAATTGATACCATCAAGTTATTACACCTTTCAGGAGAAAATATCACAAGAATTAAAGGCGTATTCTCAGGAACATTGAGTTATGTGTTCAATAATTTTTCTTTGAGGGACGATAAATTCTCAACCATTATCAACGAAGCTTTGGAGAAAGGATATACAGAACCGGATCCGAGAGAAGACTTATCAGGAAACGATGTAGCAAGAAAATTATTGATTCTGGCGAGAGAATTAGACTTAATCAACGAATTCGGAGATATTAATATTCAGAATCTTGTTCCGGAAAGCCTTCTTGAAGTTTCAAAATCAGAATTCCTTTCAAGGCTGGAAGAACTGGACGAAGAATATCAGAAAATAAAAGGAAACCAGGAACCGGGACATGTATTGAGATATGTAGGTGATCTGCACGGAGATTTACAGAAAGATAAAGGTGAACTGGATGTAAAACTGGTTTCTGTTCCTGCAACTTCAGCATTGGGACAACTGAAAGGTTCAGACTCCATCTTTGAAATCTACACAGAAAGCTATGGAGAAAATCCAATCGTGATTATGGGAGCCGGAGCTGGTGCAAAGGTAACCGCAAGAGGAGTATTCGGAGATATTTTAAGAGTAAGTGAAACAAAATAATATTTAATATAACAATCTAATAATGTATCAGTTTACCAATAATTGGTGTCGTTATTCTGAGCAAAGCGAAGATTTTAATTGGTACATTGTTAGACTGATATATTGGTAAATTAATTAAAACTATATGGAAAATTTTGAAACATCAGCAATAAGAACCCAGACGGAAAGAACTCAGTTTGATGAGCATTCTACGCCGCTCTATCTTACCTCCAGCTTTATATTTCAGGATGCGGAGGATATGAGAGCAAGCTTTGCAGAAGAAAAACCTAAAAATTTATACAGCCGTTTCTCTAATCCAAACGTAACCGAATTTACAGATAAGATCGTTAAAATGGAAGGTGCAGAAGCAGGATATGCCTTTGCAACAGGAATGGCAGCCATCTATTCTACATTTGCCACATTATTGAATGCCGGAGATCATATCGTAAGCTGCCAGTCAGTATTCGGGTCTACCCATACGTTGTTTACCAAATACTTCCCGAAATGGAATATTGAAACCTCTTACTTCAAAGCAGAAGATGCAGAGAATGTAGAACAATATATTAAGCCCAATACAAAGATCTTATATCTTGAAACACCTACCAATCCCGCTATTGAAATTCTTGATCTAGAGTTTTTCGGTCAGATCGCCAAAAAGCATAATCTTATATTTATTGTAGATAATTGTTTTGCAACACCTTATCTTCAGCAGCCCATCAAATATGGTGCAGATATTGTGGTACACTCAGCAACGAAACTGATTGACGGACAGGGGAGAGTTTTAGGAGGAATCGCAGTAGGAAAAGAAGACCTGATCAGAGAAATTTATCTTTTCGCAAGAAATACAGGGCCTGCATTGTCTCCTTTCAACGCCTGGGTATTATCAAAAAGTCTGGAAACACTGGCTATCCGTGTAGAAAAGCATTGTGAGAATGCATTGAAGGTAGCTGAGTTTTTAGAAAGTCATCCAAATGTTGAACTGGTAAAATATCCATTCCTGAAATCCCATCCTGGTTATGAAGTCGCCAAAAAGCAGATGAAACTCGGAGGAAATATTGTGGCCTTTGAAATAAAAGGGGGAATAGAAGGAGGAAGAAACTTTTTAGATAAGATACAAATGTGTTCATTGTCTGCCAACTTAGGTGATACAAGAACGATCGTTACGCATCCGGCTTCTACAACGCATTCCAAATTATCAGACGAGGAAAGAAATGAAGTAGGAATTACTGCAGGACTGGTACGTTGTTCAGTAGGATTGGAAAATGTGGATGATATCATTGCAGATTTAAAACAAGCTTTGGATTAATTCAAACAGCTGCAGGCTTTACCTAAAATCGATAAAATGAAAAATTCAGAACAATTATATAAAGCTTTATCCGAAAGAATTTTAATTCTTGACGGAGCAATGGGAACAATGCTCCAGAGATACAAATTTGAAGAAGAAGACTACCGCGGAGAGCGTTTCAAAGATTGGGAACATCCGGTAAAAGGAAATAATGACCTGCTTTCTCTGACGCAACCTCAGGCTATTGAAGAAGTCCACAGGAAATATCTTGAAGCAGGAGCGGACATTATTGAAACCAATACGTTCTCTGGAACTACTATTGCCATGGCAGATTATCATATGGAAGATCTGGTATACGACCTGAACTATGAGTCAGCAAAAATTGCAAGAAAAGTCTGTGACGAGTATACAGCAAAAAATCCGGATAAACCGAGATTCGTCGCAGGATCTATCGGACCTACCAACAGAACCGCAAGCTTAAGTCCGGATGTAAATGATCCGGGATACAGAGCCATCACCTTTGAAGAATTGAGAGTAGCATACAAGCAGCAATGTGAAGCGCTGCTGGATGGAGGTTCAGATATTCTTCTGGTAGAAACCATCTTTGATACACTGAATGCGAAAGCAGCTTTATTTGCGATTGATGAACTTCAGGATGAAAGAGGAATTAAGATTCCAATTATGGTTTCAGGAACTATTACAGATGCTTCAGGAAGAACATTGAGTGGACAGACCGCAGAAGCTTTTCTGATCTCAGTTTCCCACCTGAATTTATTAAGTGTAGGTTTCAACTGTGCATTGGGAGCAGATCAGCTGACTCCTTATCTTGAAACACTGGCTCATAATTCAGAATTCTATGTTTCAGCATATCCGAATGCCGGTTTACCGAATGCTTTTGGAAAATATGACGAAACTCCGGAAGATATGGCAAGGCAGATCAAAGAATATGTAGAGAAAGGATTAATCAATATTATAGGAGGATGCTGTGGTACAACGCCTGAACATATTAAAGCGATTGCTGATCTGGTAGAAAAATATGAGCCAAGGAAATTGAAGAAATTTGTATGATTTGATAGATTTTTTTAATTAAAATCAAGAATAAAGGCTGAAATATTAATATTAACTTTAAGTAAACCACAAAGTTATAAATATGGAAAAGCCAATTTACTTAAAAGATTCCGAGGATGTCAGATTATTTAATGAGCTGAGAAAGAAAGTGAACCAAAGAGTAGAAGCCATTTCTGAAAACAGAGATATCTACATTCAGATCAAAGCAGTCATCCTGCCATTGGTCTATATTGGTTTATATTTTCTCGCTGTTCTTAATGCCGAAAAGCATTGGATCTATATTCTGAGTTTTGTTTTAATGGGAATTTCTCTGGTTTTGATTTATTTAAACTTAATCCACGAAGCGGCCCATAACAATATTTATAAAAGTAAAAGATTAAACGGGCTGGTTCTTCACATTTTTGATTTTGTAGGCGCCAATTCATATATCTGGAAAAAAAGACATATCGCAAGCCATCACGCCTATCCGAACGTAGATGGATGGGATACGGATATCGAGCAGAGCGGACTGCTTTTAATTGTACCGTGGATTAAAGCGAAAGGAGTACAGAAGTATCAGGACAAGTTTTTCTTTTTAGTCTATCCGTTGTATTTGTTCAACTGGATGTTTATAAGAGACTTCAGAGACTTTTTTGATAAAGAAAGGGTGATTTTAAAAACCCAGGGAAAGATACCCACCATTGAAAAAGTAAAAATGATAAGCTATAAGCTGTTCTATTTCTTTTATCAGATCGTTGTTCCTGTAGTGTTCTTTAAAGTATCAATAGGATTGGCTTTAGGAGCGTGGTTTTTACAGGTGATATCAGCAAGTATTTTTGCATTGTTTGTGTTACTGCCTTTGCATCCGCTTCCTGATAATGCCTTTCCAAAATTAAATAAAGAGAATGGTCTGCCGTTTAGCTGGCTTCGCCACCAGCTGGAAGTAACCAATGATCTCAAAGAAAATAACTGGTTTGTAAGAAATGTGTTGGGAAATTTCAATTTTCATGTTGCTCACCATCTGTTTCCCAATTACAGTTATATGTATTATAATGAAATTACAGAGGAGATTGAAGAATTTGCTAAAGAACATGGTTTAGCATACAAAAGATTTCCGCTGATTACAGCTTTAAGTAAGCATAGGGATTTATTGAAGCAGAATGCCAATAATGCCTACTATATTTTAGAAGAATAAAATGAAGTATTTAAGATTATCAGGCCTCGAGCCTCTTATCATAACCCCGGAAAGTAATTTCATCAACGTTGGTGAAAGAACAAATGTTGCCGGATCCAAAAAGTTTTTAAGACTGATTAAAGAGGAGAAATTCTCAGAAGCCTTAGATATTGCCCGCCATCAGGTAGAAGGAGGTGCCCAGATTCTGGATGTTAACTTTGATGATGGGTTGATCGATGGAAAAGCATCGATGATCAAATTCCTGAACTTAATTGCCTCTGAACCGGATATTGCAAGAATCCCGATTATGGTAGATTCTTCCAAATGGGAGATCCTTGAAGCAGGTCTTCAGGTAGCTCAGGGAAAATGTGTCGTGAATTCCATTAGCTTAAAAGAAGGCGAGGAAGAATTTATCAAACATGCCAAGGCTATCAAAAGGTATGGTGCAGCTGTCATTGTAATGGCATTTGATGAGGTAGGACAGGCAGACAGTTTTGAACGAAGAATTGAAATTTCAAAACGTTCCTATGATATTTTGGTGAACCAGATTGGCTTCCCCGCAGAAGATATCATTTTTGACTTAAATATCTTTCCGGTAGCAACTGGAATGGATGAGCACAGAAGAAATGCCATCGATTTTATTGAAGCGACACGCTGGGTAAGACAAAACCTTCCTTACGCATCCGTGAGTGGAGGCGTGAGTAATGTTTCTTTCTCTTTCCGTGGAAATGATACGGTGAGAGAAGCCATGCACTCTGTATTCCTGTACCATGCGATTCAGGCAGGAATGAACATCGGTATTGTAAATCCGGCTATGCTGGAGGTTTATGATGAAATTAATAAAGAATTGCTGGAGCTTGTAGAAGATGTCATCCTGGATAAAAGAGAAGATGCTACAGAAAGACTTCTCGACTATTCCGAAAAGCATAAATCAGTTAAAAAAGAAAAAACTGAAGACTTAGAATGGAGAAACAATCCATTGCAGGAAAGGATTACCCATGCTTTGGTAAAAGGAATCGACCGTTTTATTGAAGAAGATGTAGAAGAAGCAAGACAATTGGCAGAAAGACCGCTACATGTTATCGAAGTGAATTTAATGACCGGAATGGGAGTCGTAGGAGATTTATTCGGAAGCGGTAAAATGTTCCTTCCACAGGTTGTAAAATCCGCAAGGGTAATGAAAAAGGCAGTAGCTTATTTACAGCCTTTCATTGAAGCAGAAAAAGACGGAACAAAACCTGCTAACGGAAAAATCTTAATGGCAACGGTAAAAGGAGATGTTCATGATATCGGCAAAAACATTGTGAGTGTTGTTTTAGGTTGTAACAACTATGAAATTGTTGACCTTGGAGTAATGGTTCCTGCCGAAAAGATTATTCAGACTGCCATTGAAGAAAAAGTAGATGTTATTGGGCTAAGCGGACTGATTACCCCAAGTTTGGATGAAATGGTGTACATCGCTTCAGAATTAGAAAGACAAAATTTAGATTTTCCATTATTAATCGGTGGTGCTACAACTTCAAAAGCACATACCGCAGTGAAAATCGATTTAAAATATAAAAATGCCGTCGTTCACGTAAATGATGCTTCAAGAGCGGTAAACGTTGTAAGCTCATTGCTGGGTGACAGAAATAAAGAATATGTTTCGGATTTAAAGAACGACTACTCTGATTTCAGAGAAAAGTTTCTGAACAGACAGGTGGATAAAGATTATGTTTCCATTAAAGAAGCAAGGGAAAATCAATTTAAAATTGACTGGGAAAATGAAGAAATTTTCACACCGAATAATCTCGGAATAAAAGTAATTGAAAATCAGGATCTGAGAGAGCTTCTTCCTTTCATCGACTGGTCTCCGTTTTTCAGAAGCTGGGATCTTCACGGAAAATACCCGAATATCTTAGAAGATGAGGTGGTAGGAGCTCAGGCAAAAGAACTGTTCAAAGATGCTCAGGTCATTTTGAATAGAATTCTGGATGAGAAACTTTTAACCGCAAAAGCCATCTTCGGAATCTTTAAGGCCAATTCCAATGAATCCGATGATATTTTAATTTTTGATGAAAATAATAATGAGCAGGCAAAGTTTTTAACCTTAAGACAGCAGGCTCAGAGATCAAAAGGAAAAGACTATCTCGCACTCAGTGATTTTATCGCCCCTCAAAGTTCAGGAAAAACCGATTATGTAGGAGCTTTCTGTGTAACCACCGGATTTGGTACCGATGAACTGTCCACGGAATACGAAAAAGCCAATGATGATTATAATTCCATCATGGTAAAAGCTCTTGCAGACCGTTTTGCAGAAGCTTATGCAGAATTTTTGCACAAAAAAGTAAGAACAGAATATTGGGGATATGCCAATCAGGAAAACTTAAGCAATGAAGAATTGATTGCCGAAAAATATAAAGGAATCCGTCCCGCCCCAGGTTATCCGGCTTGCCCGGACCATCTGGAAAAGAAAACCATCTGGGACCTTTTAAAAGTAGAAGAGAATACTGGGGTTTTCCTTACAGAAAGCCTTGCCATGTTCCCTACAGCATCTGTTTCCGGATATTATTTCGGAAGCCCGCATGCCAAATATTTCGGATTAGGAAAAATAACAGAAGACCAGCTTGAAGATTATGCAGCAAGAAGAGGTTGTAGCATCCAGGAAGCGAAAAAATGGTTGTCACCCAATTTAGCAGATTAACATTGACATGAAGATAACAGAACACATTAAAAACGCAAATGGAAAAACTTTATTCTCCTTAGAAGTTGTTCCGCCACAAAAGGGAATAGGTATTGAAGACCTTTATACCAATATAGATCCGTTGATGGAGTTCAAACCTCCTTTCATTGATGTGACCACATCCAGAGAAGAATACATTTATCTGGACAAAGGAAATGGTTTGATGGAGCGTCGTATTACAAGAATGCGCCCCGGAACACTGGGGATTTGTGCTGCCATCCAGCATAAATACAATGTTGATACAGTACCACATCTTCTTTGCGGAGGTTTTACAAAAGAAGAAACAGAATATCTGCTGGTAGACTGTATGTATCTTGGGATAGATAATGTAATGGCCTTAAGAGGGGACGCCATGAAAGGACATCAGTATTTTGAACCTACTCAGGGAGGACACGCTAGTGCAATGGATCTTGTCAACCAGATTAATGATCTGGGAAGGGGAAAATATCTTCATAACGAAGAACAGGTTTGTGATGAACTGAACAAATTCTGCATCGGTGTTGCTGGATATCCCGAAAAACATATGGAAGCGCCCTCCATGAATTATGATCTGAAGTGGCTGAAGCAAAAAGTAGATGCCGGAGCAGATTATATCGTTACCCAGATGTTTTTTGACAATAAAAAGTATATTGAATTCGTTCAGAAAGCAAGAGAAATGGGAATAATGGTTCCAATTATTCCGGGAATCAAACCTATTGCCACTAAGAAGCACTTGAAAATCCTGCCACAGGTATTCAAAATAGATCTTCCTGAAGAACTGATCAATGAGGTGGAAAATGCAAAGAATAATGAAGCGGTAAAACAGATCGGAATAGAATGGTCTATTGCTCAGTGTAAAGAACTTTTGGACTTTGGAGTTCCTGTTCTCCACTTTTACTCAATGGGAAAAAGTGATAACATCAAAAAAGTAGCCGGTGAGCTATTCTAATAAAAGTACCAAAATGAAGGAACCCCTGTAAATTTCACAGGGGTTTATTTTTTTATTGATTTAAGAACTTAACCAGTTTGATGAGGTCTTCTTCTTTGTTGATTTTAATATTATTAGATTTTACAAAGTTTTCAATCTCATCCTTTTTTGCAGGGAAGGCCTCTGTGATATCTTTTATTTTCTTCGGTTTTTTAATATATCCTGATTCTGTTTTGATATAGTAAACAGGGTCTAATGTTTTAAAAAAAGCCGCTTTATCAGTTGCATATGAATTGGCTGCAGGGATGGCATCTTGAAATTTAACCTTTATTTTTTTGAAAAGCGGAATTTTACCATTAACTAATTCAAAAAAATAACCACTCAGATCATCATCAGTTTTTAATAATACCATTGTGCTTTTTGGCGATGAAATTTCAATTTTGGAAAACTGTTCTTCTTTAGGCAGGACCAAAGGTTTACCTTCTTTCTGAAATTCTACTTCATCCTTGTAGCTATTGTATCTTACAGGTACTTTTTCAAAGTTTTCACCTACTTTAGCAAGATGAAACTCTGAATTGTAATAAGGAGAACCTGCTATTTCATCATACTTTAATGCTCTCCCATAGTTTTCTGATCGTACTCCGAATACTGCGTGATCTCCTCCGAGGCTGTTTACAGATATTGTACTTGAGTAGCCGGATGAGTAGTTATCAGGAGTAAAATCCTGTGCAAATACAATGCATGAAGTAACCAGTAAGGCGCATATAATTACTTTTCTCATTTTGTTAGTTTTATTAAAGTTTTCAAAAGTTATTTTCAAAAATACGATTATTATTCTTAAAATGATGAAATTTTGTTAAAGTATTTAGCTATAGTATTGTGTGTGTCTCAAACTCCTTACTCCTGTCAAACAAATACCGGTAAGTAGCAAGCTTGCGCGTTACTGTGGTATCAAGAGTTTCTGCAATCTTAATCATTTTAGGGTTAAAATCACCAATCCATTGAAGCTCCGTAATGGTAAAATCCGTATGTTTTCTTAAATGTTGAGTTCCTTCCCAGATCATATATCCGTCTATGCCTTTCTTCTGCCATTCCGGGACAACACCAAAAACAAGCCCCACCATTTTTTCATTCTTTTTAAAACGTTTTAAAAACAAAAATTTAAGCTTTTGAAAAATCCCGAATTTCCCGTTCAGGTATTTAAACCACTGGTTGAGATCAGGAATATTGATCCACATCGCAATCGGTTTTTCGTTTTCGTAGACAAACCAGGAGATATGTTCATTAATGATAGGTTTCATGGTGTTGAACATCTTCAGAACTTTTGCTTCTTCAAGATGCTTTCCTTCTCCATGAGATGCCCATGCTTTATTATAAATCTCTGTAAAATCCTTTGCAAACTTCGGCAGATTATTCTTTTTCATAGGTTGTGCTGAGATCGCAGGGTTTCTTCTGTTCTTTTCATGCGCAATGGTAAAGATCCTCGACACTTCCGCAAAAACAGGTCTGGTAAAACATAGCTGTTCAAAATAAATCTGAAAACCATAATTTTCAAAAAGATCTTTGTAATAAGGGAAATTGTAGTTCATTCCAAATAAAGGCTCGATAAAACCTTCAATTAAAAGCCCCCAGAATTTATCCCGTTCCCCAAAATTGATAGGTCCGTCCATTGCTTCAATCCCTTTTATTTGAAGCCAGTTTTTACAATGGTCAAAAATAAAATTGGCAGTTTCCTGATCATTAATACAGTCGAAAAATCCAATTCCTCCCGTAGGCTGCTTCTGTTCATAACAGCCGTTCACAAAAACAGCTACTTTCCCAACGGTGTTACCATTTCTTTTAAACAGAAACCTTTTACATTCTCCGTTTTTGAAGAATTTATTCTTGGCAGGATCAAAAATCTCCTCAATATGTTTATCTAAAGGGCGGATATAATTTTTGTCGTGTTCATAAAGACGGGCCGGGAATTCCAGAAATTCCCTTTTATGGAGTTGGTTTTGTACTTCTTCGACAATAATCATAGGCTTTTTAATCTGAGCTGGTTATAAAAGATAATGTTTTTCACCCTAATTGAATATAGATGAACAGATATTATCCGTATTTTTGCTGCAAATTAAATAAAAATGGTTGATTTTACTGATAACGACGATGATATTTTCACTGGAAAAGAACATACGCCTATAAGGGAAGATGCTTTTGATAAATCGCCACAGGAAAAAATTGAAAAAATTACTGAGCTTTTTGGTGAGATTATGGAAACGTTGGGATTGGATATGACAGATGACTCTCTGAAGGATTCTCCAAGACGTGTTGCCAAAATGTATGTGAACGAGATTTTCGGAGGACTTCTTCCTGAAAATAAACCAGGAATCTCCACTTTCTCCAACAAATACAAATACCGCCAGATGCTGGTGGAAAAGGATATCACGGTATACTCTTTTTGCGAGCACCACTTTTTACCCATCATAGGGAGAGCCCATGTTGCTTATATTTCCAATGGCGAAGTAATTGGTCTTTCAAAAATTAACAGAATTGTTGATTATTACGCGAAAAGACCACAGGTTCAGGAAAGGCTTACCATGCAGATTGTAGACGCATTGAAAGAAGCTTTGGGAACGAAAGATGTAGCCTGCATTATTGATGCAAAACACCTTTGTGTCAACTGCAGAGGAATAAAAGATACAGCAAGCTCCACAATTACTGCGGAACTCAGTGGTATTTTCAGAACAAACCCTATCACAAGACAGGAATTCTTACATTACGTAGGAAGTCATGCAAAGCTTGATTAATAAACAATGAACTACCAGATCCTTAAAAATATTATTGATGCAGAGCTCCAGAGATTCCAGACAATTTCTGAAGACGAATGGAATTACAAAAATGCACCGGAAAAATGGTCCAAAAAAGAAATTATTGGCCATCTTTGTGACAGTGCTTTAACGAATATCCGTAGATTTGTTGTAACCCAATACAAAGAGAACGAGAATATCGTTTATGATCAGAACTTTTGGGTGAAAGCTCAGAACTATCAGAATGTTCCTGTTTCAGATCTTATTGATCTGTGGAAATCCTTGAACTATCAGATTGTTCATATTGTAGAAAATATCCCGGATGAAGCATTACAAAGAACCTGTGATACTAGCAAAACAGAACCGCAGGTTTATACGTTGGAGTTTATTATCAATGATTATGTAGATCATCTGCATCATCATTTAAAAGCGATTTAATTATGATAAAATTTAAAAAAGTTTCAGATAAGATTTTTATCACGACAATTATTTGTTGTGACAAAAGTATTTTTTAACTCAATTTTGAATCTTTAAAATCATTAAATCTTTAACTTAAAAATAAATGCAATTAAAATTATATAACTCCCTTACAGCGGAAAAAGAAATATTCAAACCTATCTTGGAAGGAAATGTCGGAATGTATGTCTGCGGACCTACCGTGTACAGCAATGTACATTTGGGAAATGTAAGAACTTTCCTTTCTTTCGATTTTATCTACCGTACCCTGATGCATTTGGGATACAAAGTAAGGTATGTGAGAAATATTACCGACGCAGGACACCTTACCGATGATGGAAATGTAGATAACGACAGATTCGTAAAACAAACCAGACTTGAAAAGCTGGAGCCTATGGAAATTGTACAGAAATACACCGTAGACTTTCACAAAGTCCTGGATATGTTCAACTTACTTCCTCCAAACATCGAACCTACTGCTACAGGACATATTGTAGAGCAGATCGAGTTAACTCAAAAACTAATTGAAAGAGGATTTGCTTACGAAAGCAACGGTTCAGTGTATTTTGATGTTTTGGAGTACAATAAAAGAGGGCTGAATTATGGTGAGCTTTCAAAACGTAACATAGAAGAGCTTTTCGCCAATACCAGAGACCTTGACGGACAGGGTGAAAAGAAAAACCCTCAGGATTTTGCATTGTGGAAAAAAGCCTCTCCGGCTCACATCATGAGATGGAATTCCCCTTGGGGAGAAGGTTTCCCGGGATGGCACCTTGAATGTACTGCAATGAGTACAAAATATCTGGGTGAAACATTCGATATCCATGGAGGAGGAATGGACCTAAAATTCCCTCACCACGAATGTGAAATTGCACAAGGGAAAGCCTGCAACGATGCTGCACCGGTAAATTACTGGATGCACGCCAATATGCTGACGATGAATTCTCAGCGTATGAGCAAATCTACAGGAAACTATATTCTGCCAATGCAGCTGGTGACAGGAGATAACGACTTCTTTGAAAAACCGTTCCACCCTTCAATTGTACGCTTCTGCTTCCTGCAGGCGCACTACCGAAGCGTTCTGGATATTTCAAACGATGCCATGATAGCAAGCGAAAAAGGATTTATCAAATTAATGGAAGCTGTGAAAGTATTGGCTTCTATTACCCCTGATGATTCAAAACAATCCGGTTTTAGCCTGAAAGAATGGAAAAATAAAGCCTATGAAGCATTAACAGATGATTTTAATTCGCCAATCCTGATTGCCCACCTGTTTGAAGCGGTGAAATATATCTTTGCGCTGAAAGATGGTAAAGAAACAATTACAACAGAAGATCTTGAAGACTTAAAGTCAACACTGAATGCTTTCATCTTCGACGTTCTGGGATTACAGACCGTAGAAGAAAATAACAATGAAAAACTTGATCAGACCTTAAAAGTTTTGATCGAATTGAGAAACCAGGCAAGAAAATCCAAAAACTTCGAACTTTCAGACCAGATCAGAGATAAACTGCTTGCAGAAGGTATCGAATTAAAAGACGGAAGAGACGGAACATCATACGTTCTGAACTAGAAATATAACTTCGTTTTATCCCCATTCCGTAGGAGTCCCTTATGTACAGGATTCTTACGGAATGTTTTTTTTTAATACAGCAGAAAATCCATTAGAATTTCATATTCCTCTTTTTTATTCTCTCTTCTCCCATACACTTAAACTTTTTCACCCTACAACTCTAGGCTCCCAAACTTTCCAACTTTTTCAGGAGCTGTTTCCTGCTATCCATTCATACTCCTCGCGCCAGCGCACTCCCACGCTCAGTCCCACCCACTCCCCAACCCATGCTGTGGGGTAACCATTCCTATCAGGGCTAGGGAAGGAGGGTAGGATATAAGTAATAAGTAATAATTTGGCCCAATGAAAACAAGTTCATATATAAAATATCCATCATGATCCGTGTCAATCTGTGTCATCCGCGGTAAAAAATAAAAACCATTCAATAGGAACGAGCTTTCGCCTAACTTATCCCTTTATTATATATAGTATATTACAATCATCCCGAAACCACTCATCCTTGCACTTCGCTCCCCGTATCCCGCATCTCGAATCTCGAATCCCTCCCTTCTCACGCTCTCTCACCCTCAAACCCTCCCACACTCCAACTCCTTCCTTCCATTCCAAACAAATGTTTAAAATTTTTCTCCCTGCCTTCCAGTCCTTTAGGAATAAATATCACTGTAATGTAAAATTTA